>JAYPDK010000012.1:0-38703 GCA_038125145.1 Candidatus Poseidoniaceae archaeon
GGCGCGGCATGGGTGATGCCCGACGGCAGCATCGTGGCGCAGGCCTTCGAACTCGAAAACGGCAACGACCTGAGCCTTGACCCGGTGTCCGCTGGGGACACGCTGTTGTTCTTCGCTGACCTGCCGCAGTACACCCGCAGCCTGTCGCTGAGCGTCTTCGGATGGGGCTTTGACGACTGGGGCGAGGTGCAGGACTTCACCGTCTACCACGACGTCAACCGCACCCCCTCCGCGTGGAACCACCTCGACGCCCTCGAATCCCAACCGTGGGGCGGCGGCGCCTTTGGGTCCTACGCCTGGCCAACAGAAGGCACGCATTGGTTCGCCCTCGTCGCAGAGAGCGACCTGCAGGAACTCAGCGTCTGGGCCACGTGGGACGTTGCGCAAGCACCACCGAGCCTCGACGAGATGATCGAACTCAAGCACGGCGTTCCTGTGACGTCCCAAGACCTGCAACCGGAAGGACGCCCCGATTGGGGCGAAGGCGGCGCCTCCATCCAGTACTACGTTAACGTCACCGAGGACCTTGCGGACCTGACGGTGACGACCTACGGCGGCGAAGGGGATGTTGATCTGGCCATCTCCTACGGTGGACCCCCCGACCCCTTCGACCAGTGGTTCGACATCGATTTCCCCATCGGAATCCCGGTGGACGGGGACGGCACCAACGACGAGGGAGCGGCCACCTACGAGGACTGGTCGACCGGCCCCGGCACCGACGAGGAGGTGCACCTCTACAACCTCGAGCCGGGCATCTACTACGTCACGGCCTACACATGGCGGCGAGCGCTTGACTTCACCATCGCGGCGGACCTGACCCCGATGCCGACGAACGCGGAGGCTACGGACGCCATCGAATTGACCCCGGGCGTCCCTTACGGTCCGTTCAGCGGGTACAGCGGGCTCAACCAGTACTTCTCCATCGACGTCCCCGCAGGAACGGAACGCCTTGAGGTGGACCTTGAGGGCGGCATCGGCGAGGCGGACCTGCACCTCGCGCTTGGCTCCACGCCCACCGCGACGGTGTTTGACCAGCGGTCCAACGCGCCGGGTGCAAACGACGGCGTCGGGTTCAACGACCCCACCCCGGGCACGTGGCTCATCCTGGTCCGTTCGGACCGGGTCTTCAGTGGTGTGGAGATCACGGCCTCCTTCAGCGATCGCTACGAGTGGTCGTGGGACGGTGAGGCCATCCAACTCCTCAACGGCGAATCGATCGAGGGCATTGCGGCCGAGGCGGGGACGACGCTCGCCTTCTACGGCGTGCTGGACACGCCGGTCTCGCCGTTGGAGATCACCACATGGGGCAACCGGGGCAGCATCGAAGGCGTGCTGGACGCTCCCGAATACGATTGGGCCTTCATCGACGAGGGCGGCCGTCCCGGGATGGGACGTCAGGTCGACGTCGGTGGGGAAGCGTGGGGCGAAGGCGTCGCGTGGACCTGGTGGGTCGACCTCGCCGCGAACGGAAGGTTCGACCTGACCGTCGATGTGCTCGAGGACGTGGACGGCATGGGCATCCGTGCCACATGGAGCGAGGTTGACCTGCCGCCGGTCGACCCGCCCGTGGACCCTGAGGAGCCCATCGACTTCACGGGATGCAAGAACGCCGCCATCTCGATGTTCGAAAGCTCCGACCGCGACGGGAACGGCGTGGTGGCCCTCGAGGAATTCGACGCCGCCCGTGAAAACGGCATGCCACGCGGCGCAGACCTCGACCGAAACGGGGACGGTCGCGTGCAGATGCAGGAACTCGAAGCCGAATGGTGCTCCTGCACGAACGAAATCATCGGCTTCTGGGACCAAGCAGACGGCCGCGAGGTTTCCCTCGAGGACCTTGAAGCCGCCCCCTGGGTCAACGACGCGGACGTGACAGCCATGGACCGCAACGGGGACGGGTTCATCGAAGACCTCGAGTTTGAACGGGCCTCGTTGGCCTGCACGACGACCTACAACCCCTTCGACGGCGACGGCGACGGGGTCCCCGACGAGGAGGACGCCTTTCCCGAGGACCCGACTGAGAGCAAGGACACCGACGGCGACGGCGTCGGCGACAACGCCGACCTGGTGCAGGGTGTCAACGACACCATGGTAACCTCCCTCGGTGGCGTCCTCGCGCTGCTGCTCGTGATGAGCCTCCTCCTGACGCTGCGACGGCGCGGTGGTGCAAGTGGAGCCCTTGCCGCTCAGGACGATTGGGAGCGCCTCGCAGGCGAGCAGAAACCCATGCCGGACCTTCCGAGCATGCCCGACCTCCCATCGATGACCGACCTGCCGCCGTTCGAAGGCGCGATGGCCACAGAACCCATGGCGTCGCCGGGGCTCGAGGCACCTGCAGCGACGGCGCCATCGGCCTATGGGAGCGACGCCTTCCTCTGGGACCAACCCTGATCAGCCGATGCCGAGCAGGTGTGCGACGACGTCACGGTCCGGCCCAAGCCACGCGTAGGCATCGAGGTCCACCGTGGCGTCGATCCACTCGAGCCGGTCGTGCACCTCGGCGTTGAACCCGTCCAACGAGTCGTCAATAGGCTGCACCTCGATGACGTTGATGCGGTAGCGGGCACGGCCGGTCCGCCCCCACCACGAGCCACGGCGAGCACCGGCACGGACAGAAAGGTGGAGTTCCTCCTTCCATTCCCGGACCACAGCGTCCTCCAGTGATTCGTTCGGCTCGAATTTCCCCCCGGGCAACTCCCAGAGGCCAGACGCGGCCTCGCTGGACGCCCTCCGACCAACGAGCAACCGGCCGTCGTCGAACAGGGCCCCTGCGGCCACGTCAACAACGGGTGGGTACAGCATGTGCAGGATCACCTGCTTCGCCATCGCGGTGCTTCGCTGCACCGACCAGTGGTGCTCTGGAGGGATGTGAAGGAAGGTGATCGACGGGTGCGATGCGGACCCGCGTGCGTCGAGGGACATGAGCAGCGTTTCATTGCACACATAGCCTCCCGCATCGTCCGACCATGCCGCGTCGGGGTCGCACCTCGTGATGTCGAGCCATTCCGGTTGGGCGTCCGCCATGAGGTCACCTCGGCCGGTGATCGGGCCGTCCACCTGCTGCCTCCCTGCGTTGTCCGGCACGTTCATCGCGAAGGCATCCCGGCCACGCCGCTCGAGGCGCCCTGCGCTGCACGACCCGCAGAGGCCAACGTGCACGACCACGTCCCACCCCTCGCCCTGAGCGAGGCGTTGAGCGACCGTGGTCGCACCCGCTGCATCGACCGTCAGCAGCAGGGCGTCCACGTGCACGTGGACGCCGTCCTCGGCATTGAACGGGTCCTTCCACCGGTGCTCTCCTGCGAGGGCCTTCGCGACCTCCCACGAGGGGTTCGTGGCGTGGTCCGCAAAGGGGCCGAAGCCCGTGACCAGCACCCGGCGCATGGCCACGCCACGGGTTGAGAAGCGATAGCCTCGTCGCTGAACCGCCAACACCTTGAGAACCACCTTGCGCCTCCTTGCAGCATGGAGGAGGACCTCGTCGTCACCCTCCCCACCGAAGCGACCTCGCGGGTGCGTCCCGCTCGGTTGCTGATGGAAATTTGGCGTGAGGTCACCTTCGGCATCGGCGTCTGGGGCTCCGCACGTCCGATCCTCGCCGTCATCGTGGCCTTGGTGCCCTTCGCCTTTCTCGGGCAGCACATGAACAGGGAACACCGCAAGGCGTTCGACTACACGCTGCTGCAGATCCCTCTGGCGTTGAGCGTGTTCCTCTGGCCCCTGCTCTACCTCTGGTCCATCGTGGACGCGTGGCGGGGCGCAACGGCCATCGTGTCCAAGGGAGGGACGGTCCCTCAAGGCGTCCAGAGTTGATCCGTGGCTTCAATGGCGCCCGACTTCAGGTCCGCAAGGTCCGCGAGATCGTCCTCGTCGAAGGTGTCGGGAAGGGAGCCGCTGAAGATCGCACCCAGGGAGGACGATTCAACGGCCCAATACATCACGGAGGCGTCGTTGGACGAATGGTGCGGATGCTCCTTGTCTTCATGGTCACGGGGCGATTCGTAGACCGCGTTCACCAGCCCGAGCAGGTGCCCGACCTCGTGCACCGCCACGCTGTTTTCGATCTCCTCAGCGCTTGGTCGGCGCAGGATGTTCTCGCTCGCGTCAATGGACTCCCCGAAGATGGCGATGTCCGCAGCGTTGACGGCCACCCCGAGCACGCTTTCGTCGTCGTAGGTCCCCTCGGGCATCAGGATGTGCCATCGGAGCACGTCGCCGTGCTGTGGTGCTGCAGCGCGTGTCTCCAACGCCACACGACGGACGTCGTCGGCCGTCCACGTGGCAAGGTCGTCGAATTCGGTCTCCTGAAGGTCAACGGTGATGCCACCCGGCTTGGTGCACACCTCGTCGAGACGCTCGATGAGCAGGTCGACGGTGCTGGACTCAGGGGCACGGTTTGGCGCGTGGTCGATCTCCACGACCATGCTGGTGTAGGTGTCGTCCATCAGGCAGGCGAGGGTCAGGCCGCCTGGAATGCCGCGCCGCTCTGGCACCACGTCGTCGATGGCGCCCACCACTCCCGACAGGCAGCCCTGCAGCAGCATGCTGAGGACGAGGGCCACAGCGAGCGCGCTTCGCATAAGGTAAGGTCGCGCCCTTCCGTTTTCAACCCCTGCTCAGAAATCGTCAGGAATGTTGAGCGGGGAAAAGAGCCGCCCTGGTCCGTCCGCTTCCGCGAGTTGCTGACGGGCCACCTGCTCCCACGGACGGAGGGCGAGCACCCCGTGGATGAGGTCGAGATCCACCTCCGTCAAGGTGGCACGGATCAGCGTGTCGAGGATGTCCATCCTGTCTGCATCAACGTGCTGCATCAGACGGTCAAGGTCGAACGAAGCCCCGGAGGCGGAGGCGCCCACCACCTCGAGCGGCCAAGGGTGGAGGACGCGGTCGGACAGCAAGGTTCCGGACGAGGTCGCCCACGCCTGCAACGGCCCGAGGAGGGCATCGATACGGCGCCGAACAACAACGGCGACCTCAACCACAGGCATGCCAAGTTGCCCGACGAGGTGGACCATCCGTTCGGTCAGGGTCACCATCCCGTCGGTGGCCTCGTCGTGCATCACGCTGCCTCACTGGGCATCGAGCCACGACCAGCCGTAATGGGCCCACTGCGCATCGGTCCAGCCGTTGGGCAAGCCGTCTTCAGGAACCGGCGGTGCGCCCCTCGGGTCGGCGGGTGCCGCCGGGGTGGGGGCGGGTGCTGGCTCCGCAGCAGGCGCCTCGGTGGGGGGCGTTGGTACCACGAGGCCCGGAGGCGGTGGCATCGTCAATCCGGGAGGCGGCGGGGTGGTGCTGGCCGACGGTGCGGCTGGACCGGGCATCGCAAGACCGGGGGGCGGAGGCAGGTCCGCAAGGTCGGGCAAGGCCTTCGCGTTCGCTTCCATCGCGGCAACAACGACCTCCGTCTGGTCTTCAGGCGTCTCGTCCTCGCCGTACATGGTGCGCCGGTACATCACGAGCATCCAGGTCATGGCCGAGAGGGAGAGCATGGTGATGAGGTACAGCACGAGGCTAAACCGCTGTTCGGAGATGTCCTCGCGCAGGGCGTCGCCGTCTCGCGCCACGTCTTCCGTGATCAGCAAAGGCGCCACGGGGGACCGGTCGGCTTCCACGCCGTCCACGAGCAGCAACAGCCTGTGGTCGAGGCGGTCGCCAACTTGACCGGACGCGGTGGTTGACATCGTGACCAGCATCTCGCTTCCTGCGGAGGCCAGCATCGACGTGCTGGCGATGTCTTCCCAGTACCCTGCCGTTTGTTGGCGCTGAAGCACGTAGGTGACGTCACCGCTGCCACCTGCATTGGTGACCGCAACGGTGAATTCGACCGATTCGCCGGGGGAGGGGCTCGGGTTGCTCCACGTCGCGTCCGCGGTGGCGAGGTCGATCGACGGTCCAAGGAGGGCCAACGGCCAGGTGGCAAACGGCGTTTGCATCGTGTTGCCTTCGGTCTCGAACGGATTGCCCGCTGCGTCGCTTCCGGACACCCAGACATCGACAAAGTAGGTCGGCAGCAACGTGGTGGCGCCACCGTCGGTCAAGTCCAGGTTTCCGCTCCAGAAGAACTGCTCACCGAATGGCGTCGTGTCGGGAAGGTCGAGGGAACCTCGGGAAATTTCTGCTTCACCGGCGCGAACGCGGTAGTGAAGCACGGCCGATTCCGTGCTGTCGAAGCCGTGGTTGTCGAGGGTTTCCAGTTGAACAAGCAGGTTGTTTGCTTGACCAATGGGGATCGGCTCACCCGCTTCGATGCGGGACAGGGTGATGGCGGCCAGCGAGGGCGAACTGCTGTCAACGATGAGCCGAACCCTCGGCTCCGTGGCAGTCTGGTCTTCCGCCAACCCGGGCAGGTCGTCCATGCCAAGCTTGAGGTCAAGGTAGCCGGAGCGGATCCCGGGCACGAGCAAGTCGAGCGAAAACTCCCCGTCCATGCGCGGGCTGGTGACCCACTGGTGGTCGTAGTCGCCGAACGTGACGTCAAAGGTGCCGGCCGGAGCAGGCGTTTCGTCCTCGGAAAACAGCACCCGGCCCGTGACGCGGAGCGCCTGACCTGCGCCGATGATGGTCTCCCTGAATTCGTCGTTGTAGTGGTTCGTGCCGTCCCGCAGTTCGATGGCTCGAATGTGGCCGCTTTCCGTGTCGAATCGGAAATCGTTGTCGAGGCTCCACCAGTCCTCGCCCATGCCGGCCACCACTTCGTTGCACGGAACCGTTTCGCCAAGACCGCAGGGCTTGTCCGTGACGCGAACCTTGGGGACGAACATGTCGTCCTTGACGACGGGGTCCGTGTCAAACGATTCTGGGAAAAGCCACGTCAGCTGGAACAGCGCGCTGATGACGATGGTGTTCGGGTCCTCCGCGTCGAGTTGCACGCTGGAGTAGAGGTTGCTGACGGCGAGGAATTCGCCTCCAGTGGTCATGCTTGCGACCGGGTGGCCTTGCTCGTCGGGGGTCAGGGTGATGAAAATCGACGTGTCGTCGTCGTCAAAGTCCCCACCCAGCGCAAGCTGCACCTCCTGAATGTCGGTCCATCCGTTCCCGTCGGAGAGGGTGATCTGCGCCGTGTAGGGCAGGCCGGGGTGCAGCGGGCTCTCGTCGTCGTGGCCGACGATGGTCGAGTTGCTCGCGTCGAGTTCGGGTTGGAATTCTTCGCGTACGCGGTAGGTCACCAGGTCAGCGTTCCAATTCGGAGCGACCTCTCCGGGCATGAAACCGCAGATGCTCGAGCCGAGGTCGTCTGGACACACCGGGCCCCCGCCCATGGCGACGACGTTGTCCTGCGCGTCCTTTCCGGTGATGTAGAAGGAGACCATCTGCCCGTGCACAAGCATCGAGTCATCCAAGCTCGTTTCGAAGATGTTCAGCCCTCCTGCGCGGGTTTCGGGCGAGGACACGGTGCGAACTTCGTACTCCTCCACTTGTGGGAGTCCGTCGAAGTTGTAGTCGGTGCATCCGATGGCCTGGCTCGCCTTGCAGCCCATCCAATAGTGGAGGCTGACCTGGTTTGGCGGGTCGACCGAGTCCTGAATGACGATGCTGATGGGCTGCGAGGTCGCAGCGTGCATTTCGTCGCCGTCCATGGGGTCGGCACGGAGGACCAACGGCGAGTTGCCGTCGAGGGTGAGGCGCATGCTGTTGAAGCCCGGGTTGGTGAACTGAGAACCGTTGACCATGCCAATGGCCTCGACGTAGAACACCATGCCACCCGGCGCACTCTCGACGGGCGAGGTGAAGGTGATGTTGTAGTCGCCAAAGGTCGGGTTGCTCGTGGTGGCCAAGAGGATCGGTTCACCGATTGGGTCGCCATCGTAGGTCACGTTCTGCCCGATGATGCGAAGGTCAAACTCACCGCCGAGCGGCGTCAACTGGCTGTCTTGGAAGTTGATGCGGCCGCTGAAGCTCAGGTTGTATCCACCACGGACCCAATCGAGGGGGTAGAGTTGACGTCCGGTTTCGTCGAAGACGCGAAGGCCGTCAAGTTGGATGTCGTTTTCGATCCGAACCTCAAGGTTGGACGTCGCCCATCCAGAAACCTGCTCCCCAAGCGAATCCTCGACGGTGATCTCCACCTCCATCGAGGATTCGTCGTCCCACGTCCAATTCACAAGCACGGGAATGTGGATGCGCGTGATGTCGTCGCTCAGGGCGGTCGAGGTGCAGTTGCCGACGTCGAACCGAACGATGCCTCCGGCATCGTCGATGACGCTGCAGGCATCGCCACGCAGCCAGCGCACAACGGGGTCGTCACCGTGGCTGTTCTGCAGGGCCACGTCCACGCGCGTAACGCGGTTGACGTCGTCCCCTCGGGCGACGTCAACCACGAGGTCGCGCATGACGCCGTCGGGCGCGAGCATCCCGCCCTCGACGCTGGCACCGATGGCGCGCGTCTTCATGACGTAGGCCACGTCGATGTTGCTCAGACGAACGCGGCCAGGCGACGCCGCCTTGACGGCGAGGACGACGTCCACCGTGCCGTCACCGTTGTCGGGGATTGCATCGTTGAAGGCCGACACAAGGGTCGGCGTGTCACCGACTTCGGTGCCCACGACGCTGTCGTCGCTGGCTTCGACCGAGGATTCGTTGAGGAAGAGCAGGGACACCCAGTCCCACGTGCCGTCCGAGCCGACGTCGAGGCGAGGACGGTCCGGGTAGCCTTCTTCGTACTGCAGGGTCAAGGAATCGATCGACGGGGTCACCGTGGCGTCGTCGGTTTCCATCTGCACCGAGTAGCGCAAAGCCGAACCAGCGGCCTCGCTGGGGAAGGACACTTCCTGGCCGTTGGACGCCTCGATCCACGTGGTGCCGTTGTCGTTGGACACGTACACGGAAATCGACGTCCCTGCGGGCTCGTCGGCCACCCACACCGGGCGAACCTTGCCCACCTTGGTGCCCGTCGGAATTGGTGCGGAGGTCCACGAGCCCAGCGTGGTGTAGGCGGTGGCGTGCTCCAACTCGACCCACCAGGACACGGCGGTGGAACCAATCAACTGGGCCTTCCACACCAGTTCCGTCCCCGGATGGTCGAAGTGAATGGTCTCGTTCTCGGTGACGGCGGACCAGTGCGTTCCGTTGTCCGCCGATACCCAGTGGTCCACACGGTCCCCGATGGAGGCGGCCGACCAAGCAATGCGAGAATTGACCGAAAGGACGTCCTCGGCCGTCTCCGTCACCGGCCCAAACCACGTGGTTGTCCCCGGAGCCGAGACGGTCTCATAGGTCCAGCCGGTACCGAATTCCCGGTAATACAGCGTGTTGCCGCTCCACGTGGAGTAGCCGCTGTCGACCGTGATGAAGCGGTTGCCGTCCCATTGCAGGCCATAGCCGAGGCGCGCGATGTCACGGACGCCGGATTGGGGGATCAGCGAGGTGGAACTGCCGCTCACGGCCCACGCCTCAAGGACGTCCCTGTCGTTGTAGTACGGTCCTTTTTGGCACCGCATGTAGAACATCGTGTCCGACATTTCGAGCCCACGGACCATTTGGTTGGTCGTGCCGCATTCGTAGGATGTCGAAGACGACGAGGAGAAGGTGAACATGTCCTGACCTCGGCTGAAGACGCCGTTGCCTTCGAACTCGTACTCGACGATGCGCCGCTGACTGTTGTGGACGATCCAGAACGTGTCGTCCTCGCGGTCGTAAGCAATGCCGGTGTAGTCACCAAATTGGGCGGACACGTCGTAGGAGTCGGTGCAGACCCAGACGTTGTCGCGCGAGACGTCAAACTCCAGCACCCGGTGGTATTGCGTCGGTGCGGTTGAGCTGTAGAAGTACTTGTAGCCGGACAAGATGGCGTACAGTTTCTCATCGTCCGACAAGGCCCAATCGCGGAAGCCGTACTGGCCGTAGTAACTCGACGTGTGCAACTGCGGCAACACACAGGCCGAGTCCGACGTGTCGATGGTCACGCCCCACGCCCTGCTGAGGTTGTTGGGGTACAGCGCCTTGACGACGTTGTTGAGGTTGTTCGAGTTCCACGAGGAGACGAAGAGCCAGTCGTGGTGGCTCAGGATGGCGCCTTGCCCCTGCGCGTTCAGGGACGACCCGGTGCGCTGGAGTTGCTGTGAGAACCGGGTTTCCGTGGCGTTCGATGTGTGCGGTTGGCGGACAGCGTAGGTGCCGTTGTCAAGCCACGCCGTCGTACGGTCATCCACGGTAGCGTCCATGCCGTGCGGGAAGAACTCGATCGCCGGGGTGTCCTGCGCCAGCGTGAGGGTGGACGAGCGCATGTCCACACCGTTGCCGTCACCGGCAAGCCATTCGTCGGTGGTGCTCGTCGCCGTGGACGACCAGCCGGTGGAACTTGCCCCGGAAAGCGTGAAACTCACGTCGACGACCTCCGCGCCCTTCGGCAAGCGAATCGTTGCACCGGTGTCGGGGTTCGCCCCTTGGTAGAGGGCGACGTATTCGGAGGACCCGTCGCTGAATTCGTAGACGTGGCGGGCGACACCTGCGGCCGATGCGCTGGGCGCCAGCCCTTCGAACAGCGGGACCGCCGGGGTCAGCAGGAGCAAGAGCACAAGCAGCATGGCCGACGCACGGCGTCGGGACGGGGAGGATGGGCTGCTCATCATCGCTTCGCGATGACCCTGCCCGGCATTTGAAGCAATCCCACGGACGGTTCATGCTGACGTGAGTCTGGAATCGTACCGAATCGGAGATGAATCGCCCCGGACACCGTCACGCTCGTCGTCGTTGACCTCAAACCAATCAACGACCCAATCGCCGTCCGTGTCCCAGTTGATGGGATCGCTGCCTTCGGCAACGTGGTCGTTGTCAAGGTCGAGGTTCCACCAACCAACCTCGTGCTCACCGACACTGCGAACGGGTGACGTTTGGGGGGATGCGGTGTAGAAAATCTCCCATTGGTCGGTGCGGTTGCCCGCCACAATGACCTCATCGTTCGAGGCATCCATCACAAGGAAGTCCTGGTCGTTGTCGTTCAGGACCCACGCGAAGCGCATGTCGGCATCCCCCATGCGGTCCATTTTCAGGTAATTCCGCACGTTCTCGTCCCAGTCCCCGAGGCCAAGCAGCACGGCGCGGAGCTGCCACCCTTCCTCCACGGCCTTGCCTTGATGGACGAGCCCGGCGAGCCGGACGGCGTTTGGCGACGACAAGGCTTGGTCGGTAACGGCGTAGAATTCTTGGAAATTCGTGTACGGAGTGTACACGCACCCGGCCCCGGAGCAATCCCAGTTTCCGTCACCGTCGGGGTCCTCGTTGGCATCGTTCGGGTCGCGAGGGTCGAGGGTGAACCAGACGAAATCCATGTCGGGCCGTGAGAGGCTGCCGCCGTTGATCGAGAGCGGTCGGCAGGAGACCGTGTCCGTGTCGCAGGCCCCGCCCGTGGAGGTGTCGATCCACCGGACCGCGACCTCAAGGAAGGACGAGTAGTTGTCGTTCGACTCGTTCCATGCCTTGGCGTGCTCGTACCAGTCGGGGAGCATGTCGCCGTCCGTGTCGTTGTCCACCGGGTTGGTGCCGTACTTGAACACCTCACGGCCGTCGGTCAAGTTGTGGTCGCGCACGTGGCTGACCACCTGCCCGTTGAGCGTCTCGGTGATGTACGCCACGCTGTCGCCGTCGGAGTCGTTCAAATCGGGACGCGTCCCGTTGTCGTATTCCATCCAATTCGTGAAGGGCAGGTCACCAACGCCTGCTTGGATGACCTGGCCGGTCGGCGTGAAGGTGCGGTCCATCCACGAACCGAGTTCAGCAGGCGTGTCGAAGGACGTCCGGTCGTACCAGCCGTCGCCGTCGCCGTCGTGGTCGATGTCGAAGGGATTCAGCGGGTTGGAGGACCAGCGGAGCAACGTGGACGGATGCGGCATGTCGTACCGTGCGTAGCAGAATTCCCACCCGTCGGGGATGCCGTCCGAATCCGAATCGTCGTGGGTGGGGTCTGCGACACCGAGCAAGGTGCGGTTGAAGTTGTTCGGATCGAGGCTGTTGATCGCCAGCATCCTGTCGTAACTGGTCTGCCCTTTCGCGACGAAGTCCTCGTAGAGGGCCGCCCGTGCAAGGAAGGGGGTCAATCCATCTTCCGTCATGTACGCGTTCATGGCGTCCATCCCGAAATCGACGATGCCCACGGAGGTGGGCACGGTGAATCGAGCGTCGTACTTGCCCCACGTCCGTGCCTCCCACTCCCGGAGGTTGCTGAAGGTCTCGTTTGCATCGATGATGCCGTCCTGGTTGCAGTCCCAACTGTCACCGTCGGAATCCAGCATCACGTCGGAATCAATGAGCGGGTTCATGCTCCATCTGTTGGCTTCGAGGTCCCAGGAGGTGAACCAATACTCGAAACCGTCGTGCATGCCGTCGTCGTCGGTGTCGCTGTTCGTCGGGTCGCTCAGCCCCATGAGGAAGGCGATGAAATCGGAGGGCACCTCGCCTTGCTGCCAGGCGTTGAAATCGGCGAGGTAGCGCTTTCCTCGCGTGTCTTTGTCCACGAGGATCCGGAAGATGCGCTGCGCCTTTTCGTTGGGCTGCTGATTGTCACCGTCGACGTGCAGCAATGGAGCGTCGGTAGGATGGTCGCCGCCGTTGTCCGGCTGCTCGATGGCCAAGGCCAATTCCTGCCGGTCGAGCAAACCGTCCGCGTCCGCGTCGAAGTTGCCGTCGTCGGGCACCAGCGGGTTCAGCGTCCACACTTCGGCCGAGTCGTTCCACGCGGTGAACAGGACCTCCATGCCGTCGATGATGCCGTCCCCGTCCGTGTCGGGGTTGTTCGGATCGGCGGTTGGTCCTGAAGCGTTCAGGACATCAGCAACGATGAACGAGCCGAAGGACGATTCTGTGAAGATACCCGCCCACTGCTGCAGGGTGGGCGCTGTACCGATGGTCGTGACAAAGAACTGCGGCGACGACTGCACCTGTGGCAGTTCGTTGAGCAACGGGTCGATCGAAGCATATTCTTCCCAGTTCGTCATGCCGTCGGCGTCCGCATCGTCGAAGCGGTCGGTTCGGTCCACGGGATTCAGGGTCCAGCGGTCGTCCAAGACGTTCCAGCGGGCGTAGTGAATCTCCCATCCGTCGGGCATGCCGTCCCCGTCCGTGTCCGTGCTCATCGGGTTGGTGGATCCAACCGCCGTCGGCATGGACGACGCCAAGGTGGCCGCGTCCGCATCCTGCAGGAAGCCGTGAGGAGCAGCATCCCCACTGGCCATGCCAAGGAAGAGGTCGAGGTCGAGGCCTTCGGGGACCTCGAGCGCTCCGAATCCGGGGTCACCGTCGGTCAACACGAGGTCCTTCAGGTGGAATTCAAGCCAGTTGACGTAGCCTTCACCACCTTCGATGATGCCGTCGAGGTTGACGTCCCACCCGTCGCCGTCAGGGTTGCTCAAGGCATCGGAGCCGTTGAGGGGGTTGACGCCGACGCGCGAGGCATCGTAGAAGCACACGCCACCTGATTCCCAACCGTCGCTCATGCTGTCGCCGTCGGAATCAACGTTGTTTGGGTCTGCATCCACCCACGAGCCGGCGGCCAGCGGGGATTCGCCGTGGGTGTCGATCAGTTCTCCATCGAGGGCCAGGTTGCGCATGACCGACCACTGGTACTCACAGAGGTTGGCCAAACCGTCACGGTCGGCATCCCAGTAGGCGTCGTCGGCGCGAAGCGGGTCCAAGGTCCAGTTGTTCCCGCCGTCGAAGGTGCTTCCAATCCAGCGCCGGTGCTCGAGTTCCCAACCGTCCGGCATTCCGTCACCGTCCGAGTCCGGGTCCGTTGGGTCCGTGGCTCGGTCCGTCGGAGCAGCGGCGAGGTAGGTCGCGTTGGCCGCTTCGCCTGCGGCGTCACCGCACACGTAGTCCATCTGGAAGGTGTAGTGGCACCACAAGTTGCTGAGGGGAAGGTGGAATCCGTGGACTTCGGACCCGTCGGTTGCACCGTCGCCGTCGGTGTCGGGGTCGGAGGGATCGGTCCCTGCCCCGCTTCCACTGGACGGGACGTACCGGTACTCATCGAGGTTGGTCCAAAGGCGTTCATCGGCCACGCCGTCGAGGTCGAGGTCCAACCCGTCCTCGTCGGGATCAAGGAAGGCGTCCCATGGGTCGGTCGGGTCGAGGCCATGCAGCAATTCCCATCCGTCCGTCATGCCATCGTAGTCCGAATCGTTGCTCACCGGGGACATCAGGGCCTGATTAGCAAACCGACCGGGGGCCGAGCCAGCCAGAACCGTGGTTGTGCCGTCGAGGTTCACCGTCGCCAACGTGACCAATTCGCCCGGAAGCATGGCCTGTTCCGCCACGCCAAAGGTGGCCGTTCGACCACCGTCGATGGACCAGAGGCCAGCAGCACTGCCGACGAGGAGTTGGTCCTCGAGCACCAGCACGGTGTGGATGTCGTTGGCGCCGTCCACGCTCCGACCGTCGACGCCCGGGTGGACGAGGTCGCCTCCGTGGGTGATGGTGAGGGTCCGGAGGTCCATCATGTGGAGTCCCGAGGGCATGGCCAGCCATGCCACGTCCACTTGCTGCGCCGAAGGGCCATCCAGCACGATGTCACGAACATGGGCGGGCATGTCTTCGAGGGTGCTTCCAAGGGGCCGCAGGACGTCGAGGTCTCGCTCAACCGGAGTGGACTCAAGCGCGAAATGGAAGAGCCACGACGGCTCCAAACCGCTGTCCCGTGCGGATGAAGTCTCAAAAACGACCAAACCGCGGTCCGTGCCAACGAACAAGGTCGGAACGCCGTTGACCGCCGGTGCGTGCGCCAGCGCCGTCACGGTTGCGTTCGTGGAGGCAAGGACGGAGCGGATGCCCTCGGCCAGCGCGCCCTGGGCGTCGCCCGTTGGACGAAGGTCGGTGGCGATGGTCCAGACGCCACCCTCACCGTCCTCGCCGAGCGCAAGGACGTGCATCGTGGCGCCGTCCACGTCGAGCAGGGTGGCGGCCGTGAGGGCCGGGGCGTCGAGGTGGGACCAGATTTCCACCGGGGCGAGGGCGCCGTTGAGCAACAGCGGGATGATCTGCAAGCCAGCGGTTGAGGCCACAGCGAAGCCTGCGAGGTTGCCATCAACATGGAGGGGGAGGAGGTCGGTGAGGTGCGTCGCGTGCGGCCACCAAACGTCTTCGCTGGTGGAGGCGTCCACATCCCAATGCGTGATGCCGTGCCGTGTGAGCACGTAGACGTGACCGCCTTCGCTGTGCAGGTCCCGCACATCGTGGTGGAGCACAGCGAGGTCCTCATCAGGAGCCGCGAGCCGTACCGGAACTTCGACCCACGTGCCCTCTGGACCGAGGTCAACGTGCTTCAAACCGGAACGAACGACGTTGCCGTCGTCGAAATGCACCAGGAACTCCTCGTACGACGACAGCGCTTCACCCAGCAGCACGCCGGTGGTGGTCGTGACAGGGTCCCCAGAGATGAACCCGTCCTCGTCCTCGTCCCACCCGTCGCGGTCGGGATCGAGCAACGCGTTGGACCGGTTGACCGGATCGAGGCCAAAGTGCACCTCCCAGCCGTCCGGCAACCCGTCGCCAAAGGAGGGGTAGGTGCGCCCGTTGCTGACGCCGTTCCACGCCATGTGATCGCTGTCGTCGTTCAGCGGGTTGGTTCCAAGCCAGAGGTCTTCGTCGAAGGTGGCGGTGGCGTTCGTGGTGCAGGCCGCAAGCAGGTTGTCGAGGACAAGGTCCGCGTCGGTGGAGATGTACGGCCAATCGTCGAAGGGCGCGCCGTCGGGCAGGCTTGCCGTGCACCAAAGGCCGTCGAGTTCATCGACGTGGAACACGGGCATGCCGTACCTGTACTCCTCTTCGTTGGTGTACCGTTCGATGTCGTCGACCACCCCGTTGCGGTCGACATCAAAGCCGTCCTCGTCGTAGTCCTCCCCGGCGTCGCTCGCGTTCAACGGGTCAAAGCGAGGGCAGCGGAACACCATGGAGGCAGCGTCGTACCCGCCGGTTTGGATGCACATCCATGCTTCGAAGCCATCCGGCATGCCGTCGCCGTCCGTGTCGGACACACGAGGGTCGAGGTACATGCGTTCGCCCTCCTCGTCGAGGACGCCGGTCAAGCCTCGGGGGAATCCGGGAAGGGTGCAGTTTGCGGGGTAGGGCCAGCAGTATTCCTCTGTCGCGTTGAGCCCGTCCCGGTCAAGGTCCTCCCTCGCGTCGGTCGCGTCGTCTTTGTCGAGCCCCGGCATGAGCACCAGCCGGCCGTCGGCGGTGGTGGAATTGACCCAGTCTTCGAACAGGTTTTCGTGCACGTCCGGGATGGAGTCGCCATCGGAATCGGTGACGGGAGGTCCTTCTCCGGTGGTGTCGTCGGGATGCACGGTGGACACCGGCGCCACGGCAGGAAACTGCGACATGAACAGCAAACCTGCGACAACGGCCAACGTTGCGAGCAGGGTGCTCTGGCTTCGTCGCATCCCTTTCCCTCCCGAGCATCCGCTCGATGCTTCGATTGCTCGCTGCGACGCTTAAGAGGGTGGTGGAGCGGTGTTCCGACGGTGCATCCACCGCGAGGTTCTTGGGCAACCGTCAGCGGCTTGCATGCCCATGAGCCTCCGCATCACGCACCTCGGCTCTGGCAGCAAGGGCAACGCCACCTTGCTGGAATCCGACCGCGCCATCGTCCTCATCGATCAGGGCTTCAGCGGTCGGAGCCTTGAGCGACGGCTGGCCCGCATGGACCTGCACCCGACCGATGTCGATGCCATCCTCGTCACCCACCACCATGGCGACCACGGTGGAGGTGCCCTTCAGTCCCAGCGGCGGTGGGGCATCCCGGTCTACGCCAACGCGCGCACCGCGGAAGAGTTGGGCTTGCTTCCAGAGTTGTGGCGCCCCTTCGTGGGCCTAGAAGCCCTCAACATCAGCGACGACCTGGCCGCGCTCCCGGTGCCCGTACCGCACAGCGGCTCCGACAACGTGGCCTTTGTCGTGAGCCACGCCGGACGAAGGGCGGCGTTCATCACCGACCTTGGCTCATGGACCGAGGAGTTGGTGCGCCATGTCCGGGGCTGCGAACACATTTCCATCGAATCAAACTACGACGCGAGGTTGCTCGAGGACGGGCCGTACCCACGTTCGCTGAAGGAGCGCATTGGTGGCCCGGGGGGCCACTTGTCGAACGACCAAACGGGTCGGTTTCTGGCCGAGGTGGTCGATGCGTCCACGAAGAGCATCACCCTGACCCACCTCTCGGAGAAGAACAACCGACCCCATTTGGCGGAATCCACCGTGCTGTACCACCTCGATGACCTCTTCCAAGGCGACATCCGAATCTCGTTGCAGGACGGACCAGACTTCAGCGTGTACCTTGCTGCTGACGTCCATCCCGAAGGGGTCCAGAACGAAGGCATGCTTCGCGTGGGACGTGAAGACTCATAGGCGGACGGAACGGTCTCGGCCCATGGAGCGAGCAGGGCCCTTGGCCACGACGCTCCGACGTGATGAAGAGGCCGTGAGCGAAGTGCTCGGCGTCATCATGCTGCTCGCCATGGTGATGACCATCATGAGCGGCGTTTTTGTTTTCCTGCAGCCCTACTTGGCGGACTTCGAAGACAACGCGAACTGGAAAAGCGCTCAGGGCATCGCTGAACGGCTGGACGACCGCCTCAGCGTCGCCGCCGCTTCCCCCGAGGGCATCGGCATCCGTACCACCTTCGCCATGCAGGCAACGTCCATCAGGACCTTGCAGTTCATCGAGGATTGGGACCTTGCCGCGGACCTTTCGAGCGGCGACGCGGTGACCGTCGATCACCGTGACGAGGACAGTTTCACCGTGACGGCCAGGAACCAAACCGCTCGTTCCGTGACCGTCCTGACGCCCGCTGGCATGGAGACCCATGTGCTGTCCGCATCAAACGCCTCGACCCTCATCGAACACAACGTCGGCTCTGAACATTGGAGCGTCATCACGGTCCACGACGCAGACGGGCTTCCTCTGCACCGCTCGGTGACGTGGGCCATGTCCGGCCTCGAAGTTCATACAAGCCTCGGGACGGGGGAACACCGCATCGCCATGAGCAACCATGGACGCATTGAGCGGTTGGGCGACGACCCGTGGGACCTCCAGCATGCACCGGCCCTCAGCATCGACACCCTCGTGAACGGTGAACTTCGCTTGAGCCTCGCCCTGAGGGACGTCACAACGACCGGAGGCATCGGCGGAGGAAGGGTCCCCCTCGAGTTTGTCTCCCTTGGCGCGATGGAACTCTTTTCAGGAGAGGTGTGGAACCTCAAGTTCGGCATGAGGAACACCGTCGCTGATTCGATCACGCCTCAAATTCACGAAGCGTGGCTCATGGAGTACAGCCTGCACCGTTCCTCAGGCACGCTCGATACGTTCGTCGGACTCGCCCCGCATGAGCGAGCATCGGGCGCGGACGGCTTCACCGTCGCAACAGGAGGGGTTCCTCTGCACCTCGAGGTGGACATGACACGCGTGGAGGTGCGCCCATGAGGCTTCACCGTGATGATGCGGCGGTGTCCTCCACCGTGGCCACCGTGCTCTTGTTCGGAGGCGTCGTCAGCATCATTGGTGTGATGATGGCCTCGATGATGCCTGTGATCGAAGAGATGCAGGGTTCCATCGAACGAAACGATGTGGGTTCCCAACTGATGCTGCTCGCCCAGCGCACCGACGCCCTCGCCGAAGCGGGCATGCCAGGGGACACGACCGACATCGACCTGCGTCCGCTCGACGGCGCGTTCGTATGGGACGAGACCGCCAGCGGCATGTGGTACGCGGCGTCTTGGGCGCAAGGCCATACGCTGCGATCGGACGGCCTTCTGGACCTCGACGGCGAGTTTGTGGTCCGACACCCGCAGTCGATGACAACGTCCGTGTGCCTTGACGACCTTCGCTTAGGTCCAGACCGACCTCACCATTACACCACGCCCGGCTGGGCCGAACGGGCCGTCGTCACCCTGACCCCCGGGGTCGCGGAAACGTTGGGCCCCATCGACGTCATCACAGGGAACAACGTCATCACGGACCTCCGTGCTGGCGACGTGGCCGTCCTCGATCCCGCCCCTGCCTCCTTGAGCGCGAACGCCGCCCTCACCGTGCTTCACCTCCGCGGCGATGGGGGAGCCGTCTCCGTGGCACCGCAGGACGCCGATCCAACCGATGGCACCGGGCGTTCGTGGTCCATCCCGCTCCCGGCAGGAACCCACCGCGTCCTGCTGTCCTCGTTGGACCTCAGCATGGTTGAATGGCGAAGCCCCTTCGGCTCCGGCACCGAAGTGACGTCACCAACCGACCAGATGGGCGTCGGCCACGGCGTCACGGTTGACCTCACCTTCGACGAGCCCGCGCTGCTGCACGTGTCCAGCAGCGCGCCGAGCGACCTCGTTGTGCTCGTCGGGAACCTCACGGACGTCGGCCGTGTGCAACTGAACGCACACAACGGCGCGTACGTGGGCACGTCCTTCTTGCCTCCAAACGCAGAGGGGACCCTCCTGCTCACCAACCCCAGCGACGACTCCGTCACGGTCACGTGGCGTGGTGACGGGCGTACCGTCCCTGCCGGAGGAAGCACGGTGGTGGCTTGGCCTCCAAACGGCGTGGACGGTCCGGCGCTGGTGGAGGCCGAAGGCAGCATCATGGCCGCGTGGGTGGTCGGTGACGTTGGCGTCCGAACACTTCCAGGTTCGGGCACCGGGGGCACCAGCGGTGCCTTGTTCCATCTGATCGCTGCAGACGATGCATCGCACGAGGTTCGATTGAACGGCATCGCCGCTCGATACAACGCCACCGGCAGCGACGTGCTCCTTGAGGACGACGGCACCACCACAAGCAACCTGATCCTGTCCTCGAACCTCACCCTCAGCATCGATGGCGGACCCGTTCGGGTGACCGAAGTGATCGGCGACCACGGCGCAGCGGTTGCGCTTCACGACGGGGAAGACCGCTGCCTGCACGTAGGCGTGGAAGCCTCCGGCTGGGTGCTTCTTGACCTGCCATGGCGAAGCGCAACGGGGCAAGAACTCCCAGACCTCAACCGCATGTGGCGAGAAGGGTCGCACCCCGCAGGCGTGGAAATGCGCGTTGGCGGCGTGGTGGGCGTGGCCGAGCACCAACCCCTCGGCACCGTGTACGCCGTCCAACTTTCGCGCTTGCAATACGGATTTTCGAGTTCCATCCAAGGCATGGAAGTGGCGTATTCGGGTGGAGCGGTGGTCACGAACCATCCCGAATTTGTCGCACTCGCGCTTCGCACACCCACCGACCGAGGCGGCCCTGGCCCTCGCTTCGCTGCGACCATCCCCGCCATGCACCCCACCACGGACAGCATCGTTGGAGGGGGGCCGATGGACCTCGAAGTCACGCTGCAGAACCGGCACGCCTTGGCCTCCGCGACCGCATGGGAGGTGCGACGCGGTTGGACCGGACCGTACGGTGCTGCCATCGCCGAAGCACACGCGTATGCGTTGGAAGGAAGCGCGGACTGGACCGTCTATCCGGGTCGACTTGATCTGCTCACCGACTATGTCGGATGGGTGCCGGACCCAGCCCTCGGAACGCAAGAGGCCGTGTGGCACACCGGCGGCGACCCCATTCAGTTCTCCTTGCAACTGGCCGTGCTCGACGTCACCCTGCGGGAGGCGGAGGCATGACAACGATTCAACGGGACGAGGAAGGCGCTTCGACGGAACTCGGTTACGTGTTCACCTTCCTGCTTGGCGTGCTGCTCCTTTCCGTCTTTGGCGTGTGGGCCTACGGCATTGAAACGGCGACGAGGGAGCGATGGAACGAAGCCGCGGTGCAGGCGAACCTCGATGACCTCGCAGAGGCCATCGAACGGGCGGACGATGCCGCCCGGATGGACCCTGGGCTTCGCTACGTGGAGCGGGTGGACTGGCGGCCAAGCGAGGCCGACGAGACCCGCATGACGGTGGTGTTGGAAGCCACGACCCTACGCCTTGAGGACAGGGGAGGATCGTTGGACCGGTCGGTCCTGCTCTCCGGCGTGGCGCCCACGTCGCATACGGGGAGCATCACGCTCGCCGGCATTGACGTGATCTGGGTCGTGTACGAAGGTGGCGTGACGTCGATTGAAACCGTGCCGCCGCTGGACACCCTCAACGGTTCATGACCGCTGCGTGGACCTGGGCTTGAACGTCCCTCATTCGCGATTGTGCTCCCAGTTCCCGGAACACAGCGAGGGCGCGTTGGAGGTACTCCATCCGTCGCTGCTTGTCCGGCGTCACACCGCCCAATTTCGACAACAGTTCACCGATTTGCATCCTCAGGTCGTTGGCCTCCGCAATGACGAGGGCCTGCCGGTACTGCTCAGTGGCTTCGTCGACGCTGCCCGCGTCCTCGTGCACTTCACCGAGCAGCATGATGATCTCCACCGTGGCCACGACATCGCCACCTTGGGCCATGGAATCCACTGCACTGGCGTAGTGGTGCAGCGCGAGGTCACGGTCTTGCATCTTCGCGTAGTACCGTCCGAGGACGGCCTGCGCCCGGGCGTGAAGCATGCCGCCCTCGTCGTCTTGGGTGGCCTCGAACGATGCGATGGCATGGTCGCGTGCGCGGTCCGATTCCCCAAGGTCCAGAAGGGCGCGAGCGAGGCTGATACGCGACGCGACCAGACCTGCAGGGTCCTTGCTCGACGACAGGATGTTTTCGACCTGACCGTACGCTTCCAGCGCGCCCTTGGTGTCGTTTTTGCGCCTGAGCAGGTAGCCCATGTTGTTGTAGGAGCGCGCTGCTCCTTGTTCGTCGGCGATACCGATGAAGCCCTCAAGGGCTTCACGGTGCATGCGAAGCGCATCGTCCGTTCGACCTTGCTTCAAGGCGACGTCGGCCAACGTCGAGCGAATTTGCGCCGAGGTTTGGGGGTCAGCATCTGGGAGGGCGAGTTCGAGAACCTCCGAGGAGGCGTCGAGCCGTCCTTGGAGCGCGAGGACCTCACCGGTGATCTGACGCAGGCGCGCCCGCTCCGTGCCCCCGATTTCGTCCATTGGCAACCGGTTGAGGAGCGTAAGCACTTCCATGTGTCCCCGCGCCACCAAGGCGCGCCCTTCGTTGCTGAGCAACGAGGCGGCTTCGCCAAATTCCTCGCATGCCAACAGGTGATGGATGTACTCAATGGCTTGCTCCGGCGTATCGTGGTGGTCCGCGTACCACGCGACGCAGCGTCGGTGCAGGTCTTGCCGCTGCTGGGCGTCCAGGCTGCGCAAAAGGAATTCGCGAATCAGGTCGTGCACGTCAACCGTGTCCGCGTCGGCCTGCCGTGCAAGCCCCTGCTCCACCAGCGATTCCAGAACGTCGAGGTCCAGGTCCTGCTGCCCGAGCGCATCGAGCGACACCGATTCGCGGTACACGGCGATGGCCGAGAGGACACGCTTTTGCTCAGCGCTCAACTTTGCAAAAATTTCCACGCTCACGTACGCTTCAAGCGATTCGTGGTACGCGTCAGCGTGGGCCCCGCGGTTGATCAGTTCCAGCACGAGAGGATGGCCCCGCGAGAGGCCATGGATGTGGAGCCACTGCTCGTCAGAGAGGTCTTCAAATCCGCTCAGAAGTTGGCGGGTGGCTTTGGGTTCGAGTCCGTCCAAAGGCAGCACGAACGAGCCAATACGCCCCTCTGCGTCCTTCGCTGCAACGACCGGCTTGTACGAGCGGGAAAACAGGACGAGCCCCACCAAGTCATCGGCGTCAATCAGGTTCAGCGTGACCCCCTGCACCACATTATGAAGGGTAGCGTCGGTGACCTTGTGGTAGTCGTCCAAGATGATCAGGGACGGGGATCCTGCCAGCGAATCCACAATCAAACGGGCCGCATCGGAAGGTTGTGGGACCGGCGTCGCAGCCAAATAATCGGAAAAGGTCGAATCACCAATGTTCGCCAGCCATTCTGCGACGGACTCAAGGAAGGCGCGTGCACCTTCCCAATCCTGACAGCGATGGTACAGGATGTTCCGACGGTGCGTGAACTGCTCGACAAGTTTCGCAGCGACCGTCGTCTTCCCGATGCCGGCGATGCCCGGGATGAGCAGCGTCGAGGCACGTGCGTCGAGGAGGTTGACAATGTGGTCAAGTTCTCGCTCACGGCCGTAGAAGCGGCGGAGGCGAGGCAGGTCGGCCACGGTGCTCACAAGTTGCTTCTCAACGTGCTTCGACAGGTCCCGATCGACCAAATCCGCGGACAGTCCACGAAGGTCCAGCACACCGTTGTCGTCCATGTATCGAATGACGTCAACAGGGCGCATCGGAAAGGGGAGGATCTTGTGTACGCTGCCGAGGTCGGTACGTTCGGTGCTCCCATTGGGCAAGATGCAATGCACCGGATGGGCACGAAGCCGAAGCCATGTCTCTTCCGCCAGTCCGACGCCCCCGTCGGTGAGGAAGTACGCCTTGCGCTTTCGCGCGACGCCTGACACGTGCGCTTGCCGTTCCACGAGCAATCCAGAATCCTTCAGCGAGGCGATGGCACGAGGGACATTCGATCGTGCGATGGACACAGCGTTGGCAATGCCCATCTGGGAGAGCGCGAAGGGAACCTCCACGCTGCTCTTGAAGTCCGCGTAGTCCCGAAGGTGGAGCAGGATCCGTTCCTGAACACCAGGCTTCGGAAGTCCGCTCACCTCGACCAGCCTCACTGTCCGGGTGGGGTGTAGTTGGGGTCAGGGACCCATTGGTTCGCCTCTGCGTCCCACAACCATCCGGGATGCTGCGATGCAGCAGGTGCGGCGGCGGCAGCGGGAGCCGCTGCTGCTTGTTGGGCAGGAATCTCCGGTGTCGACTTCTTGGCCCATGCGTAGGGGTCTTCTTCCACGGCCTCGGTGCCGTCCACGTCGTCGGAGGCGAGGTCTTCTTCAAACTCGACGAAGAAAATCAACACCACCGCAGCCAATCCCACGATGGCCACCAAAGCGCCAAGCACGAGCAGCAGCGTGTTGCCACCGCTGTCCGCAGCTGCAGCCGGGGTGATGGTGTACACACCCCCGCTGGCGGCCTCTTGGCTTGCCATCTCGAAGCGGATGTCCCGGATGCTGTCGCTGTTGAAGTTGGAGGCGGTGATGTCCATCTCCCACGTTCCGTCGCTTGCAACGCGAGTCTGGTTGATCAGTCCGCCCGTCATGAAGCGTGCTTCGACCGTTTCACCGGGCAAGCCCGTTCCACGGAAGGTAAGGGGTGCATTCGCATCTAGGACGGCACCCGTGCTCACCTTCTCGACGTCAAAGACGACGGGGCGGACGAGGTAGTTCACCCGGAAGGAGTAGGCCACGGAATCGTATTCGTCACGGGCTTCAAACATCACCGAGTCAAGGGACCAATCGCTGATTTCAGTCGTGGTTTGCGCCATGAAGTCCATCGGGTTGTAGATCGCCGTACCGTCGGCCGTGATGCGAATGTACGCACCGTAGTCGTCGTCCTCAAAGGTTGCAGGATCGTTGTAGATGTCGAAAATCAGCATGGACGCATCGTGGTCGGCATCGGAGAAGAAGGCCGTCAGATCGAGCGCAGCCCCCGTCCCGCAGCGTTCCTGCGAGGTCGACACCGCGTCACAGAAAATCGTAAGCGTCTGAGGCCAAGCGCTGCCGTTGAAGACAGGGGCGCTGTTTTCACGGTCCACCGGGTTGTCGATGCGCACCCGCATGCGGACTTCGTCGGAATAGTCCTCACCGTCGTAGGCAACGACCACAATCTCGTACTGCTGGTCGTGGATCAGGTCCGACGTGTCCCAGAAGGCCTGCCAAGCTCCGTTGGAAAGGAACTGCGTGACCGTGATCTCATCGTTGGTCATCTCGATGCCGGATGCGAGGTCGAAAATCCGCACCTCGACGCGGGTGACTTGACCGTCGTTGTCAAGGGCACCACCCTGGAGCTTGGAGAATTCACTCGCTCGGAGGATGTCGCCATCGGACACGATGTCGCCGTCCTCGTCGAGGATATCGACCGTCACGAACGGCGGGGAGTTTTCGTTTTCGATGGTCAAGGTGCGGCGCTCCACCGTACACCCATCGGGCCAATCGATGCAGAAATCGGAATCCGCGGCCCACACCTCGAAGGTGTATTCGCCGCTCGGAAGTTCTTCGAACAGCCACGTGTATTCCCACGCGGTTTGTCCCGTGATTTTCGTGTGCGAGAAGTAGTTGTTCGGCCCCGAGATGTTGAACCAGATGTGCTGGACATCCGACCCTTGGACCCCAGCGTACGGGTCGGAGGCGGTTCCGCTGAACAGCACATCACCGTCGCGGTGCGTGGTCCCGTCCAGCGGTTCGTTCAGGATGAGGGTTGGCGGAACCAGGTTCAACTTGTAGACCCGTGATTCAATCGGTGATTCGTCCAACCCGTCGGTGGCTCGGACACGGAAGGTCACGTCGCTTTCGCCCTCAGGGTGGCCCGAGAGGTCCCAGTCGAAGGTCCACGTCTTGAACGGATGGTTGTCCTTGGTGATCTCGCCGTTCGCACCGGAGGTGTCCGTGGCGGAGTACCACGAGGAGCTGCCGGGAGGCTGAACCTCGACGCGCTTCACGACGCCGAACTGGCTGTCGTAGGCCACGATGTCGTTGACGTATTCGCCGGGGCTGCCGCTGCCGGCTTGCCCGTCCCACGCAGCGCCGGTGAGCGTCACGGTGGTAGCGAACGAAGAGCCGTCCGGCTCGTTGACGACAATGCTTGGCCGCGTGTTGTCGAGGTTGATGATGTCGTCCACGCCAGCGTTCAACGTGAACGAGAAGGACTTGGTGCCCTTGCCGAACTTGTAGGCCTCAACGGTGTAGAACGCCATCTCACGGCCTCCGTTCCAACAGGAATCGTCGGCGGCGTCGATCTTGGTGTCGCCGTCGTTGTCGTACCCGTCCGCACAGGAGTTTTCGTCGATCGATTCCACCGCGGGCGTTCCCGGCACGTCGACGCCAGTGTCGCCGACCTGGTGGTTCCAGTTGCGGTCAAGCAGAAAATCGCTGGGAAGCGACACGGAATCGGTGAACCCGAAGGCGTCCGTTTCCAATTCATAGAGCGGGAGGCCGGTTGCATCACGGATCACCACCGTCGCATCAGCAACGTTGGAGCCCTTGGCCTTGACCTGATAACGCACCAGTTCACCTTGACGCACTTGCGTCCCCCATTCGGAGTTCTGGTTTTGGACGTAGACCTTGGAAGGATCGAAGTTCTGCAGGTCAGCGAAGGAAAACACCGTCGAATTCTGAACCAACTCGATGGCCAGGGGCATGCCACGAGGTGGCAAGGTGGACGACACGGGGAGTTGGAGGCATTCCTCCGTCACGTACGGGCATTCTGCACCCTCCCATGCCAGCATGATGGGGTACGCATATCCGCCCTGTGGGTCGGGGATGTACTCCGATTGCACCGTGACACGTGACTCGGTGATGTTGTACACTTGCGAGGCGTTGGTCCAGGTGTTGCCCGAGAAGTACCCGATGGAGCCGTACTTGTTGCCGTAGGTGTCGTCGAAGTGGAAGATGCGCACCGCGAAGTCGCCCGTCTCCATGTCGTTGTCCTGCACGTTGACGATGCCGCCGTTCACGCGCAGGGCGTCACCCTGGTTGTTTCGGACGGTGTTGCCTTCGATGGTGGCGCTGGCCATGAACACGTGGATGGCGGGGCACTTGAAGTCGCCACCGTACATCCAGTCCGACGTGCACGTCCCGGTGGAATTCTCGATGATGTTGTTGGCGAAGTACATCCTGTTCTCGCTCGGCGCGGGGACGCTCCATCCTTGGTCACGGAAGTGGTACTCGCCAAGGATAACGGGCTCCTTCTCCGTGTCGTGGATGGTGTTGTTTTCAGCGATCACGTCTGAAGTACCGAGGATCCACAGTCCGTTGAAACCGGTGATGGGCCCAATCTCGTTGTTGTAGAGTTCAACGGTGGACGAGCGAACAGCCACGCCGGAACCGCTGCTTGCGCCGCTGACCTGGTTGCGCGAGGCCGAAACACGGGCACCGTCGTATGCAGTGATGCCAGCACCTTCACCGGTGGTGAACACGTTGTCGTTGATGTAGAGGGTGTGCTCAACGTCCCCGGTCACCTTGTACCCGTTGGTGTCAAGGCCGTTGCACAGCACGTCGATGTCCGAATTCTCCATCCAGCCGGACGAACGGCGGAGGAACACACCGTAGGCGTTGTCGGAGATGTCCAAGCCATCCATGCGGATGTAGGATTCTTCAGCGTAAACGACAGAAAAGCCACCGCCCTGGTTGCCGCAGGTCGCTTCGGTGTCGCCGGTAAAGACCGAGTCGCGCAGTTCGAAGGTGGACAGGATACCAAGGCCCGCTCCGTAGGCCTGGACGGAGGCAGCCTTGTACTCGTTTTCGTCCACGCCAAGGGTGAACTCGGAATCGCTGATCGTGGGCGCGGCGGCGTTCAGAACAACCACGTTGCTCGTGTTGATGTTCGCGAAGGAGAGGTGGTCGGCCTCGAGGCTGGCACCGTCGAAGATGAGGGAGCCGTAGAGGGAGCGCTGAAGGCTCTGTGAGTAAATGGGGTAACCGTAGGCGCCTTCGAAGTGGACATAGGACATGCCGGTGATCGCCTGGTCGATGGTCGAGCGGATGACCACGCCACCGCCGCACGCAGCGTCGCTGTTCCAGCGTTGGATGTTGGCGTTGTAGCAACGACCCGTCGCGGACCAGTTGGAGGGCGTACCCCACGAGAGTTGAATTTCGGAACCGCTGCCGCCCTGCGTTGCACCGCACGCGGAATCACCTGCGCACAGCGCCCCCCGCACGTTGAGGAACACGCCGGCAGGGAAGTTGACGGTGGTACCCGCGTTGATGATCAACTTCGCACCCTCTGCGACCTCGACGTCGCCGGTGAGGGTGTGGGTACCGGACCAGGTTTCGGTCCCGACGATGATCCCGGATTTCGTTTCGTTTGAGGCAGAAGCGCCCGGGACGAAGGCCATCCCACCAAGGGTGGAGAGGAGCATCAAGGACACGAGAAAGAGGCTGCTGAATCGGCGACGTCCGTGCATAGGTTCACCATGCTTTGCTGCACAGGCCATGGTATAATGCTGTGGGCCGTTTTGGGCCGCTGAATGTATCACTGAGCGACAATAATATCGCATTGGCGGCCTTAGAAATATCAATCCATGGCAGAAGTATCCGCGCAACCGTCGTCAATGGACGCGCTCCAAGCCTCTGCGTCAAGGACGCCATAGCCTGCCCGGGGGTCGTGCACACCCCCCAACGATTCCGCAAGGGAACGTTTCACTTCATGGACGCACCGGTCGTCGCCGAGACCGCTCAGCGTGGGGTGTGCCTGCAGCACCATGCTCAGGGCTGCGCTCACGAGCACCGTGCCGACCGACGTCCCGCTCGACGCGTACCAACCGTCGTCGAACCCCGTGGAGATCACGTCCACACCAGGTGCGATGACCTCGGGCTTCTCGTTTGGTTCATCGCCTTGCCCGCCCATGGACGACGATGACCAGACCGTTCCGTTATCGTCGGACGCGCCGACCGCAATGACCTGAGGCACAAAGGCCGGCGAGGAGACTTGTCCGTCATCGTCGGGACCACCGTCGTTGCCTGCAGCGGCCACCACGTACACGCCGTTGGCCAAGGCACGACGCACGGCACCGGCCACCAGATCCCGGCTCCCAGGGATGCGAGCACCACCCAGCGAAAGCGAGATGATGTCTGCTTCGAACGTGGACACGCACCAGTCGATGGCGTCCGACACCACGTCTTCGTCCCCCGTGTTTTCGTCGTTGTCGTTCGCAGCGAGCGCGGCCACCACGCCGAGGCGGACGCCAGGGACGGCTCCTTGCTGATGGGCGTTCGCCACCAGCAATCCGACCATCATCGTCCCATGGGCTGTGGACCCGTGGTCAACGGGCGTCCTCGAGCGTTCAACGAGGTCGAGGAAGGTGAGGTTCACATCGGCCAACGCGCTGTGGCTCGTATCGACGCCGGTGTCCACGACGCAAAGGCTCACGCCGTCACCGTCGAGGCCTTGGGCGCCGAGCGCGCGCAAGCCCGTGCTTTCGAACGCCCATTCCGCGTTCGGAGGGGGGAGGGTCACCACCAGCCAACCTTGGCTCATGATGAGCACCAGCAACCCAATCAGGACGGCTGCGCTGACAAGCGAACCGCTGCGCGGCCGTCGACGTCGCTGGATTGGATTGACCTCAACAGGGGCCCAGCCCATGACTTCCGAGCGCCAGCCGACATCGTGCTGCACCGCGGAGGGGTCGACCGCAGTGAGGATGCGAGGTTCCCCCGGTTCAGGGAGAAACTCAACGCCATCGAGTCCGTTGGGCCTCACGGCATCCACTTCCCGCGTGCCGTTTCAAAGGCCTGTTCAGGCTCAGAAGCGGCGTCCGCCTTCGCGGACGATCTTGAACCCGCCGACCACGACCAATGCAACAATCACGAGCACGATGAGACCGGTGAGGGTCTGACCGCTGCCTTCCGTTGCCTCGATGTTGTACGTCATTGGGAAGTCGATCGGTTCGTCGCCTGTGCCGATGTTGGCCGGTTGTGCGAAGGAAGCATCGTCTCCAGCAACCTCCAGGTAGAATTCGAAGCGTTTGTTTCCGCTCGACATGAACCCGACGTCAAAGGCGGCGTTCACGGTCTCACCTGCCGGGACGGCGATGGTGACCTGCTGGTATTCTGCGTCCACGCCCTGTTGACGCAGGTAGACGATGACGTTGCTCGCGTCTCGCTCACCTTCGTTCGTCACGGGGAGGTTGAGGATGGTCACGTCCTGCTCGGCCACGTTGGTGGAGGCCTGCACGGCTTCACTGCCGTCTTCGTCCACGGTGATGAGGATTTCAGCGTACCGCAGGGTGAAGTCCACTTCTTCGACCGTACCATCCTCGTTTTCGACGAAGACCGTCAAGTCGAGGAGGTCGCCGCTGCTCAAACCTGCATCAGAGCGGACCGTGAAGGCCTGCACGCGGCTGTCGCCGGCAGCGACCGTGACGGTGCTGGACGTTGGCGTGATGTCCCAGAGGTCGGCGTTGTAGGTGCCGAGCGAATAGGTAAACGTCGCATCGCCGTTGCCGGTGTTCGTCAGGGACACCTCAATGCTCGCTGTATCATCGGCGCCGATGCCGACCTCGTTGTCCGCCGAGGATGCGGTGAAATCGTGGACTTCTGGCACCTTGATGGTGAAGGCACGCTCGGTGTATTCACCGGAATCAGCGCGGAGCGTGACGGTGACGGTGTGGCCGTCCGTGAGGGAACTCGCGTTCGCCTGGCTCGGCAAGGTGATGCGAACCTGCAGCGTCGTTGAGGACGCCACATCGTCGTCGGTTGCGTCGGCACCGATCCCAAGCCGCACCTCACGGGTCGAGGTCCAGTTCTCGCCGTCTTGGAACTCGATGGTCCACGCCGATGCGTCTGGTGCGTTGCCGGCTGAGCCGGTCGCAGTGTAGACGTCCTCAAACTCGGTGCCGTCGTAGGTGACGTCAACGCTCATCAGGATCTGAACGTGCTCGCCGTCGTCGGTCTGCTTCGCGACCATCTCGACGCCGTCCGCATCGTTAACCACCGACTCCACGGTCCCGTCGTCCACGGTCCCGACCTCGACGAGGAGGTCACGGTCGGTCGCACGTTCAAGGGTCAAGGTGAGGTCTTGCCGGTCTGCGGCGACCGTCGTGGAGACGCTGCCTGCATAGCTCATGTTGAGGCCCAAGGCGTGCTGCACGGTCACCACGTCGCCGGAGACGGAGAACGACCCAGAAGGAACGAGGAGTTCCAAGGTTCCGTCGCCGTTCAGCGCCACGTCCCAAGCGCGGCCGTCACCGAGGTCAACCGTGACCACAGGGGTGTCGATGAACATCGCAGCCCCTGCATCCTCGCTGCCGAGGTGGTGGTCCACGAGGTCGATGTCGGTCCAGTTGGTGTGGAGGTCCACGTACCCACCCTTGCTCATGGTTTGCTCAATGGAGCCGCCGTCGGCGACGCTGGCTTCGAGGAGGTCGATGGCCACGGCGCCGTCGTTCTCACCCGGAGTCGATTCCTTGACCACGACGAGCCAGTCGCCAGGCTCCACCGTTGCGCTCCAAGCGAGCGTGGTGCCGTCGAAGGTGGGGTTGGTGATCGTGATTGAGTCGCGGTCGAGGCCGGACGCAGGAACGAGCACGATGGTCGCGCCGTCCAGGCGGCTGCTGTCGACGCTGTCGGTGATGGTTCCGCTGACGTCGACGCTACCAACCGAGACCTCAAGGTCCTCCGAACGTGCACTGTCCATGACCGGGAAGTAGGTGGTGTTGTCCAAGGCGTACCCAAGGTCAGCAAAGCCGAGGCGGGTGCCGTTCACGCTGTAGTTTCCACGAGCGGGGACGAACAACTGCCACACGCCTTCATCGTCGCTGGTGACGTTGTCACTGAACGTGCTGCCGTCGAGGCCAACCACGGTGATGTTGAACTCGGCCACGCCTTCCACGGCATCGGCAACGTCGTCGCCATCAAGGTCCCAGAACAAGCGACCACCGATTTCGACCTCATGTGCTGCAGCGGCGGTTTGGACGGTGGTCGCGTTGCTCGTCACGCTGAATGGCGACGCTGACGTGTCCACAGTCCAGCGGTTTTGTGCATCCGTGCGTTCGAGGTGCAGCGACCAGTCGCCCGGCATGATCGTCTCCGTCGCGAAACCGCTGTCGTTGGTCAGTTCCATGCTGACGTTGCCGAAGCCATCCGCGGAAACGAGCGTCATTCGGAAGCCCTCAAGGTCGCGCTCGCTGAGCGCTTCGGTCAGGTGCACCTCAACGGTGCCGGCCACGACGGTCTGAAGGGCAAGGTCAGTGATCGCGCTCGATGCATCGAGGGTAGCGCGCAGGGTTTCGGTGAGGTTCTCCTCGACGAAGGGCGCGACAACGGCGATCCACTCCCCGGAGGGGACGTAGGCGGCGAACGAACCGTTCTCGTCGACCGCCATCGTCCTGTAGTCCTCGCCGTCCGCAGAGACGAGCAGGAACGAGCCACCCGCTGGCGTCAAGGCCGCACCGGATGCATCGGTGAGCGTTCCATTGACGCGCCACGCATCAACGAGGGCGATGTCCACGGAATCAATCGGGGCGGGGAGGCCCACCGCAATGCCCGGAATGCTGGTCGATGCGGACAACGAGAACGCGCTGGCGTTCGGGTCCGCTGCATCGTCGGCGGCAAATTCGAGGGCGTACTGCCCAAGTCCCAACTCGATCGTCAAGTTCCCCTCAGCGTCGTACATGTCCGCGGTCACGTTCACGCGCTCGCCATGCACGGTCGTGGGGACGATCGCAAAGGCTGGCGTGACCGCCGTGCCGTTGCTTGCGTTCCCGTCACCGCTGACGTCTTGGTAGACGCGGAGGACGAAGGCGTGCCCGCCCGGGTTCAGGTAGAGGCTTGCGGGTACGTTTTCTGCACCACCGTCGATGCTCACACGGACGTCCTCGTCTGACGTGGCGTTGAGGTCATCGTTGTCGACGATGGCCACGTCGTAGAGCCCTGCTGGGACGCTGATGGCAAAGGAGCCGTCAGCGGCCGATTCGGTCGTCCAGATGACGCCGGCGTCGTTCGTGACGGTCATCTCCACAGGCGTCCAGCCTGGAATTTGGCTGTCCCACGTCGTGTCGTTATCGATGTGGTACAGCGTCCCACGGAGGACGTTCGATGGCTCAAAGTAGATCGCGTCGAGCGCGTCCATGCCTGCCGTCACGTCCACCAGACTGCCGTGGGCAATGCCGAGGATGGAGGTCGCGGTCAGCGAATAGGTGAGGTCCACGGGAAGCCGGAGGGAGAACATCCCCGAGGTATCGGTCGTTGTGGTGAAGACAAGGTCCCCGTTGCGGGCGCTGACGTCAAGGGAGGTGAGGGGGTCGTACTGCTGTTCGCGCTCCTCTTCGCTCAGGTTCATCCAGACGTTGTAGTCGAGGCCACCCGGAGCGGTGCGCATGCTTCCGTTGACCCACGTCGACACAGCGTACGCCAAGTCGAGGTGGAGGTCTTCCTCGCCGAGTTCAGCCCGGGCGAGCAGGATGTGGTCTTCGTCCGAATCGTCGGAGATGGTGTACATGCCCATGGGGAGTTCCACGTGAACGAGGCCGTTCTCATCGCTCACGGCCGTGTACGGCGCGAGTTCGGGGGCATCGTTCACGACGGAGATGTTGCGGCCTGCGAGGTCCACGACAGAATCCCCGTTGCCATCAAGCGGGGCGCTCAACTGGATGGTCATGTCGAACATCGGTGGAACGGGGTTCACCAGCGTGATGTTCTCTGGCGTGTCGCTCACCGTGATGCTGTGGTTCAATTCATACCAGCCGTCGTTGTCGAGGTCGAGCCGGTAGTAGTAGTCACCCACAGGAATCGGTCCGTGGCTGAAGGTGCCGTTTTCGTCGGTCACAATCAGGACGGCATGGTCCTCTCCGAGTTGGGTGTCGATCAGTTCGATTGTGGTGTTCCCGAGGACCTCACCCGTCATCATCGTCAGTTCATCGGCGAACACCGACGCTGGCAACGACATCGTGAGGTCATAACTCGCCACGAGCCCAACCTCGACGGGTTCGGGCAGCAGCACTTCGCGTCCGTTGGGGAGTTGGGCGATCATGTTGTAGACGCCGGGCAGAAGGCCGGTCTTGTAGAAGGATCCGGGCTGGACCATCGGCCCACTGAAGGCGCCAGCGCCAGTGAAGACGCCCGTTCCGTTCAGGGTCCCGATGCCCTCGAAGACGCCAGCGCCTTCGAAGGTTTGAGCCACGACCTCGCGCACCACCGTGGTGGCCGCCAAGGTGCGAACGCGTCCGTTGGCCGTGATGACACCGTCAAACAGCAACCCGTCGTCGTCGACGAGCGCACAGATGGTCTCGTTCTCGGGAACCACGGTGTTGTTCTCCAAACAATCGCTGAGGAGCGAGGCGTCGCTCACGTTGTCGATGGATGAGAATTCTTCGATGATCCCGTACCCGTCCCACTCACCGCTCGCGGTGTGAACCCGGTCCGCTGCAAGCGTCCGCGTGTAGGTCCCGGTGAAGTCCCGGGCCACGGCCACGCCGTCGGACTCAAAGGTGCCCTCGCTGCTGAAGGTGACCTCACCGGTCCCTTGGAGGATCCGCACCTCGTCCGTGGAGAAGGAGCCGTTGTTGGTGACCACCGTGTGGTTGTCCGTGTAGGACCAAATGTTGCGCAAAATGAACGTCGTGTCCACCAAGGGCTCGCCAGCGAAGGAATCATCGCCGGACCACGCGACCATGCCGCTCACGCCGCTCGAGGCAATCTCGAGGTCAAGGTCGTCGGCCATGCCGACCAAACGGTCGGCCTGAGCACCGGTGACGTTGATGTGCGACTCCCCAACCCACGTCATGTTCGCGACTTCGCCAAGGATGGCGGTGACGGGATAGACATCACGGTCCGTGTTCACGTCCGTGTAGATGTCCGCGATCATCTGGGCAGCCGTACCGTCACGGATGTCGGCCTGGGCGGCGGTTGGATCGTACTCGCCCACGAAGGCGGAGACACGGAGGTGTCCCGCAGGCGCGGTGAAGGAGTAGCGCCCCTGGCTGTCCGTGTCCACGAAACCGATGGGCACCCACCAGGTGTCTGCGTCGAGGTCGGTCGCGTCTTCGCCGGAGAAGGCGTCGCGTTCGATGAGCAGACGGACGCCTTCGAGGGCTTGCCCGTCGTCAGCGAAGGTGACCTGACCGGTGAGTTCTGCACCGGGGTAGAACTTGAGCACCTTGACGAGGGTGTTGGCTTCTGCGAGGTTCTTGGTCTCGCCCGGGCTGTACCAGTTCGCGATGGCGTAGTGGTTCAGCATCGCTCCGGGGAGCGGGTAGGCCTGCGCGAGGTAGCTGCCGGGTGACCCCGTGGAGGAGAAGTGCTGCGCCGGCTGTGGGTTGGAGCCAGCCTCGTCCATGCCGAGGCTGGAGGCCCCGTAGCCGACGTAGGTTCGCGCCACCATGGTGTCGAAGAAGGCCGCCGTGTGGTCCACGCGCACGTCCGCAATCTGAAGGGGATCGATGTCCGCTCCGGCTTGCTGGTTCAGCACGTCCTGCCGGATGGCCTCGTCAACTTCCTCACGCGTCATCTCGTCGGAGAACGCGCCACGCTGGGTCTCGTACACTTCCGTCATGAAGGTCGAGATGTCCTGACCAGAGAGAATGGTGGGTGCAGCGAAGATGCCCATGGGCTGCCCGCTGTTGTAGTTCGCATCCGCGGTGTACCGGCCTGCACGGGGGTACAATCGGTGGTCGACAGCAAAGTAACGGATCTCGTTGTTCCGGCTGATGGTTTCACCGGGAGCGCCTTCGTAGTCTTGAACGCTGTACGTACCTTCCATCCCGATGAGGTCGGCGTACAGGTCGACAACGCCCTCCTCATCGAGGCCGTTGGTGAGCAACTGCACCGACATCGCGAGGCGAGAATTCGTCCTGTGGATGTGCGTGGACACCGAATCGTACTCTTCCACGAGGTCGGCCGTGTACCAGTAGTCACCGAACACGTAGTGCGTGGTTTCCGTGACGTTGTCGGTGGACACGCGAACGTTGTTGAGGAAGGTCGTGGACGCGTCCGCCTTGGACACGAAGTCGTCGCCGTCGCAGACGGTGATGATGTTCGAGTTGCACGGGAGAACCTCGCCGTCCTTCCAGAGGCGCCAGCGCTTGTCGTCGTCGTCGTCGCTGACGGTTCCGTCGTCGTTGAGCAGGTAGCCTTCGGTCAGCACGGTGGCACGGTTGGTCGTGATCACGCGGAAGGAATTGGCCACAACAACGTCCGATGGGGCGCCGTAGAAGGACTCCAATTCCTCAACCTGCGCCGGGGTCAGATGGTCGTTGAGCACGGCGGTGAAGGGCGCGGTAAACGTGGTCTCGAGACCATGCTGAATCGCGTAGGTGCGGTCGGCGTCCGCCAACTGCCACACAAACATGGCGGTCAAGTCGGCTTCGTTGCGTGCCAGCAGCATGTTTCCAGTCGCTGGAATGCCCGACTGGAAGTTGTCCGACACCGAGGGGTGGTCGCCGGACGTCAAGGCCTGGAAGCCGTAGTCCCACCACGACACGAAGGCCGGACGGTCCGAATACGGCATTGAAGCATCTTGGCTGGCGAGCCACGCGTACGCCTGGTTCCATCCTTGGTCGTTGAAACTGCTGCCGAAGGCCCCGAGGTAGCGCTTGCCACCGTCCTCGTACGTGGTGGGGTTCAGCACGGAGAGCCCCCACGCTTGGTCCCAGCGCAGGATTGAGGGAAGCGCGTCGTAGAGGTTCTTGTCGATCTCGTCCTCGGCGGAGGAACTGCTGGGGATGCCCGCATCGAGGCCATAGGTGAGGTGCTGCCCGCCAAGAAGCAGGAGCACCAACGCGATGGCGCTGAACTGTGGCGTTCGCCAGACCGCCTTTCGCATGGAGACCATGCGGTCGCTGGGCGTGCGGATGCCAAAGCGGCGCATGCTGCGCTTGATGTCCTTGACACCAGCCCGCTTCCACAGCGCGCTTGCGCCCCAGGCCCCGAGCACCGCCATGGCGGGAGTCGCGTTGAAGATGAACCGGGCCGCGGTCCACGACATGAAGATGGCCAAGAGGATCCAAGCGCCAAGGAACACGTGCGCGTGTTCACGGCGACGGGCGCCGCGCCACAAGGCAATCAAGCCCATGAAGAGGGCGAGGATGAAGACCACGGGGCCGTAGGAAGCAAAGAGCATCCCGCGGTCGGGCGCGTTGGCTTCTGCAACCGTGCCGAAAATCTTGGTCTTGGAGAAGTACCCTGCCCCTGTGAACAGCACGTTGAACGCGTTGGAGAGATCGAGCGTCTGGAGAAGCCAGAGCACGAGGAAGAACACGGCACCCGAGCAGACGATGGCACCAAGAACGAGCAACCACGGCTTGTCGCGGAATCCGGTGGTCACGTAGGACAAGGCCAAGGTGAAGACGAGCACGAACAGCAGGGGCTGCAGGCCTGTACCGTTGAACACGAGGTTCATGCCGGGGTAGGCGTAGAACGGCAACGCGAGCAACAGTGACGTTGCAAGCATGGTCAGCATGAGGGTGTTGAGGATCGTGCTGTCCCTGTTGCGGAACATGTTTGTGGCGACGATGAACGCGTAGCCAATGAACAAAATCGACGGGGCGACCACGAAACCCTTCCACCCCAGCGCGACGGTGCCAAAGGCGACACCAGCAAGCACCGCACTGGCCATGGCAAGGCGGCGCTCCTTCGCCACGTCAGCAAAGGCGCTGAGGACGGATGCGGGGTGCGCGGTCACGGAGCGTGTGAGGCGCTCGTCGCCACCGTTCGCTACAGCACGGAAGAACCACATGAAACCGAGCGCCATGAAGAACATCACGAAGGCGTCGTGGTCGGCGTTGGCCCACGTGGAACGGGAGATGTGCCCGGGCATCAAGGCGATGAGCCACGCGGCGATGACCGCTGTCCCTTTGCCAACGTGGTCCCTGGCGATGGCCGCCACGGGGAAAACGGTGAGCGCACCAAAGATCGCAGGGATGGCGACCATGGCCCACCACACCGCATCCTCAGGGGTGCTGAGGAAGGGTTCGAGCAGCATCGAGAGGAGGGCGATGGACCACACAAACAAGGGCGGACGGGGGTTGATGCCGCCGATGGGGTAGAAGCGGTCGGCGTCGTACACAAGGTGCGCGTTTTGCATCAAGATGTAGTCCACAACGCGCTTCATGTACCACGGGTCGGACCCACCGGTCAAGTCCCACGTGCCCGTCCCATAGCCGTTCATGGCAGGGATGACGTACCATTGGCTGCGAACCGTGAACGCCGTCACGAAGGCGAGGCCGATCATGGCTTGGAGCCCATGGGCCTGCCAGAAGGTGCGTGCACCGCTGGGGTTGTCTTCCGAACGGTTGGACCAACCGCCCCACGACTTGTGGGTGGAGATGGAGTAAATGATGACGCCAAGGAAGAAGGTGATGACGGCCCACAGGACGGGCCCCCACGAGCCGCTGAAGCGCTCGTTGGCCCACATTCCACGCTCGTTCGCTGCGGCGACGAGGTACAGAATCCACATCGAGGCGAGGGTCATCGACCGCGTGTACCATCGTTCTGCGACCCAGCCGGCCACAACGAGGGCCACGAGGCCCGTCAAGGCGGCCATCCAGACGCCGAAGTGGCCATGGTACCCGGCTTCGATCGTGATGTCCAGGCGGTCGGCCGTGCTCACGCTGTAGAACTGCCACAGCGTGGCTGCATGAGCCAGAGCCCAGGTGAGCAGGCCGAGGATCAGCGGCAACGCGTGCATGTTCGCAGGCTTGTCGGAGGAGCCGACGTGGCTGAACCAGCCTTGCCCGGGCTTCAGCAGCGTGCCGCGGGCCAGCACGGCGACCATCGCGCCCAGCGCGATGAACATGCCAAGCACCGAGAAGAACACGAAGGTCATCGCCTCCCGGTATTCGTTCAACGTCGGGTAGGTTTGGCCACCCTCCACGGTGTAGAGCTCGGTCAGCACGGCAGGGTTGTTTCCGGCAGCGGCTGCGGCCGCCATGCCGGTGAGCACACCGATGCTGGTGAAGGTGAGCACGGTGGCCCATTCCTCCCGCTGCCCGACCACGAGCAGGTGGGTCAGGATCATGTTGAGCGCAAAGAGCAGGCCGGCGAGGGCCATGCCGTCCATGGCCTCGATGATGCCGAGGCCAAGGGCGCCGCCGACGACAATCGTCCCGAGGGAGAGGGAGGACGGAGAGGTGCGGAGGACGCCCTGCTCGACAAGCAGGGTGGGGACGCGCCCGACCATCGCGCCGGCGGCGACGATGAGCAGGGGCATCAGGTCGTTGTCAAATCCGAGGCCGAAGCCTCCGATCGTGTCGGTCAGCATCGCCA
>JAYPDK010000013.1:0-36268 GCA_038125145.1 Candidatus Poseidoniaceae archaeon
GCTGCGCGCGCTTTCGCACTCATCTTCCTCGCCATGTGACCACCTGCTGTTCCTCCGAGGGCTACCTCAGTTGCAGGTCGGCGACCGACCTTCGGTATTTGAAGCAGCCGCAACGGGCTCCTTCACCAGCCACGCTGATCCAGGCGGACGTCGAGTGTTTCGAGTTCGTCCCCCTTCATGGGGGCGCCGTCCGTCATGGCCATGGCTTCGACCAAGCGATCTGGATCGTTGAAATGGGCGGTCGCGAGCACGATGGCATCTGCCATCGTTGGGGGGTGCTCGGACTTGAAGATCCCAGAACCGACGAACACACCGTCCATGCCTGAGCGCATCATCAGCGCTGCATCGGCCGGTGTGGCAATTCCGCCGGCTGAGAAGGTGACGACGGGCAGCCGGCCCATGCGCTTCACGTCTTCCAAGACCCCTCGAACCGCCGTATGCATGCGCTCGTCGATCGGTCCGAAGGGGGTGACTTCGTGGGTGCCGGGGAGGGCGGAGGACGTCGAGAGCACGCGATAGCGTTCCACGATGGCATCGGTGGCGGCCTCCATGCCGTCGGAATCCAATCCCACGACCTGTTGAATCTCTTGCTCGATGAGACGGGCGTGCGTGACAGCCGCAACGACGTTGCCTGTGCCGGCCTCGCCTTTGGTTCGGATCATGGCAGCGCCTTCGTGGACACGTCGGACGGCCTCACCGAGGTTCGTAGCACCACAGACAAAAGGAATGTCGAACGCAGCCTTGTCGATGTGGAAGAAGGGGTCAGCAGGAGTCAAGACTTCGCTTTCGTCGACCATATCGACGCCCATAGCCTCGAGGATCCTTGCCTCTGCCTCATGCCCAATCCTTGCCTTGGCCATCACTGGGATGGAGGTGCAATCGAGGATGCCTTGGATCATGTCGGGATGGCTCATTCGAGCGACCCCTCCCGCCTTGCGAATGTCCGCGGGAACGCGCTCAAGCGCCATGACGGCGACGGCTCCAGCGTCCTCTGCGACGGCCGCTTGCTCCGCGTCAACGACGTCCATGATGACGCCGCCTTGCTGCATGCGAGCAAAGCCCCTTTTGATGAGGTCCGTGCCTCGGCGAAGCGTCTCAAGGTCGATACCGCTCATGGCGGAAGCCTCCGAAAAGCGCTCACTCAGTCCCCGAGGACGGGGGAATCGCCCTCGGCGATGGGGGCGTCCGCAGCCTCGTCGGCGTTGCGGTCAATCCATGCTTCTTCACCGGCTGGAACCTCGGTGTCGGGGAAGATCGCTTCCACAGGGCACTCCGGGATGCAGGCGCCGCAATCGATGCACTCGTCGGGGTCGATGACGAGGTAGGTGTCGAGCTCGCGGAAGGCTTCCACCGGGCAGACAGCAACGCATTCCTGGTACTTGTGGTTCACACACGGTGAGGTCACGACGTGGGGCATGCGGCGAAGGAGCGGCGTCGAGGATATGAAGTCTCGCCATTCGCCGCAGCGGCGTCACGGCGCCTCGTTCGTCAACACCTCAACGATGCGGCCTTCGGCCGTCTGGCCCGGATATACAGCGACCTTGTAGCGTACCTTCACCGACCGAGAGGAGCCCGGTGGGGCGAGCACCATGGCTCCGCTCAGCAGCGCATCAAGGTCGAGACGAAAATGCAGCCCCCCATCATCGTCCAACCGTGACGCATGCTCATCACGCAGGTGTGCACGTACCTCCTCACCCAAACCTGCAATGCCTCGGCGAAGTTCTGCGTTGCGTTGGAGGTCGGCGCTCAGCGTGATCATCGTCGGACCGTGGTGCGAAGGGGAGGCATCCCTGGAGATGTCGGCTTCACCCAACCACGAGCGGAGGGCTTGGTGCACGAGCGAAGCGTCTTCCACCGCGCTGACGTGAATACGGACGGTCATGCGGTCGTCGCCCATGCTCATGGCTGAGGCCGGAAGGCCATGACGCTGCCGTTCACGAGAGCGGCGAATCCACGCCGACTTCGCCGAGGGTCCAGCGGAGGGTTTTGATGACCCCCTCCAGCGCCTTGTGGTTGCGGGCTGCTTCTTTCATGCCGTCTCGGTCGCCTGCGTCCCGGCACGCCTCAAACCACTCTTTCCACTGGTTTTGCTTCCGGAGGGCTCGGTCGAGCATGCCCTCAATGTCTTCCCAGCTGCGGTCGTAGGTCCGCTCGGGCACGTCGTCGCTCATCTCGCTCAGTCCTTGCCGGCGCGCGACGGTATTTGAGGCCGACCCCATACCGGAACCTTCGGCAGCGATTCCGGCAAGTCCCCGATCATGTCGACGGTCGGCGAACGTCCACCAAACGCTCCCCGGGCGCCACGGTTTCTCCATCGCCAATGACGCACCTCTCGAGCACCGCACCCTGCCCGACACGAGCCCCGACACCGAGGATGCAGCGCTGAAGTTCTGCATCTGCTTCAACGTGCACGTTCTCCATAAGCAACGAACCCGACACCCTCGCGCTGTCGTTGATCACCACACCGCCGTGAAGGTGGTTGGCCGACGCATCACCAAGCAGCGACGCTTGCGCGTCCAGAAGGTGGTGGGGAGCGCCGACGTCGAACCAACGTCCCTCGAGTTTGATGCCTGCAATCGGCTCCCCCTTTTCGAGGAGCAACGGGAACAGATCCCTGCTGAAGTCGAAAGGCTGCCCTTCAGGCACATAGCGGAGGGCAGCAGGTTCAACGGCGTAGACCCCGGCGTTGACCAAGCGACTGAAGGCTTGCTCGGGTGTGGGCTTTTCGAGGAATCGACGGACAAATCCGCTGGCGCGACCGCGCTCAACGTCCCCATGCGGGCCTTCGGACAGCCCCACGATGCCGAATCCCGAAGGGTCGTCCACTTCCACGAGGCCGAGGGTTACGACGGCACCCGTTGACCGATGATGAGCAAGCAGGTGACCAAGGTCGAGCGTGCTCACCCCGTCACCTGAACCGACGAGAAAGGTCTCAGTCAATTCGTCGATCAACAGCCGCACGCTCCCGACCGTCCCCATCGGCGAAGACTCGTGGCTCACACGAGCCGAGATACCGGCGCTCGCCCAGGTTTCCACGTGTGCTGCCAGGTCAGCCCCCCTGTATCCAGTCGTCACCACGAGCGTGTCGGCACCGGCATCGAGCATGGCGTCCTTGACATGGTCAATGACCGCACGTCCGAGCAAGGGCACCATCGGTTTTGGACGGTGGTCGGTCAAGGGTTGGAGCCGCGAGCCACGACCGCCGGCCATGATGACGCCGTGCACGCCTGCACCTCAGCGTCGGCGGCGGGCGGACATGTCAATGCGGCGCATGTTTCGCTTCTTCTGACCGTCGCCACCACGGTGGTCCTTGGTGGGTCGGTCTTCGGCCATGACGCCTCCGAAGGTGAGGGTCCCTTCGTTGAGGAGGGTGCTGACAAGTTCGTCGGCGACCTTCTCGGATTGTGCGCCGGTCTGAAGCTCAGCCCGAACGGACTTGTTGTGCTCAACCACCCATGATTCACGCTCTTCACGTGCGAGTTTGAGTTGATCGCGAACCTCATTGACGTCCACCATCATGGCCTCAATTTCTGCATGCACCTCATCGGCCTGCTTGCGGTGCTCAAGGTGCTCAAGGTGGTGGCGGTCTCCCTCGGCCTTCAGAAAATCGCGATGGGCGAACGCCTCGTCAATCCGCTTGGAAATGTCGTCGGCGACCTTGATGGCCTCAAGGAAAAGCTGGTGCTCTGCGTCGGCTTCGGATTTGAGCAACTTGATGCTGCCGTCGAGGTCCTTCACGTCGATTTTTACGAGTTCAAACTCTTGCACATCTGGAGCGAGTTCACCAATTCGGTTGTCCATGCGCTTGAGCCGTTCCATGATTTCCTTCTCACGCTTCATGCCGACGCTTGAGGTTTGGAAGGTCTCCTCCAATCGTTCCATTTCGGCCTTCAACTGATGGAATTCCGCGGTCGCTGACCGCTTCGCGTCCTTGTCACCACGCTTGCCCTTGATCTGCTGAATCAATTCGCGGAGCTGCTGTTGGATGGCGTTTCGACGCTCACGGTGAAGGTTGACCTCTGCACGCGCGGCTTTCACCTCAGCGATCAACAGGTCGTTTGCCTCGCGCTGTTCCTTGTACTGGGCCTGAACAGCGTTGCGCGCATCACGAGAACGGCGCGCTCGGTCGCTGTGCTGGTTTCGAATTTCACGCATGCGGCGGACCTTCGTTTCCATCGCGTGGAGACGCTCACGCAAGTCCGCGTCAGGTCGCTCTTCGGCTTCACCGCCTTGTCCGCGCATGGTGGGTCGTCGTCGCCCACCATTTCAAGGCTGCTGCCCGCGCGACGTGGCCTGTTCAGCCGAGAAGCAAACCGGTTACTTGTTGGGCGGCTGCGATGAGCACGCCCAAGGTTCCAACGGTGGCACAGGCCACAACGGTACCTCGACGGATGCGTGTTCTTGCGTCCGCACGCACCCTCGTGTTGATCTGGCGACCAAGCAACAGGTCACCTGCCTCGTTCTCAAGCCGAACCGTGATGGTCGAGTCTCCACTTCGGTCTGGAATCAACGACTGCCATGACGTGGTTCCCTTTTGCAGGAGGCGGACGAGGGACCCAATGACGTCCTCGTCGCCGTCACCGGCCACGGGGAGGGCCGAGCCAAGGACCGATTCCTGTTCCCCGGCGGGCAGATGGAAGGTGAGGGCAAGGTCCTGAGGCCTGAAGTCCGGGGATTGCATCCTGAGCACCACGGTCCGAGGGGTGTCGTCCAGGTTGCGGATGTAGGTGAAGAGCCCGGTCGTCCCGTCCACAATGTTGGCCATGTCGACGTCGACGAGCAGGTCCTGCTGCCCGTGCAGGCTCCCCGTTCGGATGCGTTCGGTCGTGCGTCGCATCATGCGGAAAAAGGCCGGAGCGACCGTGGAGGCCTTGTTGAACAACCGCGTCCAGACGTCCGGCGTGAAGACGGGATGCCCCCGAAGCGCCTCGACGCCTTCCTCGCGGAGGACTTCGGCGAGTTCTTCGATGAGTTGAGGTGTTTGGATCTGGCCGTCGCATCGCATCCATTGCAACGCGAGAATTTTCTCCTTTGCCGTGACCAAGTCCTGTTCAGGCTTCCTGAGTTCGAGCAAGTCGAACATGAACGCCTCGTACTTCGCACGAAGGAGCGGGTCCATCACGGTGAGCAGAATTTCGTCGAACACGTCTTGCAGCGATGAAGGATGAATCGGGGGGTCGTATGCTTCCAGAAGACCGGTCTCCGTGGACGAGGTGAACGAACGCCCGCTCCGACCGAGGTGCTCAGCGAACGCGAGAAGCACAAAGGAAGCCCCTGCCAGGTGCGCGATTTGACCGACAGAACTCAAAGGCGACCGAACAAGTTCTACGGCAAGGCACAACAGGGCACAGATGACCAGCACCAGGGACGTGGTGGTCGCTCTCATGCTTCGCTGCATGGCTTCCTCGATCATGTCGTACCCATGCGACGACGCAACCCAGCGGTGGGCGCCACCGAGGGAATCCACTTCACCAACAATGCCAAGGACACTCAAACCCACCCTCACGCGATGGATGAGCAGCATGAGACCATAGGTCAGCAGCACGGCGAATTGGAGCCCGACCAACGCCCATGCAAAATCGACCCTGAGCGTGGGTCGAATGGAGGTCTCCCACCAGGAGGGGGGGGAACTTGAGGTCGCAACCGACCAGGCCAGAAATGCGAGCGCGGTGGCCAACAAAGGCAACACCATGGTGAGCCGGAGGCCTCCAGTGAGGAGTTGCCGATCGACGCTGAACAGCACCTGCTCGATGGCAGCGTTTCGGTCCGCCGCACCGTCAGCGTCGTTGGGCACAGACGTGGTGTCCAGAGGCATGCGTATCAATGCAGCGCGCATCGAACGAACATCATGCCCGGATAGCGACAAGGATGGAGGCGGCGAATCCTTCCTCGAGGGACATGACCTGACCGTCAACGACGAGGCCCTCTGGCAGACGTTCGATGGACGAACCAAGACGCAAGGCGCCGAGGCCGTTGGTTTCCACCCCAAGCAGCCCGACAACGTGTGCATGTTCCCCTTCGGCAAGGTCCCGCACCGTGGCGTAACGGCAGGCGTCCCGTTCAGACAGGCGGTCCGCGACCACGCCTTCCGCTTTGGGGATCTCACGCCCGGAAGGGTCGACCCTTGGGTCCCCAAGCCACGCTGTCAAGGCCACTTCAAGGTCGTCATCAATGGCGTGCTCGAGCCTGCATGCGGTGGTGTGCGCGTCCCCGTCGTAGGGAAGGACCTCAAGCAACACCTCGGCCAAGCGATGGCGCCGCTTCATTCGACGCCCATGGCGAAGCCCTTCCTCGGTGAGCCGGACGCCCCGGTACGCCTCGTAATCGAGGAAGCCGCGCTGAGCCAGTCGCTGCACCATCTCCGAGGCTGCTGCAGCGGACACACCCAAGCGGTCGGCGAGTTCACCCGTCCGAACACGTCGAGCGCCGTCCTCTTCGTGGAATTCATACATGGTCTCGAGGTATTCGTCCTCAAATTCTTGAAAATGACCGCTCATCTACGCGGCCTCCGAGCGTTGAAACTCATCCCGGCACGCTGGGCAACGCACGCGACCGTTGAAGGAAGCCGGAACACGCAAGGTCTGGCTGCAGGCGGGACAGGCGATGTCGATTTTCTCCGGGAGGTCGACCACCTCCACATCCTCAGAGCCGGCCACTGTGGGCGCCGCTTCCTCGTTCACCGTCGTGGCATGAACCTCGAACCGTTCCTTGCAGTCTGGACACCGCACCGCACCGTCGTAGCTCGCAGGAACACGTAGTGCTCGTTCACATGACGGGCAGGCCACCTCGACCTTGGCCTCCCCTTCCGTGCTGGAGGACGACGACGCGGCCGGTTCGATTGCAACCTTGCCCTTCGGTGACGCCCCTGGCGGGCTTGGGCTTCGACGTCGGATGGTTTCGACAAGCAACAGGACCACAGCCGCGCTTGCGCCAAGGGCTACGGAACGCCATGGGACAGCGAGGGCATCTCCCTGCTCGATGGCCGAGACATCGTAGGACAATTGAGCAAGGGCCAAGCCTGCATCGTTCCAAGCATAGGCCGTCATGTCGACGGTCGAACCTTCTGGCCATACCACAGTGAACCGGAGGTCCTGCTGCTCCCCCGGTGAAAGGGAGGGCATGGATTCTGTGGCGAGAACGGCCCCGCGACCCGCAATGAGATGCACGGAGCCTTCCGCGCTTTGTTTGTCGCCTTCGTTGCTGACCGTCAAGGTGACCGTCACGCTCGCACCGGGCGTTGGGTCGGCGGGTTGCACCTGCCGTTGGAGTTGGAGCGTCAGCGAGGGGCTTGTTCCCTCGACGGTTTCAGACAGCAACAGGGGCCCCTCATCGTTCGTCCATTCGACGGGGGTGAGGCGGACGGCGATCCTTTCAGCCAATGGCCAGCCGAGTGCCGCCTCGCCTTCCACCCATCCTCCGTCAAGCAGCAGCGGGACCGTCGTTGACCAGACCCAAGCCCCGGGAGCACCATGCCCCACCTCAAGCACTGCCTCGCGAGCACGGGATGAGGTGACGTTCACGGACCAGGGCACAACCACTCCTCGTTGTTCATCGATGGACAACGGCCCCATGCGCATGTGGAGGGAGGGGGCATCGTGCACATCCAACGGGGTCATGCCGCGTGCATCCACGACCGAGCCGTCCTCGCTGTCAATGGCCCAGGTCCACGGTGCGATGCCTTGATCCTCGAGCGGGAACGTCAAGCGAAGTTCGGCTGCCTCACCAGGACGGAGGAGGGCAGGCTCGGACGCGTGCTCAACGGCGCCATCCGTCAACCTGAGGGACACATGGCCCTCACGATCGCCGACGTTTCGGACGATGGCGGACCACGTGACGTCGTCCCCGACGTCCCACGGGCCATTGAGGGCCAACGGTGCGCCACCTGCGACGAGTTCGAACACCGCGCTCGGCATGCTCAAGGCGTCGCTGACGTTCATCGGTGAACCCGCTTCGAGGCGTGCCCCTTCAGCAGAACAGACGAGCACTCCATCGCGGGCCGTGCCGGAGAGGTTGAAGAGAAGACCGGAACCCATGCTGATGGACACGTTTCCTGTTGAGGCGTAGGCTTGCCCATCGCTCCACAGGCACGAAACAGTCCCAATGAACACCGCCTCTCCGGTGTTGTTGACCCACAGGCGGTGGCTGAGGGCATCCCCAGGCTGCTCTGGGGCCGAGGTGGCATGAAGCGAGAATTCCAACGCAGGAAGAGGTGGGGGGGCGATGGAGGCCGACCATGCAAAGGCATCGTCCGCTGAATTTGCGTCACCGACGTTGAGCAGTGTCGCGTTCAATTCGAGTGGTCCCTCGACCCACGTTGCGTTCGTAGGAAGGATGACCTGCAGGTCAGAACTGGCGTTGATTTCCACGTTCACCTGCATGCTTTCGTTGGTCGCACCTTGAACGAAGGTGGCCTCAAGGAGGCCCAGCCAAGGGGCGTCTCCGAGGTTCCTTAAGGTCACAAACCAAGCCACCCTGTCGCCGTCTCGCGCATCAAGGCCGCTCGGTTGACCGTCGGGCGTCAAGGCTTCAAGTCGGTCGGAATTGCTGGCGAGGATGCTGATGTCACGCGGGTGAGCGCGGTGCACAACAAAGGTGGTGTTGGCCACGTGCGTCACGTTGCTTGCGAGCACATCGCCGGTAAGGAACACCTCAACGGTATGGTTTCCGAACGGTACGTCGGAGAGGTTGACGGTGACGCCCTCCACATCGCCGATGCCAAGCACCACCACAGCGGAGCGGTTCCAAACGACGATGCTTTCGGCGTTCGTGATCGAAAAAGACACTTCGGCGCTTCCACCCGCTCCTTCAGCAGCGACCTCGATGGTCAACGCCTCATCGAGGTCCACATCCACCACCCCCGTCGGCACGGAAGACACCACGATGGCGACGCCATCGTTCGCTGCCGCAACGGGGAGGCTGAGGCTGAGCAGCACAGCAACGAGCAACAACGCACGCAAGCGTCGCGGCTCCATGGCGCATGTCCAGCGCCGAGGTTCTTCACCTTCACGCAGCCCATCGGCCCGGGGGAGCCTTTACACACCACGGCGTGCCGAACCCGCGCATGGACGTCGAGGCGCTCCTCAACGTCCAACCGGACCTGCTCGCCCGGCTCATCCTGCATCGACGCGAACGTTTGGCTGAATCCATCCCCCCTCGACTCGCCGATGCTCGAGCCCGTCTCGACCAAGCGGTTGCTCAGGCATCCTCAAGCAAGCGGGCACGTGACGCGTCCGCACTCAAGGTGGACGGGCTCCGTCGAGAACGCGACGGGTTCCTTGCGCAGGCGGCTGACGTGCTTGACATCGATTTCGACGTGAACGACGGCAATGCTGCAGCCACCATCGTAGCGGCCATGGCACGGGCAAGCGAAGCCGGCGAGGCGGAAGCGACAACAGCGGTCACCGCCCTCAAAGCCGCAGAGAAGGCGGAGGCGGCTCGACAAGAGCATGCGAAGGCCCACGAAATCGCAGCGGACGCCTTCCAAACGGACGACAAGGCGCTACGGAGCGCCGATTCACGGGTGCGCAAACTCACCAACGCGCTCGACCAGTGCCGTGAGGCGATCGCTTACTGGCAAGGTGCCATCGCCGACGGCTTTGATGGCGCCCACCCGCTCCAGGACGAAGCACGGGCCATCCTCGAAGCCACCTCGAACGGCACGGAGGAAACCGCATGACGGAGGCGTGGACCGCGCAGCAGCGCGCCCGGTGGCCGCTGCTGATTGCTCAACTTGAGGGGTCATGGACGCCTCCCGCATGGGATGCCATCGCACAGGAAACGATGGCTTCGATGGATGCGTCGCTCTCTGCGTCGATGGAGAAAGCGCTGCCTTCGGCAGAGGAATCGGCCGCGCGAGAACGTATTGCGAACAAGATGGCCCCCGTGCTTGAACGAGCGGTCCGTGGGTCCAAGGTGCTCCCCTTTGGCTCAGCCGAAACCGGCCTTGTGCTGCGAGGTGGCGACGTCGACCTGTGCGTGGTGGTCACGTCCGACAAAGGCCAGAAGCGCTTGGTGCGGGACATCGCACGCGCTCTTCGGGAGGAAAACTACACCTCAATTCAACCGATCACACGCGCAAAGGTCCCCATCGTCAAGTGCCGCGACGCTGTGACCCATCTTCCGATCGACGTCAGCGTCAACAACACCCTCGCCCTGCGAAACACCGAACTGATCCGCTCGTACGTTCAACTCGACGAACGCGTCAAGGGACTTGTTGTGCTCGTCAAGCACTGGGCCCTTCACCGCGGCCTTGCCGACGCGTTTGGAGGCACGCTCTCCTCGTATGCATGGACCGTGCTCGCCCTGCGGCACCTGCAATCCACCACGCCGCCTTTGGTGCCGAACCTGCAAGATGGGGACCCAAGGCGCGTCGAAACCATGGATGGACGAACCTTCGACACCACGATTGTCGACGGTGAGGCGCTCCCATGCTCGCTCTCCCTTGCAGAACTCTTTGCAGGATTCTTCCACCGATGGTTCGTCGAGCATGCATGGTCGACGTCGGTGGTGAGTTTGCGGCAAGCCGGTGAACTCAACCGGAAGAAGCACGGCTGGCCGTTGCCGAAACCAAGCCCGCTTGACGTGCTGCAGGGCCGTGCTGAACGGTGCGGTGAACACCTGCTTCCAATCGAGGACCCGTTTGACCTGAACCATGACCTCTCGAGGGTCGTTCGTCCAGAAGGCTGGGCCGATATTTTGGAGGAAGGCCTTCGCATGTGGAAGGGCCTCGTCGATGGGACCAGCCTCGGGGTGCTGCTTGCCACGGCGGACCACGCAACGCTCCCCGAGGCACCGAGGGGCCTGTTCGATGACCTTCGTGACCGCCCTCGGCCAGAGGTGGAGACGATGCTCCAGGACGCCCGCGACGCTCACGATGACGTCGCGTTGCTGCTTGAGGCCTTGAGCGAAGAACGCCGGAAGACCATCAGCATGGCCAAGGCCATGCGTGGCACCTTGCAACCGTCCTCAGGCATGACCGAGGACGTCGCATCGTTGGTGGAGACGCTCCGAGAGCGGGCTGCATCGATGAAGCAGTACCAGCAACATCGCGATGGAATCGACGAGGTTGCGATGCTGCCCATGAACCGTATCGGACAAGAACTCCAGCGCCTCCATCGAAGCCTCACCTCCGAGGTGGACGTCGACCACGTCCCTTCGTTACGGACTGAGCAGCGCGATTTCGCTCGTTTCCTTGCTGTTCAGGCCATGCACCAATCGAAGCCAAACGCCGATGCCAGCCACGCTTCGTATGTGGATCTGCTTCGCGCACAGCGGGACGACGTGAAGCAGTTCGCTGCGCTCCATCTCACAACAGAACCGAAGCACGAGGCAAGGCTCGCAGAGGTGGACCTGAAGGCGGTACGCATCCGTACCGGGGACGTCGACGAGTACGACCGCCGGGCCAACCTGCTCTCGAACCTTGTCCGGGACCAACGCAGGGAACGCAAGCGGCTTTCCCGCGAGATTGGGCGGCTCACCGCGTACCTCGGGGGCGGACATCGCTCACACCGAAACAAGCGACGGCCAAGGAACGAACACCAGCACCGTGAACATCGACCGAAGGTGGACGTGGAGGAGGTCCGTCGGCGCGCCATGGACGGAGGCACGCTCTCCCTCGAAGACCTGGGAGCCTTGCTCGACGAGGGCGGCGTCGTGGGCACGGGCGGTACCGCTCCCGCTCGCGCTCGTCAGAGGCACGCTTCTCCCAAGAAGCGTCAATCTCAGCGCCGCTCCAAGCCCTCAGGGAGCCGCCGTGACGGCCAAGGACGTAGGAACGACGGCTCGAGGTGAGCGCGTGCTGACCTGGTGCACTGGAACCGCACCGGACACATGGCCAACCGAGTGGGCCTTGGCCGCGTGCAGGTTGTTTGAGGGTCAGACCGGGGAACACTACACCCCAACGAGCCTCGGCATGTTGCCTGTGCCGACATGGGCAGGCAACCTGATGCTCGTGGAACACGGACCGAACGAAGACGTCTCCATGCTCACCAGCGAACGGTTGCGCGGGCTGCTCTGGAGCACGCCCTTCCAAGGGACCGATCTTCGAATCGTGGCCTTCGCACTCGACGGACCAGTCCAGCGGAAGGGGCTTGGAAGCAAAGGTTGGCGCCTCGCGATGCAAGCCGGACGTACCCATGGGTTGACCGCGACCCGCCTCGAAGTCAAAGCCGATAACCACGATGCAATTCGGTTTTACGAACGACGAGGCCTGAGCATCGCACAGGAACTTCAGGGGTATTACCGGGACGGTCTCGGACTGCTCATGACCGGCCCGCTGATTGTCGACGTGGGCGAAGCCTGATGGTCGTCCACGGCCTCCATCGGCCCATGCATCAACGCCTCGTTGACGGACTGCTCGGCGAACGTTCGGACCTGCTTGGCGTTGCGCTCGTCGACGGCCAGGGGCTCTGTTTGGCCTCGGGCGGGGTGAAAGCTGAGGAGGCGCGCCGCGCCGGGGCTGCAGCAGACACACAGGTGTTCAGTGAAACATTGACGCTGATCGAGGGGGAGGAAGGGATGGTGCTGCTGCACCGCTGGTCCGCTGAGATCATGGCGGTCCTTGTCACCGATTCAGCACCTCACCTCGGCGCCGTCATCGCTGCCAGCCGCCATCGGCTCAGCCTCTTGGCTCGCTGAAGGGTTAAATGGGGCCGTCAGGTGGGTCGCACGTCGCTTCACGGCGACGGTGAGGAACGATGACCGACATGAAGGCCCTGCTCGAAGAGCGACGCAACATGGTGGACGCCAAAGCCACGGCCTTCCGTGAGTCTCGAGACGCACACAACGAGAAGGCGCGTGAGGCGCGAACGATGCGGGATGAACTCACGGGTGAGGTGCGCGAACTCATTGACGAAGTCAAGAAGCAGCAGGTTGTTCGCGACCAACTCAACGAAATTGTTCGGGCCAAGAAAGACGTCCGCCGAGAAGCCACAGACAGGGTACGCGCAGCACGCGCAGCCGTTGAAGAGGCACGCGGGCCCGTCGAGCCAACCTTCGACCAACGTGGCCGTCGCGAGCGACCTGTGACCCTCCACAGCCTGAGGCGCGACCTCGACCGCCTCGAACGTGAGTTTGAGCAAGGGCGACATACCGGAAAGAACGAGAAGAAGGTCATGGAGCGAATGAAGAGCATCCAGAAGCAGATCAAGGACATGAAGGCCGCGGAAGCCAGTGGCGATGGCCCCGGCGGCAGTGCCGACCTGAAGGCGGCGCAAGAGGCGCAAGAAGCCGCTCACCAAGAGGTGGAAGCCGCAGCCCAAGCCGCCCAGGACGCACACGACTTGATGCTCAAATGGAATGCTCAGGTCGACGACACCAGGGCGAAGCAGGAGCGCGCACACCGTGAACTCCGAAGCATCAAGCGTGAAGCAGACACCGCCCATCAGCAGTTTGCTGTGTCCATCCGCTGCCTCCACTCCATCCAAGACATGCTTCGCGCCATGCGCAACGCGGTCGAAGGCGAAGGCCACCGACCGACGCCACGCATGGAGGTCTCGGACCTCATGGGCAAACTCATGTCGGGCGAGACCCTTTCCACCGAGGAGTTGATGCAACTCCAGCGGTATGACTGAAGACCAGTCCGCACGACCACCGATGGGGCCTGTCCATGATCACGCGCGACGACATCGCTGGCATCGTCGATGAATACGACCGGATGAAACTCCGGATTGGCATGACGGCCTCGCATTCGGCCCTCGACATCTGCGACGGGGCCATCGAGGAAGGCTTTCCGACCGTGGCCTACTGCAAGGAAGGACGCGAGAAGACCTACGCCCAGTACTTCAAGGCACACCGCAGCCAAACCGGCCGGGTCAAGCGCGGCATGGTGGACAAGGCGATCGTGATGCCGAACTTCAACGGCGTCCTGGCACCGGACATGCAGCAGGCCATGCGAGACAGGAACGTGGTCTACATCCCAAACCGCTCGTTCACCTCCTACTGCGACATCAATGCCATCGAGAACGATTTCCACGTACCGATGTTCGGCTCCCGGAACATGCTGCGCATGGAGGAGCGGACCGAGGACCAAGATTACTACTGGATCCTCGACAAGGCAGGCCTCCCGTATCCAGAAAAGATCGATGACCCTCAGGACATCGATTGCCTTGTCATCGTCAAGCTGCACCACGCCCAGAAGAAACTCGAACGTGGTTTCTTCACCTGCGCCTCCTACGAGGAGTACCTCGAAAAATCCCAAACGTTGCTGAACGAGGGTGTCATTGACCAAGCCAGCCTTGACGGTGCTCGAATCGAACGTTACGTGATTGGTCCAGTGTTCAACTTGAACTTCTTCCACAGCCCGCTCGCAGACCGCGATGAAGCACTCGAACTGCTCGGGGTGGACTGGCGGTTCGAATCCTCCCTTGACGGGCACGTCCGCCTCCCAGCGCCGCAGCAGATGACCATGCCTGCGCATCAGCAGATCCCAGAAATGACGGTCGTGGGCCACAACACGGCCACCATCCGTGAATCCCTGCTTGAAACGGCCTTCGAACTTGGTGAGAAGTTCATCGAGGCATCAAAGGAACACTACGACCCTGGGGTCATTGGGCCGTTTTGCCTCCAAACCTGCATTGACAAGGACATGAACTACGCCATCTACGACGTGGCACCACGCCTTGGTGGAGGTACGAACGTCCACGTCAACGTGGGGCACCCGTACGGAAATGCGCTGTGGCGCAAGCCGATGAGCAGTGGCCGCCGGATCGCCATGGAGCTTCGGCGAGCAGCGGAGCAAGACCGCCTGCTCGAAGTGCTGACCTGAACCTCAGTACCGGTACGCTTCGGCTTTGAACGGGCCAGCGACGTCAACACCGATGTATTCGGCTTGGTCCGAACGTAGCATGGTCAACTTTGCACCAATGCGCTCCAGATGGAGCAAGGCCACCTCTTCATCGAGGTGTTTTGGAAGCAGCATGACCGAGGGTCCGTACGTTGACCGGTTGGCCCACAGGTCCATCTGAGCAAGGACTTGGTTGCTGAAGCTGTTTGACATGACGAAACTTGGGTGCCCCGTCGCGCAACCAAGGTTCACAAGCCGACCCTCAGCGAGGAGGTAGATGGACGGTCCCTCAGGGAAATCGTAGCGGTCGACCTGCGGCTTGATGTTCACGTGCCCGACGTCTGGCGCGGTTTGAAGTGGCGCAACCTGAATTTCGTTGTCGAAATGGCCAATGTTGCAGACAATGGCCTGGTCCTTCATTTGGCGCATGTGCTCCAGGGTGATGACGTCCTTGTTGCCCGTCGCGGTCACGTAGATGTCTGCTTGCCCCAGCGTGTCCTCCACCGTCGCAACGGTGTAGCCTTCCATCGCTGCCTGCAGGGCGCAGATCGGGTCCACTTCCGTGACCACAACCCGAGCCCCTTGAGCCTTCAAGGCCGCTGCGGAACCTTTGCCAACGTCACCGTATCCACAGACGACGGCCAACTTTCCAGAGATCATCACGTCTGTCGCACGCTTGATGCCGTCGACCAGGGATTCACGGCATCCGTACAGGTTATCGAATTTTGATTTCGTTACGGAATCGTTCACGTTGATGGCCGGGAAGAGCAGCGTCCCTTCATCCAGCATGCGCTTGAGTCGGTGAACGCCTGTGGTGGTCTCTTCGGACACGCCGACAATCTCCGGAACCATTCGCCGCCAATGCCCAGGGTCCTCGGCGTACACCCGCTTCAGGAGGGTTTTGATGACCTCCTCTTCCTCAGAGGAGGAAGGCGTTTCCACCCATGTTGAACCGTGCTCCAGTTCCCAACCTTTGTGGATCAAGAGTGTTGCGTCCCCCCCGTCGTCAACAATCAATTGGGGACCGAGTCCGCCTTCATGCGTCAACGCATGCATGGTGCAGTCCCAGTACTCGACAAGCGACATCCCTTTCCAAGCAAAGACGGGGACGCCGGAGGCAGCCATGGCAGCGGCGGCGTGGTCCTGCGTGGAGAAAATGTTGCAACTCGCCCATCGGACGTCGGCGCCGAGGGCCACAAGGGTCTCAATCAGCACCGCGGTCTGAACCGTCATGTGGAGGGAACCGGTGATGCGAACACCCTCCAAGGGACGTTGCGGAGCATAGCGGGCTCGAATGGCCATCAAGCCAGGCATTTCGTGTTCCGCGACGTCAAGTTCCTTCCGGCCAAAGTCAGCCAAACCCAGGTCGGCCACGAGGTACGGGAGCGCGTCGTGGCTGGCCTTCATGGCCGTCCGCTGAAGCCGTGCTTCAAGAGGCTTGCTTGCTCCCCGCTTCCGCTCAGCCTTGGAAGTTCGGGAAGTATTGCTGGGTGTAGGTTTTCGCCGACGCGGGGTCGTACCCTTGGGCAAGGAGCCCGTCGTAGTACGAGCGGGCCGCGGGGTCCTCCACCGGCGCCGTTGGCTGGGCAGGAGCAAGGCCAGGTGGCATCGCGACGGAGGTCGAGACCGGTTGTGCGGTCATGTTTGGCACCGCCACGGCCGCCCCCATGGGCTGAGCCGCCATGCTTGGCACGCCCATGGCACTCTGGGAGGCACCAAACGGTTGAGCGTGCATGTCCGGCATGCCGAGGCCGGGGGGCATCGTTGCTGGGGCCTTGACGTCGACCGAACCAGAACGGCCACGGAGGGCGACGGCAGCACCCATACCAGCAAGCACGAGCAGCAGGCCTCCGACCATCAGGACGGTACGGCCCGCAGAGGACGCGCCGTCGGTGCCTTCCTCAGCTTCTGGCTCCCACTTCGTTGGATCCTCCGGGAACGCGTCGGCCCCCATCTCGACCGTCCAGCCCTCGTCGGGGTCGGACCAGCCGTCCCCGTCCGTGTCGAGGCAGCCGAACCGGTCCTGCGTTGACAGCACCGATGCATCGTACCCCGCGTCAGGACAGGCGTCGGCCCCCATGTCGACGGTCCACTCTGGGTCTGGATCGGAGTATCCGTCAAAATCGCTGTCGGGACATCCCTGACGGTCGATGCCTTCGAGGCGGGTTTGGACGTTGACGGCCGTCGGAGCATCTGGGCACATGTCGGCGAAATTGCCGTCCGGGTTGTCGAACCAAAGGTCACCGTCGCGGTCGCTCCATTGCGTTGGGTCGTCCGGGGCCACGTCGAGGCCTTCGCCGTCGAAGGGGTCCGACCAGCCGTCCCCGTCGTAATCGGTGCAGCCATAGCGGTCCTCTGTCGAATTGCCTGCTTCATCGGGACACGCATCTGGCTCGACGCCCGAAGCGTTGTCCCCGTAGCCGTCCCCGTCCAGGTCTTGCCACTGTGTTGCTTCGGTTTGGAAGGCATCGATCTCGTTGGCATAGCCGTCGCCATCGGGGTCAGGACAGCCCATGATGTCAAGTTTGGAACTGGTCCCTGCGACGGCAGGACAACGGTCGTAGTCCCCGACGATGGCGAGGTATTCACCTGGCCACGAGGGATTACGGTCGGACCAGTCCGGGTCGTTGTGGTTGTCCCCGAGGCCGTCCCCGTCGTAGTCCGACCACTGCGCCGGGTCCGTCGGGAAGGCGTCCGCGCCATCATCGAGGCCCCACGCGCTGTCGGGCGAGGAACGTCCGTCCGCGTCGGGGTCAACGCACCCAAAGCGGTCCACGGTCGAGGTCCCGGCGACGGTCGGACAGGCATCAGGCTGGTTTCCATCGACAGCGTCACCGAAACCGTCTCCGTCCGTGTCCGACCATTGTGTGGGGTCGGCGACGAAGGCGTCCTGGGCGTCCGCCCAACCGTCCCCGTCTTGGTCGGGACAGGCGTTCGTTCCGTTGGCGGTGGAGTTGCCGGCGAGGTCAGGACAGTCGTCGACCACGTCGGCCCATCCGTCCATGTCGAGGTCAGGGCAACCAACCATGCTCCCCAGCGTCGCGTTGCCTGCTTCAAGCGGGCACGAATCAGCGGCGTCTTCCCAACCGTCGCCGTCGTCGTCAAGGTCCTCATCAACGTCCCTGCAACCGTCCCCGTCCAAATCGTTGGTTTCGTTGGACACCCACGTCGGGCGCGGAGGTGCATAGGAGGTGAACTGGCACTGGTCGTCCACATCGGACACCCCGTCGTTGTCGTCGTCGTCGTCCTCGAGGCCATCGTGGCAACCGTCGTTGTCCCAGTCCGTCGAGGCGGCTGGGTCAGCAAGGTCCTGCATCGAAGTCCAATTGAACTGGCTGTTGCGGGGGCAAAGATCGGGGAAGTTGTCGGTCAGTCCGTCGTTGTCGTCGTCAGAATCGCACGCATCGCCCTCGCTGTCGAGGTCCGTGTTCGCCTGGTCAGCATTGCTGACCGTGGGACAGTTGTCGTTCACGTCTGGGACACCATCGTTGTCCGTGTCCAACAAGGTCGTTGGATCGAATCCGAAGATCATACCGTCAACGCCTCCGGTGGTGGAAATGGATTTGCCAGCGATGTTGAGCGTCCCACCAAATCCACCAACCATGATGGCTTCATCGGACATGTTCACAGCGAGGTCAAACGCGTAGTCGTTCGACGTCGTGGACACGCGTTGAGCCCATGTCCAGACGCCCGAGCCTGATAGGCCGGCGAGCACAGCGTCGCTCCCGCCATGCAGCAGCACCGATTTCGAGCCAAACGTCGAGGAAGCAGACATCGTGGTGGCCAGAACGAGGTCGTTCGTGCTGGTCACTCCCATCCCGGAGACCGAATCGTTTTCGCTTGAACCAGCACTGGTGATCCATCCTCCAGAACCGGAGGCCGGCATCTGCATCACGAAGAGGTCGGCCTTGCCCTGGGAAGCGGTCACGGACCCTGCGGGAACGGTGAGGGTTCCCTTGAAGGAGCCAGCCATGTACACGTCCCCGCCGCCGTTCACGGCAAGGTTGGAGATGCTCGTGGCTTCGTTGGCTACGCCAAAGCCGTTCATGGTGAGGATGGTGCCGCTCCCGTCCAGTTCCAGCAGGATGGCGTCTTGGGTGCCAATCAAGGAGTGGAGGGTGTTGGCTGCGTTCACCGTGGCACTCGCGGTCAGCATGGACACCACGATGTTCCCCATCGGTGTGGTTTCAATCGCCACGCCAATGTCGTTCCCGAGGCCACCCACTGGGGTGACCCATCCAAGGTTCCCAGTTTGCCTGTCGTACTTGGCGATGAAGGCCTGGAGGTCGCTCACGTTGACGGATTGCCCACCAAAATCGGTCTCACCGATGAAGTAGCCCGTGACGTAGACGTTGCCTTGCATGTCGGTTGCCACATCGAGAACGCTGGATTGCGCGCCAAAACCGCCGTCAATCGTGGAATAGCCCACCGCCCAGAGCCAGTTGCCCATGGGGTCGGTCTTCGCAACCCACCCCTCGAAATTCTGAGAGAAGGGTTGGTTTTGGGAGGCCGGGTTGAACACCAAACCGCCGGCGTATTGACCACCGGCGATGGCCTCACCAGCCCCGCCCGCAGCCACGGAGACCGACGCCAACAAGCCGTTGCTTGCATCAATCGTCGTCCCCCATCCATAGGACCCACCTTCGCTTACGCTCAAGATACCGACGTCGCACGGCCCTGGACTCAGTTGGGTTCCTGCGTAGGGGCAGGACGTGGCCAGCGACGACGAACCGTAGGTCAAGGTGTCCGCGAACATGATCGCTGCAACGGAACCCGTGGTATGGGCCGCCACGCTCGTGAACGCATCGGCCTGGGTCGTTGTTCCCGCGCCAATCAAGAAGCCCTTCGAGGCGGCTCGACCGCTGACGTCCAGAACGCTCGCCGGAGGGGAGAGGTCCTCACGTTCCGTCCACGTGGCATGAGAAGGAACGAAGGAGGTCAGAAGAAGGGCGACGAGGAGGAGGGTGGCCGCGGTGCGACGCATATCCGTGATGCCAGACCCGACCCTGATAGAGCCTTCCGCTCTGCGTTCAGAGGTTGGCTTCGAGGCCGAGGAGATCGCTGTCCCCTGCGTCGACCACACAAATGGTGGATACGCTGAACGGCTTCCCCACCGCGACACCGAGGTCACGGTTGACGAGCATCGCACGGTGGATGCTGACCTCGGGATGCTTGGCAGCAAGGCCATCGAGGTAGGTCTGCGGGCAGTTGGCGGCCACGATCACGAGTCGTGCATCGCCAGCGGCGCATGCGTCCATCGTTTGTCGCTGGCCGTACAGGAGTCGGCCCGTGCTGGCTGCGGTCTTGAGGTGTCGGCTGAGGTCCATATGTTCACGTCCATTCTCCACTGTTGCTTCTCATGGCGGGAGGCTCAAGCGTCGGGCACGTAGAAGAGCTCGACGCTACCTGTTCCAAGGGCAATCGGCTGCCCGACGATGATGTTCTCAGCGACGCCCGTGAGGTGGTCGCGTTCGCCGATGATACCGGCCTTGAGGAGGTGGTTCACCGTCACTTCAAAGGCCGCACGGGCCAGGATGGAGTGCTTCGTTCCCGAGACACCGTGCCGTCCGATCGCTCGGACTTCACCTTCGGAGGTCATCACATCGGCGACAATCAACAAGTGCCGGTCGTCGACCTCCAAGCGCGCTCCATCGAGGGTCTCCCTCAATTCGTCCACGATCGCTTGACGAGCGGCTTCAATCCCGAGTTGGTCGTAGATCTCGATGATGTTGTTCGTGTAGGTCCGGGTGCGGTCAATCGCTTCGATTTCGTTGATCCGCTGCAGGTTCGAGCCGATGGTGGCGAGGTAGTGCTCCCCCGTCTTGTCGTTGAACTGAACGTTGGCCCGCTCCACACCGGGAACGCCCTTGAGCCGTAGGTCTCGGATTTTCTCCTCCAATTGGAGCAGCATTGTGTACGAGGGCGGGTTTTCTGCGAGGGTATCGAGGTCTTCCGCCGAATGCACGTTCGGGATGAGCGTGAGGGTCTTCGGTGACTTTTCCTTGTCCGGAATCACGTGCAAGCGGGTGGCACGCTCGAGTTTCTCACGCACTTCCACACCCGTCATGTTCTTCTGCTCAAGGTTGGCTTTGTTGAGGTGAAGCACCAGACGGCGCTGAGCAACGTCGGTCTCAATGGTCGCGATGTTCACCGTCGTGGTCACTTCAAGGGATGCAGCGAGCTTCTTCGCGTCGTCTGAACTCGCCTTGATGCCGTCCTTCAGGTAGATCTTCATCGTCGGGGTGTTTGGCACCTTCCGCGCGTCGACAATTTCGATGATGCGAGGAAGACCCTGGGTCACGTTCACCGTCGCCACACCTGCATAGTGGAAGGTACGCATCGTCATCTGCGTGCCGGGCTCGCCGAGGCTCTGAGCGGTAACAATGCCAGCCGCCTCGTACGGGTCAATCCGGGAACGGTCAAGTTCAGAGGCCGCGTGAGAAATCACCTTGTCCGCCTGCGCCGCGGTCAGCTTCTTCTTCCCGCGCTTCAGGATCGCGTCGGTCAGGTCTTCGAAAATGCGGTCCGTGAGCGACAAACCGGCCTTCTCAGCCGCCTTTTCAAGCGCCGTGAACACAGGGTCATCGGCCAAGGCGCTGCGCATGGACTGAATCTTGCTGCTGGCGTTGTAGGACTGCAGATCAACGTCGGCCTTGACGCGACGGCTTCGGCTCTTCCGGAGCGTAACCTTCGTGGTTGGTCCGCCACCGTCGGCTTCACCCTCCGAGGATTTGCGGTCCGCGGCGTGAATTTGGGCGTGAACCTTCTCGGCGGTTTCCGAATCGGTTTCGCAGATTTGCGCGATGTCTTGAACACCGAGCACCTTGACGTCGTCCCACTTTCGGTCGTTTGCCAATGCGTGGGCAAAGGTGTCGGGGACACCAAGGTCCTGCAGCTTCTTCTTGGTGGCGCTCTTGACAACCATCAATCCTCACCTCCGACATCGCTGTCGTCCTCGTCAAACTCCCAACCGCCGAGGTCGTCTTCTTGCTCGTCGCGGTCGTAGGAATCGTGCGCGAACTCGATGGCTCCCTTCGTGCCGAGTGCCTCGTCGACAACCACGTCGACGTTGAACGGAGAACCGTGGACGCCACGCGACGGGTCAATGCCGTCCTCACCGTAGGAGAACTGGATGATGCGGTTCGCGGTGTTTCGGACCGAGAGCATCTCGTCGTCGTAGACCTTCAGGTCGTCCATGGCGTTGATCAGACGGCGCTGCATGTACCCGGACTTTGCCGTACGAACCGCCGTGTCGACGAGCGACTCGCGGCCGGACACGGAGAGCATGAAGAACTCCGTGGGCTGAAGTCCACGCTTGAACGAAGACGAAATGAAGCCCTTCTGCCGACCACCCTTGTCGCCTCGCTTGAAGTGAGGCAACACACGGTCGTCGTATCCGCGCTCGAGGCGGCGACCACGCACCTTGGCTTGGCCGATGGAACCGGCCATCATCGTCAGGTTGTCCATGGAACCACGGGCTCCGGAAATGGCCATGTTGACGGCCGCGTTGGTCGAGCCGGACCGGTTCAGTTCGTCCTTTGCCACGTCACCAGCGGCTTGCTTGCCCTGGTCGAGGATGATCATGATGTTCTCCTCAAGCGTCTCAAGTGGGGTGCGACCGGGACGCACTTCGTAGGCGGCGCCGTCGGAGCCGAACTTTTCGAGTTCGGACCGCACTTGCACACGGGCCGCTTCGTTGGCCTGTTCAATCGCGTCGATGGCGTCCTGCGTCAGGTCTTCGTCGTCGATGCCGGTCGTGAAGCCGAGGGAGGTGCATGCACCGATGGTCAGGCGCGTAAAGGCGTCGAGGAACTCCGCGCCACGGCTCGGACCGTTGGTCTGGATGATGGCGTCAAGCAGGCGTCCGTCTTCAGCACCGATGGCACGCTTGTCGAGGGTACCCGACACTTGCCCGGCTTCCACCGTCACGTCGTCGAGGGAACGGCTTCGGAAACGCATGTTGATGTTCTCAGGAACAATCAACGACATGATGTCCTCACCGCGGTAGCAGGCTTCACCTGCGCTGTTCTTGACTTCCTTCGGGAGGTCGCCACGGTACCGGATGTAGCCGAGCATCTCAAGCGCGTTGCGCTTGGGGATGAGACCTTGCTCACCGCCACGGGTGAGCAAGTAGGCCCCCGAGATGTGGTCGTGAATACCACCGATGACGGCGCCGCCGTAGCGGGGCGTCAGGATGTGTTCCTGGACGCGCATCAGGATCTTCGCTTCGGCACGGGCTTCTTCCGACTGAATCACGTGCAGGTTCATCTCGTCGCCGTCGAAGTCCGCGTTGTACGGGGTGCACACGGCGAGGTTGAAGCGGAAGGTCTTGCCTTCCATGACGCGCACTTCGTGGACCATCATGGACATCCTGTGAAGCGAGGGTTGTCGGTTGAAGATCGCGACGTCACCGTCGATGAGGTGACGCTCAACCGTGATGCCGGGCTTGGGGTTGCCACTCCAGTCCACGGTTGAGAGGCGGTCGTCGACGCGCGTGGTGTCGCCCCACTCGTCTTCTGGTGAACCGCAGTGCGGGCACAGCACATCGAGGTGAGGGGGGAGGGGTTCGGGGTCGGGCGAGTCGGCCTGACGGATTTCCCACTTCCAGCGCTGGTGGAGGATGCCGCGGGGGTCGTCCTCAGCGAGCGGCGTGCCGTCGAGTTCCTCGCCGCGGAGGTTGGCCAAGGTCGCGTCGTCGTCCACGCTGTGCTTCACGATCTCTTCGCCAGAGGGCGTCCGCATGATGAGCGACTTGATGACCAATCCTGGGAGGAAGTTCGGGGCAGGCATCACGGCGTCGAGGTCCGGGCGCAGGCTGCGCTCGGAGTCGCATTCCGGGTTGAAGCAGCGGAAGCCGGCGTTGATGAGGCGGCTGCGTTCGTTGATTCGGACGCGGCGCTTGTCGCCACGAACGATGTAGTTGACACCGGGGTGCACGTCAGGGCCACGAAGGATCATCTGACGCATGTCCTCACGGTTGCGCATCGTGACACGGATGGGGACCGTCAGTTCCTTCGCGATCCGCGTCGGCACACCCACCTCGTTGACACCCAGGAAGGGGTCCGGCGAAATGACCGAGCGAGCACAGAAGTTCACACGCTTGCCGGACAGGTTCGAACGGAAGCGCCCTTCCTTGCCCTTCAAGCGCTGCGTGAGCGTCTTGAGGGTTCGGCCGGAGCGGTGGCGTGCGGGAGGAATACCCGAGGTCTGGTTGTCGAAGTAGGTCGTGCAGTGGTACTGAAGCAGTTCCCACAGGTCCTCAACGATCAGCTGAGGCGCACCGGAATCACGGTTCTCACGCAGGCGTTGGTTGATCCGCAACACGTCCACGAGTTTGTGGGTCAGGTCGTCCTCGGAGCGGTCGCCGCTGTCGAGGGTGATCGAGGGTCGAACGGTGATCGGAGGCACGGGGAGGACCTTGAGCACGACCCATTCGGGACGGTTTGTCTTGTCCATGCCAATGAAGATGAGGTCGTCGTTCGGAATCTCAGCGAGCCACTCGCGGACGTCACGGGCGTTGAGCTTCCGCTCGGTTTCCTTTGTGGTGCCGGCCGTGGAAATCTTCTCCTTGAAGTTCGTCGGCTTTTCAAGAACGATTTTCCCTTGCTGGTTGCCACAGTGCATGCACACGGCACGCTTGGCACCGGAGGTGACCTTCTCGATGTCCTTGATGATCTTCGCGAATTCGGTGGACCCGACGCCGTGCTTGGTGATGATGTCCTTGACGCGGCGACGGTAGTGGTCCTGCTCGGACAACGCCGGGTTGGAGGGGTGCGTCCCTTCGGTCTCGTGCAGCAAGATGCGATGGCAACCGTTGCAGGTCGCCTTCAGCGCCGTCTTGATCAGGTTCACGAAGCCGATGTGAATCACTGGGAGTTCAAGGGCAATGTGACCGAAGTGGCCCGGGCTCTCGTCGTACTTGCAGTTGTCCGTGGGGCAAATGAGGCCAGGCTCGATGACACCCATGTGCGGGTCCATCAGACCCTGCGTGTAGGCGTGACCGTCGTCCTTGTAGGTGTCCGGCGTTTTCACCTCGACCGCCGACATCTTGCGGATCTCGTTGGGGTCCATCAGGCTGAAGCGAATCGAGGCGATCCGCTTCGGAATCAGAATGCTCTTTCGGCTCATCGTCGGTCCTCCAGTTCCAGTCGCATGGCCACTCCGAGACTCTTCATCTCGTCGAGCAGCAGCTTGAACGCGTACGAGGTCTGCACCTTGTAGACCTCAGCTCCATCGCCGTGGATCGGGCTGACGAAGGTGTTGCGCTTGGGGTCGTGCCATGCAATGTGGCCAGACTCTGCACAGACGAAGAGGTCGATGCCGTCGGACTCGTCCAGCAGACGGTCCTTGATGACCATCGAGGCACCGTGTGCGATGAGGCAGTCACGCTCCATCTCACCAAACCGCAGGCCGCCCTGGCGGGCGCGGCCTTCCGTTGGTTGGCGCGTGAGGATTTGCACACGACCGCGGGACCGGGCGTGGATCTTCGACGAAACGAGGTGGTGGAGGCGCTGGTAGAAGATGCAACCGACGAAAATCTCGGCGGGGTAGGCCTCGCCGGTTTCCCCGTTGACCATGCGTTCGCGGCCTGAATGGGCGAAGCCGTTGCGAACAAGGGCGTCGCGCAGGCTGCTCTCCTTTTCTCCGCGGAATGCGGTGCCGTTGATGCGGCGTCCTTCCATCGAGCCCACCTTGCCGCCAATCATCTCGAGGACGTGAGCGACGGTCATCCTGGACGGAATCGCGTGGGGGTTGATGATGAGGTCAGGGACCACACCGTCTTCGGTGAAGGGCATGTCCTCGGGGTCGAGCAGGCGACCAATAACGCCCTTCTGGCCGTGCCGGGAGGCAAACTTGTCGCCGACCTCGGGGACCTTGTGGCTCCGAACGATGACCCGGACCAGTCGACCGCTGTCGAGGGATTCGGTCACGTAGACGTTGTCAACGTGGCCCTGTTCGCCATGGCGCACGAGCATCGAGGATTCGCGTCGCTCTTGGGCTTGCAAGAAGGTGCCAGCGCCGGTTTCCTCGAGGAAGCGGGGGGGGCTCGTCTTGCCAACCAGAACGTCGCCGCCCGAGAGGTCGACCTCGGGGATGGGGAGGCCGTCCCCTTCGAGGTGCTTGTAGGCCTCTTCGGGCTTGAGGCCCTTGACCTCTTGGAGGGAGGACCCGGGCTTCTCGATCTCCTCGACTTGTCCACCGGGGAATCGCTTGCGTTCAGCGTTGTATGTGCGGTTGAAACTGGAGCGGCCCAGGGCGCGGTCGACGGAGCCGCGGTTCATGATAACGGCGTCCTGCATGTTGTACCCGTGGAGCGACATGATCGCCACGATGAAGTTCTGACCACCGGGGCGCTCGTCGAACCCGGTCGTGGCCATTGCATCCGTACGGGTGATCGACCGGTGCGGGTAGTGAAGGACGTGCGCACGGGTGTCAGGGCGCAGACGGTAGTTGGCGCTTGGGAGGCCGAGCGATTGCTTGACCATCGCCGTACCGCCGGTCACACGCGGGGTGGAGTTGTGCTCCGGGTACGGGATGAGCGACGCGCAGACGCCGAGCATGAGTTGCGGGTCGATCTCGCAGTGCGTGTGCTCATCGGAGTACGTCAACGGGACGGAGAAGTTCGCCGTCGCCCACGTGCCGTTGGGCATGCGAACGCGGGCTTCGAGTTCTGCTGACTCGGCGTTGACTTGTCCAAGGTTCGTCCACGTGACGTTTTCGCTGGTCACGGGTCGGCCAGCGTATTCCTGACCTTCAGGAACTTGCTCGGGCAAGTCGAAGGGCTTGGGGGCGATGAAGAGGTCCTCTTCTTCCTCCGCGTCAACCCATTCGATGACGCCCTTGTTCAGGAGGTCGGCGAAGGTCGCGTTGCCGGACTTCAGGTCTTCAAGGTGGCCCGGAGTCAAGCGGGGCGCACCGTCGTGCAAGATGAGCAGCGGTCGCAAAATGCGGCCCTTGTCCGTGTTGATGAAGATGTCACGGTTTTCTTGGTCGTGGCGGATGGACACCTCGGGAGGGATCAAGCCGCGACGGCGGGCGTTCTTGAATTGACGAACGAGGCTAAGGCCGTCGTCGTGGATGCCGTAAATGTCGCCGTTGACGTGGATACGGTCGCCGTTCGTCCAGTCCTCGGGTTGGTAGACTTCCATGTCGTCCAGCTGGGCGCAGATCATGTTGTCGTCCACTTGCTCGGAGACGTCAATCATTTGAGCAGCATTCTTGACAAGGCCACAGTTCTGACCTTCAGGCGTCTCGTTGGGGCAGAGCCGACCCCACTGCGTGGGGTGAAGGTCGCGTGCTTCGAAGTGAGGCTGACTACGCACGAGGGGGCTCGTGACGCGGCGCATGTGGGAAAGCGCGGACAGGAAGGTTGTGCGGTCAAGCAGTTGGCTGACACCGCTGCGCCCGCCGACCCAGTTGCCTGTAGCAAGCGCGTGCATGATCTTGGAGGTCAGAACATCCGGTCGCAGGCAAGAGCTGATGCGAAGTTCTCGCTTTCGGTTGTGGTGGCGCTCGAGTTGGTACTTCAGGTCGCGGGCGAGTTGACCGGCGGACACGCGGAAGAGGTCCTCGACGAGGTCACCAGCGAGCCGAACACGCTTGTTGGCGTAGTGGTCCTTGTCGTTCGGCGCGCGGTCGGTGAGCGCCATCTCGAGGACTTGGCGGACGATTCGGCCAACGAAGATGGCCTTCTTCTTGCGGTCGGTAGGGGTGTCCCCGAGGTGAGGGAGAAGTTCCTTGTCGAGCAAGGAGTTGACCCGCTGCTCGCGGTATTCACGCTGCTGACCAGCCGCGAATTTCTTCTGGAGCCATTCGTGGGATTCCGCCGTGTTTTGGGTGGAGTATTCCTCGTTGTCGTTGACTTCGTTGATGTTGGCGACGATGTACTTGAACGTCTCCGTGGGGCCGGCAATCGCGGTGAAGATTTCCTGGTCGTTGTCAATGCCAAGGGCCCGCATGAGCAGCACAACAGGGATGGCGGTGGTGCCGGCGGTGCTGACCTTCACCATGAGCATGCCATCGCGACGCTTCTCAACGGTCAGCGGCTTGCGCATGCCGTCCTTCTGGGAGAAAATCTTGGCAACTTCGGTCTGCTTCGCGTAGCGCTTGTTGATCTCAACCGTCACGCGGTTCGGCGCGAGGTCTTCCATGGAGATGAGGACACGCTCTGTCCCGTTGATGATGAAGTAGCCGCCGGGGTCGAGGGGATCCTCACCACGCTGCCGGAGCAGGGCGTGCCATGCCCCCATGTCGTCCTTCGAGGTGGTCGGGGACAACATGCGGTCACCCGCGATGTGGTTCGGGTGGAGGTTGCAGCGCTTCGAGCGGACCATGATCGGCATGTTCCCGACCTGAACGCCTTTCTCAGGGTTCCCGGGAACGCCGTTCCGGTAGATGGTGAAGTCCATCGTCACCGGTGCGAAGTAGGTCAACTTGCGGAGCCGGCACTCCATCGGCGTCGAGGGGTGTTCCGAACCGTTCGCTTCCTTGGTCATGGGCTCACCAAGTTGAACGTTCTTGAGCCGAATCACGATGTCTTGATCGGCCACGTCGAGTCGGATGAAGCCGCCCTCGTCGTCGTCGATTTCTTCGTCCGTGCCCACACGGATGTTCTGGATGATGTCCTCCATCCGGGAGGGTTGGTTTTCGCCTGCGGGGATGCAGTCGTCGTAGGATGCAACCTGGTGGTTGACCAGGCTGCGCTCGCGGAAGTAGGCCTCGATGATTTCCTGCATGATGCTCCCTCCAATCAGCTCCCTTCAACAATCAGCCGGTAGGCGACGGCCGTGCCCGCGGTGGGCGAACGGCGAACGACTTTGAGAACGCGGTCGGCAATCCAACCGGCGGCGAGGGGGCGGTGGTCGGGATCCGCGGCCAACATGGCCATGTCTTCGGCCTCTGCGGCCTCTTTGATGACCTGGACAGCGGGGTCGGTGATCAGCACCTTCGGAAGGAGTTCCTTGGCGAGCCGAGCCACACCGGTTTCTTCGTCCATGACTTCAAGTTGCCATGGGGCCAACGCTTCCGCCTCAACATGGTACTGCTCATCTTCAGAGATGTTGGCTGCACCGACGAGCTCCTGGTGGGGCACCATCACGTGGTTCAATGGGTTGAACCTGATGCTGAGTTCTGGACGGTCGTACTCGTCGATCGCCTTCGCCCTGATGGTGAGTTTGCGGCTCTTTTTCGCTGCACGTCGGCGTGAACCTTGGTCGGCAATGATCCGCATGACGTCCTGGTGCACTTGGGAATCTTTGGAGACGTTGAGTTCAGCCGCGACCTCATCGGGTGACATTTTCTTGATGTCGGCCATGTTTCGGTCGGTGGCCAACTTGTGGGCGGCCGCCTCTTCGACACCGAGCTCAATCAATCGCTTCTTCGTCGCGCTCTTCACTGGCATAAGTGTCCCCCGCAACCTGCCCGTAACGATGGACCTGAAGCCTGACAGGCGGGCCCGACGGGGTTCGAACCCGCGACCATCGGGTTAAAAGCCCGACGCTCTACCTGGCTAAGCTACAGGCCCAATGCGTGCTTGGGCGACCGTCCGACCCCCCTCCCCTTTATGAGGATATCGGAGTCCGAAATCGGCCCGCTTCTGCACACCCACAGGCTGCCGGTGCGCTGATGTATAGGCTTCGGTTCCGCAACATGTGCCCGCATCGTTGCCTCCATTTGATGCGGCCGATGCCTACCGAGAATCGGAGGCCGTTCGTCGCCCCCCCTCCGGATGCGATTGGATGGATGCGGCGGGCAGGATCCACCACCTGTCTGTGCCGCTCGGCGTGTATCCTCCCAAGGAGGACACGTCCTTGCTCGCCTCCGTGATCCATCGGGCCGGGCACGGCCGTGGCCGCCTCGCGTTTGACATCGGATGTGGCACGGGCGCCCTGATGCTCCAACTGGGCATGGAAGGTTGGGACGTCGAAGGTTGCGACGTGAACCCCATGGCCGTGGCCGTGGCCAGGGGCCACCTTCGCGAATCAGGCCTTCTAGGCAAGGTCCACGAAGCGGACGTGTTCGAAGGGATGGACGACCGTTTGAACGCCGCAGCGTTGGTCGTGTGGAACACACCCTACCTCCCACAGATCGAACACGAACAGGACCACCTTGGCCCCCTCGAAGAGGCGGCGTTGAGCGACCCGCAGCCGGGCGGATCCGCCCTCACCCTTCTCAAGCACCTCCACGCCAAGAATTGGGGTCAAGACCACCAAAGGCTTCTGCTGCTCGTTGCAGAGGACGAACTGCTCGTGCTTCGCAGGTGGGCCACGACCGCCGGGTGGTCCCTCAAAGTGGTTGGAGGTCAACGGTTCGATGAGGGCGTGAACATCGTCGTGGTCGACCTCGACCGCGGCCTGGATGTGGAGGTCGAGCACGTGGCCACCACTGGTTCGACGAACGCTGACCTCCTCGCGAGGGACGCGCCTTTTGGGGCGCGTCGTTCGGCGGATCATCAGCAGCAAGGCCGTGGACGACGTGCGGCAAGGTGGATCGGCCAACTCGGCGACGTCGCCTGCAGTTGGGTGGTTCACGCTGGCCGTGGGCAACCACCTTCCGGGTTGCTCCAAGGCGTCTGTGGACTCGCCAGCCTCGAAGCGCTTCAGGACCTGTTGACCGACGGCGCACGAAGCCTGCTGCTCAAATGGCCAAACGACCTGTTGCTCAATGGGCCCACGGGATGCACGAAGGTGGGTGGATGGTTGGTCGAGGGACGTCATCGTGGCGACCACCACCATGTCGTCGCCGGTCTGGGGCTGAACCTCACCCGGGGACCCGACGTTGTGGACGGCACACCCCGAGGACACATCGTAGGCCTGAACCGTGACGACGTCATCGAAGCGATTCACGTTCGCCTGCTCGCACGCCTGATGGATCTGGAGCACGACTACGGTCGAGCCGCCATCATGGATTCGCTCGTCGCGGCATGGCACCGCTCCGCGAGCCTGCTCGAGATGATGCACGACGACGGCCAACCAATGGTCCCGGTGGGCGTCGACGACGATGGACGGCTTCTCCTGCAGGACCGAACGGCACCCCTCGATGACCTTGAGCGGGTGCGTTGGGGCGCGTGGCCTTGAACGACGTGCACAGGGGTTGACTCACTCGAGGAGCACGGCGTCCACCACCGCGTCCACATCCGCATCGCTCGCGGCTCCGGAGTCCTCATCGCCACGCGAGAGGACCACAGCGTACGCAACAAGCAGGGCACCAAGGACGGGCGGAACAGCAAGCGCGAGGAGGCCCCGAGCGAGGTCGACGTCCACCTCGGCGCTACCTTGTGCGACCGTCACGCTCCACGTCAGTTCGCCACGCTCCTCCATTTCATACTCGATGCTGGCCTCGTCCCCTGCGGCGACGGGGAGGACCTGCCGAAGCACCTCCTCACCGTCCACCTCGAGCCGAACGGTGATGGTCACCGATTCCGAGACGGCGTAGGCGATGGAGACGTCCCCCCCGCTCGGCATCATGGACGTTCCTTCAAGCGGAGCGTCCGGCGTGACCGCCACTGGATCGTCCCACGCCCTCATCACAACGCTGGCCACGAGCAAGGTGAGGCCGACGAGCATCAGCACATCGCGGGCCTTGATTGGCGGCGCTTCACCACCGGCCCCCATGCCGTGCGGTCGGTGCTCTGTGTCTTCAACGTCGCGGGGGCCGAGGGAGGCCGAGGCGCATTCGAACAAGTCGAATCTTACCGGACATGGTGACGCTTCGCAGCCCGTGCTCCGACCACGACGACGCTTCGGACAGCACAGCACGATGGGCCGCTGATTCACGCAGGTCCACACGGACGATGGCGCAGCCAAAGGGTTGATCTCGCTTGGTGGCCGGAACCGCGTCGTACAGTGTAGGCCCTTCCCCGAGCAAGGACCGAACGGCGTCTTCGATCGACGAACGGCTCTCGTGCTCCGGACGAACTTCGAGGCCGATCCACCGGCGCTTCGGGCGGTGTGCTTTGGTGATCTTGGCCATCCCTTACACCCGTCGCTTGGGGCGTTGACGTGGCCGCACGTTCAAAGCCGTGTGGGAGCTCCTCAGAGCGATGGAGCAGGCTCTGGTGTCGGAGGGTGAGCCCGAAGCGCTTACCCTGCTCGGCCTCGTCCGTACCTTGGCGGCGCCCGCCACCCTTCCTCACATCATCGGCTTCCTCGGCGTTGGCACCCTGCTCTTCCTCTCGGTGGAAGGCCATGCTGCATCGGTGGCTTCCACGTACATCGGCATGGCCGTGGCGTATGTGACGGTGGCCGTGTTGGCGGAACGCCCTGGTGTGCGTGCGTTGGTGGTCCCGTCCGAAGGTGGAGCCGTACGACGCCTTGTGGCACCGCTCCTTCCTCCGCTCTTGTTCGGTGCGGTTGTCGCTCTTGGCGTGGGTGGAATGACATCCGCACTTTTTGGCGAGCAGGGGCCGGAACTCCTGCCCTTGGGGCTTGCCGGCTTGTTTATTGCGTGGTCGATTGGGCAAGCGCTCTCGTTCCGGTCTGCTGTCGTCCGATGGCCGAGCCCTGAGGACGCACCCAGCACCCAAGCGCGACCGGGCCGGTTGGAACACCTCCGACGCGTCGGAGGAGCGGGGGTGTTGCTCATCGGGGTGTTCCTACTTCAGGCCGGCCTCGCAGGCACCTCCGTTCTCGACCCGGAGGTCACCGTCGGCGACGTGGTGCGCGTACACGCGATTCTCGTCGCCCTCCTTTCAGGGGTGCTGGTTGCAGGAGAAGCCCTCGCGCAACGCAGCCGAAGAGCATGCCAACACGATCGGGCCTTGAGCACCAGCCACCGCCGTTGGCAGGTGTTGGCCATCGCCTTCGCTGGTTGGCACCTCGCGACCGCGGCCCGGCACATCAAGGGGAACGGCTCGCAGATTGCGGGAACCGTCGAAGAGGTGGTGCTGATGACCCTCACCGTGTTCCTCGCCATCTGGTCGATGATGAGCCGCTCGCGTGGCTCCGATCTCGGCTTGGTCCGCTCCAGCAACGCGTTGTTTTGGGGCCTTGGATTTGGTTACGCCTACGCAGGTTCCGTTGCCATGCTGTCGACCGTCATGAAGGACGTCGGGGGGGTCCTCAGTTTCGGCCACGTTGTGGTGGCGGCCAGCCTGCTTGCTCTCCTCAGGAGCACGGGAGTTCGACTTTCGGAGGCCCACGCCCACGCCTTGAAGGTCGCCGCGCAAGGCGAACTGGTGGCTGCGAGGGTGGCGGCACGGCACGAACAGGCGTCGGACGAGACCGTCGCTCAGGAGGACGAAACCACACGTCCCGTTCCGCATGACGCCGAGGCCACGGAGCCACAGGACAGCTCGTCGGAGCCGTCGTCACCGCTTCATCTGGAGGACGAACCGGTCGAACTGCTCGACTGAGGACTCACATCGGCCTGAGTCCCGACAACAGCATAATGACGCGGGCCTGCCCGTGCATCTCGTCGCTGATTCGGGCACCGAGGATGACCTTTGCATCACGGCTCAGACGGCGCGTGAACGCGTCGGCAATGGCTTCCATCTGCCCGATGGCAAGGTCGCGCCCTCCTTCAAGATGAATGTAGCAACCCGTGGCCCCCTCCACGTTCACGTCTGCGAGCGGTGCTGAGGCGGCGGAGGCGATCAACCCGTGCACGTCGTCGGAGGGGCCGCTTCCCACGAGCAACGTGGCGGCGCCCCCGTCCTTGAGGATGGACCGCAAATCCATCATGTCGAGGTTGATGAGGCTCATGCGCAGCAGGGAATGGACCAGGCCGTCGACAAGGTCCTCGATCCACTCCGAACCCATCGACCAGTCTTCACCGCGCTCCCGGGCACGGTGGGCAAGGCGAGGGAGCGACACACGCACGGTCACATCGGCGCAGCGTTCCAGTGCTGCCAGACCAGCGCGTGCGATGGAAGCGCGGTGCGGCTGGTCCTCGTCAAAGGGCATCGAGGCGATGGCGATGACGATCGAGCCAGCCCTGCGGGCCTGCCGTGCCAGTTCGGCGGCGGCACCGCTCCCGGCCCCGCCTCCAAGGCCTGCGAGCAGGACCACAAGTTCTGCGCCCCTCAGGATGGGGGCCGCCATCTGATCGATGGTTCGCATGCGCTGCTCCGCGAGGGCGGGGAGAGCGGCACACCCCTCGGCCTCCATGGCGTTGCCGAGGCGCAACACGTGGCCCTCCGCCCCGATACGCAAGGAGCGGTCGTCGGCATCCACGACCAGCAACCGTGTCGTCGGGCACCGGAGGTGCGTGGAGCGGGCCCACGCGCAGCCCAAACCGCCGACACCGGCGATGAGGATCTGTTGCCCGTCCATGGACGCAGGGAGGTCGAGGGGTCCATCAAGTTGAGCCAGCCTTCGAGGACGCCGAAGGACGCCGCACTGGGTCAGCCCTGCATGCTGTTCGACCATCATTCGATGTACCGCAGGTAGCGACGCCGGGCATCACGCGCCCACGCGTTGTCAGGCTCCAACTGCAACACCTTGTCGTACCACGCCACCGCGTTTTCGAATTCCGACAGGTACCGCCCGTAGAGGTGGCCGAGGTTGGCCATCACGGGGATGCACTCTTCGTCGTGTTCAAGCATTCCGAGCAACACGGCTTCCGCCTTGCCCAATTCGCCACGCAGCATCAGTTCCTCCGCCTCGTCGAGTTGCCGAAGCTGCTCATCGCTGAGGGCGTAGACGTTGTCGAAGGCGTGGCCCGACATGCCGACGCCTCAGCGTGGCGTGTGATGAACGTTCGCACAGGAAATTGCGAATGCAATCGAGGGACTGCGCCACTGCGAAGGGCCATGCAGCAGACAATGTTTAAGGGTCCCATCCAAGTCGCAAAGAGCGTAGGGTGAGGCCATGCTCAAGCGCACCTCCGGACCCCGTCTCGCCCTCGCCCTTTTGCTGGTCACAGCCATGCTGCTCCCCGGCATGGCAACGTCCTACCACACGGGCATCGGCGGGGAGCAAAGCAACGCAGGAGAAACCATTGAGGACGTCGCGAAGGAGGGGTGCCTCTGCCACAACGCCGCACCGGACAACACCGTCCAGGTGATCCTCGACCACGTGCCGTACGCGTGGGAGGCCGACACCGCCTACGAGATGCGGTTGCAACTCATCGGCGGGCCGGACGTCGGCGGCACCTGGAGCGGCGGATTCTCGATGCGCGTCAGCCTCGGCACCCTCGGAGGCGAGAACGTCCAGAACTGGCAGGGCGACACGGGCACCCTGACGCAAATCGAAGCCTCGGCCAACACGCCGGACCGAAGCTGGACCATCACGTGGACGCCCCCCGCCGCCGGCAGCGGCCCTGTCGAGTTTTGGATCACCGGCAACAGCGTGAACGGCGACGCCGTCCCGGGTGCCGACGACCGTTGGAACCAGTTGACGGTGAGCCTCCAAGAGTCAACGGGCGCCGAACCGAGCGGCACCCGGACCCTCTTCGCTGGCGACGGGAACGTCCAGGCCCCCGTCGCCGAGGACCACGGCGTGGACCTCGAGCACATGGGTGCTGAACTCCGTGCGCATTGGCTCGGCCTGCTTGGGTTTGGCGCGGTGCTCCTCGTCGTCGCCTTCGCTGGGCTGCTTCTCCGCTACGGATTCTCCACGTCCTACAAAGGACGCAGCAACCAACTGCGCCTGCGCTACCGGCTCAACCGTCGAGGTGACCAGTGATGGACGACGAAGTCACCCGCCTTCTTCGCATGGTTGCTGACGGAACCGTGCCCATCGAAGACGCCCGAAAGGCCCTGCTTGAAGCGAGCCTGACCGAGGCGCAACTCGACGAGGCCATCGACCGTGGCGTCTTCGCCGAAGCCGAGGTCGGGTCCATCGTGTCGGCCACCCTCGCGCCCTCGGGCGCATCGTACCTCACGGTCGGTTTCCTCCTTTGGGGGCTGTTTTGGGTGATGTACTGGTCCTTCTCGATGATGTACGGCCTCATCATGAAATGGGACCAACAGCAGTTGTCCTTCCACCTCGCCATGACCCTTGTGACCCTCATCATGATGGGCATCGTCTACCTCAAGTTCGTGCTGCCGGACACCATCATCGTCAAGCACGCCGCGAACAAGTACATCCCGGAGCATCCGAAGGATTGGCGCGAGTACAAGTGGTGAGATCATGGCATCCTACGACCTCAAGCCCGCTCCCTCACCGGACGGTGATGCTGGCCCGAAGGCGACCTTCGGCTCGGCGATGAACCGCCGCCAGTTCCTCCGCTACGGCTTCAACGCCACGACCGGCGTCCTCGCCGCCTCCCTTGGCGTGCTCGGTTTCGCATCGATCCTCCTGCCGCCCGGAGGTGGCAGCAGCGGTGACCTCGCCGTGAAGTTCTGGGCCAAGGGCCGCGAGGACACCGCATGGTACGGCGCCAAGCACCTCCAGTCCATGACGAAATCCGATTTCGTCGCGGAGGCTGCTGCATCGTCCACGGGGACCTCCGGTGCCTCCGGCGTCTGGAACGGCGTCCCCGTCGTGGTGATGTACGTGGACCACAGCAAGAATGCCGGATCACCCGTCACCAACGGAAAGGCCA
>JAYPDK010000014.1:0-29733 GCA_038125145.1 Candidatus Poseidoniaceae archaeon
GACGCGGATGCTTGAAGTGGAACACCGTGACCACGCCCCATGGACCTTGATGGCGTGGCCTACCCCTTCCGCTCCGACGCACTCGCGGGACGCAGGGCGTTGGTCTGCGGCGCCAGCGGTGGCATCGGGGCCGCTACGGCGAAGGCGATGGCGGCCGCCGGTGCGGACGTCACGGTCGCCGCGCGCGGTGCGGAAGCCCTGAACGACCTCGTCGAGGCCCTCTCTGGGCTGGGGCCGGGGCAGCATGCCGTTCACGCGGTGGACCTCGAAGACGCCGACGCCATCGACAGTATGGTTTCGGCCGTGCTGGAGAACGGGCCGATCCACATCCTTGTCAACAACGCGGGTGGCCCCCCAGGCGGCCCCCTGCTCGGCGCATCACCCGAGGAGTTCCTCGCACCCTTCCAACGCCACCTTCACGCCTCGCACCGGCTTGTTCGTGCCTTGGCACCCGGCATGGAAGCCGAAGGCTACGGTCGCATCCTGCAGATCATTTCCACCTCGGTCAAGGAACCCATCCCGAACCTCGGTGTCTCGAACACGCTCCGTGGCGCGATGGCCTCGTGGGCGAAGTCGCTGTCGAGGGAACTCGCCCCGTGCATCACCATCAACAACGTCCTGCCGGGGTTCACCGACACCCCTCGCTTGGGTTCGCTGGCGGCATCGATTCACGCCAAAACAGGACGCAGCCTTGAGGACGTGCAGCGAGGATGGCTGGACCAGGTCCCCATCGACCGCCTCATCCATCCAATGGAGACAGCCATCGCGCTCACGTACCTCGCGCTGCCCGCCGCCGGAGCCATCCGTGGCGTCAGCCTTGCCGTGGACGGCGGCCGCCTCCGTTCCATCTGAGCGAGGCTTGAAACAGGACGCAGCGAGGCGGCGGCATGGACGGCGAGGTGACGCCCGAGCAGGCCGAGGAGGTGCTTCGCGCACTGGTGGACGGCGGCGGGATGGAGCATCTGGACACGGCGCTCGCGCTTCGCTTGCTGCCGCTTGCCGAGGAACTGGGCCACGAGGACCTCGTGGTGCGCTTGCTGAACCAAGCCGATGCTGCGGCAAGCGACACCATTGAGGAAGGGTGGGTCCAGTTGGAGCACCTCCGGCGTGGCCAGGATGCCAACGTGGACGCCCTCATGGCCTTGGGAACGGACGCCGAAGCGATGGAAGGCGGAGCACGGCTCGCCGCGGCGGCCTTTCACCATGGAGCCCTGTTGCTGCATGCCCAAGAAGCGCACAACGAAGCACACGCGGTCCTCGGCCGCTCCCTCCGACACCGACGGTCGGTGGGGGACGAGAAAGGCACCGTGTATGGCCTCGCGGCCCGAGCAGCGTGCGAGAAGGCGCTGGAACGCGTGGACGATGCCATCGCCACCGAGACCGAACGCCTTGGTTTGCTGGAGCGGCTCGGCGATGACGAAGGCGTGATGGAGGCCTTGGCCGACCTTGCCCACGTGCACGCCACCATCGGCGAGGTGGACATTGCCAGCGACCATCTGAAGCGATCCTACGAGTTGGCGAAGGACCTCCAGGACCTGTCCGGTCAACTTGTTGCAGGGTGGGGGCTGGCCGACCTTGCCGAAATCGCCGAGGATTGGTCGACCGCCATGCTCCAACTCTCCGACGTCGTGCACGCCTTCATGGCAGCAGGGTTGCCGGCTCCGGAACCCGTGCGTGAACGCATTCAGCACTTGACGGCCTTGGCCGACCAAGCCTGAGGCGCGGGGCGTTCACCTCATAGGTCGAAGGACCGTGGCGGGACCGGGTGAGGTGATGGAGCACGACATCTTCTTCTCCATCTCTCATACGCCGGACCATTCCGGCGAAGTACCGTCCGAGGCGGTGATGTTCGACCAGTACTTCGACCAACTTCGCTTGGCCGACGAACTTGGCTTCGGCGTCGCATGGGTGGCTCAAGCCCACCTCTCCACAGAGACTCAGAAAATGAACGCGAAGCCCGTTGTCCCACACTGGCCTGGCGAAGTCGGGCTGTGCACCGATTTCCCGCAACTGGCCCTCGAATCCTTCCGTTGCACGTCAAGGATTGACCTTGGAAGCGCGGTCTTGTCGATTTTCGCGGCGGGTGGCCCCATCGCCCAAGCAGAACGCATCGCCAACACCCTCACCCACCTCGAGCGCATCGACCGAGGTGGGACGCGGCGCTTGCACATCGGCTTCGCTTCGGGACGCTTCGAATTCATGGCCCGCCCCTACGGCATCGTGCCACGGGACGAGGTCGAAGCCGCGTCGTGGCCCGCGTTGCGGGGGCAAATCTTCCTCGAAGCGGCGTCCATCTTCCTTCGCTTGCTCCGAGGGGACGTGGTCAGCGACGCAACCTCCCGCCCGACCGTGCTCACGCGGGACCTCTTCCGAAGCAATGAGGACTGGCAGGCCGTGCAGTCTGCAGCCTTGGACCGCGACGGAGGCGACGCGCCAGCGGATGAGGTTCACGTCACGCCTCGCTATGCCTTCGAAGAGGTGCGCATCGTCCCCAAGGAAGCCCCGCTTGAGCGACTCATCTTGGTGGCGGGCACCCACGACCCGAAGGCCCAAGTCGAACTGAACACGCACCTGCCCGTGCGGGTGTTCAACCTCTCCATTACGGCCCCTGAGGTGATCGACGCGACGCATGAGCGCATGAGCGCGTGCTTCCATCCGGACGGTGGTTCGTGGGAGCGAGGCCACATGCCGCGGACGGTGTTTGTCTTCGTGAACGACGAAGCGGGATTGACGGCCGAGGAGCAACGCGAGGCGGCGAAGCGCGAAGCCGAGGCGGCCTTGGCTGCGTATTGGACCGCCTTGGAGGGCACCCTTGACCCAAGCAAGGTCGAACGCGCGACCAACAACGCCCTGGTCGGCAACATTCAGGACGTGGCCCAGCAGATGTTGGAGCGGTTCCACCCAGAGGACCGCATCATGGCGTGGTTTGATTTCTTCAACCACGACAACGAGCGCGTCAAGCGAAACATGCGCGCTTACATGGAAGGCGTCGTCCCCTTGGTCGAGCATGCACTTTTGGAGGGAACGGCGTGAGCGCGGACGGTTCGGCCGTCGCTCCGGGCTTGCCCGGCTCCAAACTGTACCCAACCTCACCCCTCGGCGAGCGCGTTGAGGGCGTCCCGACAGGACGGGACGTCGAATGGGAACCCCTGGTGGACTACCGTCGAAACGGCGTCTCGGAAACGACGATCCACGGCGCCGTAGCGTGGGCGCACGGTGGCGAGGTGATCCACTCCTTCGGTGGAAACGTGCTCTGCTATGGCCGTTCGATGATGAAACCCTTCATGCTCAAGGCCTTCGTTGACGAACTCGCGGAGTGTTCGTGGGAACAGAAGGCCATTGCCGTGGCCAGCCACAACGGCGACACCGAACACGTCGCAGCAGCACAGTCCCTGCTCAACGAATCCGAGTGGCCGTTGATGCTGACACCCCTCGACGTGCCGCTCATTCAATTTGGCCGTCAGGTTCGTCGACCACGCCGCTGGTACCACACCTGCTCCGGCGAGCACGCAGCTATCCTGCGCGGCTGCCGCGGCAAGGGCTGGAACCGCGCTGGTTACACCTTGCCCTCCCACGAAGTCTTCCACGCCTACATGGCCCAACTGCGCCGCTTCCTCGGCGAGGGGTGGACCCCCCTCCGCGTGGCCAAAGATGGATGCGGCCTGCCCACGGTGTCGAACACCGTCGCGGAACTGGCAACGATCTACGCGGGGTTGGTCACGGACCGGCACGCCGACTGGATTTGGGAGGCCATGTGCCGCCATCCTGACCTCGTCGGCGGCTTCAACCGCCTCGATTCGACCATCATCAAGGCCGGCGAGGGCGAGGTCATCGCCAAGGAGGGGGCCGACGGCTTGCTGGGTTTGGCCATCGCCCATCCCGACTGGCCGGAAGGCCTCGGCGTGGTCGTGAAGATCGCACACGGATGGAACGCACAAGCCACGTGGTACGTTGCACGGGCCATCCTCGGCGTGCTTGGCATCGAACTGCGCAACCCGTACCCGTTGCATCGTCAGAAGGCCTTCGTGGTGCCCGGCATCGTGCCGCCCGGCTTGCTCGGCAGGCTTGACAGCGTGCCGACATGGGACGAATGGGACCCGGACACGGACCGCTGGCTGTACGACGTGGAGGTCTGAACATGGACCCCATCCACGTCCGAAACGCCATCGGAACGGCCTACCTTGACGCGGCCTGCGGCCTGCGCATCGACGACGTTGGGCCGACCGACGGAACGGTCATTGCCACAATCCCCCGTTCGGGGGCCGAAGACGTCGAGCAGGCGGTGGCGGCCGCGCGTACCGCCCAGCCGGCATGGGCCGCCCTGAGCCTGCATGAACGGGCCGACGCGCTCGACCGGTTGGCGGACACCATGGAGGCTGCGGCCGATGAACTCGCTCACCTCGAGGCACGAGACACCGGCAAGCCGTGGGACGTCGCGCGTCACGTGGACATTGACCGCTGCATCCGCAACTTCCGATTCTTCGCCGAGTTCGGCCGGTCCCAGTCCCCCGAAGTCTTCCGAATGGACGACGCGACCAACCATGTCCTGCGCAAGCCCATCGGCCTCGTGGGCCTCATCTCCCCGTGGAACCTGCCCTTGTACCTCTTGACGTGGAAGGTGGCCCCGGCCCTCTTGATGGGCAACGCCGTGATCGCGAAACCGTCGGAATTGACCCCCCTGACCGCCCACCGCTTCAGCGAACTCGTTCGGGAATCCGGCCTTGATGGCGGGCTGGTCAACGTCCTGCACGGCCTCGGACCCGAAGTCGGTCAAGCCCTCGTTGAGCACCCTGCGGTGCCGGCCATCTCGTTCACAGGCGGGACCGCAACGGGACGCATCGTGGCTGCAACAGCCGCCCCGATGTTCAAGAAACTCAGCCTCGAACTCGGCGGAAAGAACGCAACCGTCCTGCTCGACGACGCCGACCTTGACGCCGTCGTGCCCGGGGTCGTGCGCAGTGGCTTCCTCAACTCCGGGCAAATCTGCCTGTGTGGTTCACGCGTGCTGGTCCCCACCTCGTTGATGGACGACTTCCTGCCTCGCTTCGTGGACGCGGTGCAACGCTTCCCCATTGGCCCGGTCATCTCAGAAGCCCACCGGGAGAAGGTCGAAGGCTACCTGCGCCTCGCCGTCGAGGAAGGAGGCACCGTGCTCACCGGCGGCGAGCGCGGTGAGGGCACTGGCTACCACCTGACCCCGGCCGTCGTCGCCGGACTGCCGGCAACGAGCCGCTGCGCGACGGAGGAGATCTTCGGCCCCGTCGTGACCGTGCACGGGTACAGCACCGAGGAGGAGGCCCTCGCCGTGGCCAACGGCACCGAATACGGCCTCGCAGGCTCGGTGTGGACCGCAGACGCCGAGCGAGGCCGGCGTTTCGCCGAACGCATGGACACCGGCATGGTCTGGGTCAACACCTGGCTCCACCGTGACCTGCGCGTACCCTTCGGCGGGGTGAAACAATCTGGCGTTGGTCGGGAAGGGGGCATGTGGAGCCTTGGCTTCTTTTCCGAGGCCGTGAACATCTGTGTGGCCGACGAATGAGGCGACGGGTGCCTTGAAGGTCAACCGCTTCCACGCCGCTTCGGGTGAGAGCACGATGTCCGTTCACGCCGAGGCGCGCAAGGTCACAACCCACACACTGCAGGAAATGAAGCGCGCTGGGGAGCGCATCACGATGCTCACCGCGTACGATTATTCCCTCGCTCGCCTCGTCGATGGCGGCGGTGTGGACGTCATTCTTGTCGGTGATTCCGCCTCCAACGTGATGGCCGGGCAGGTCACCACGGTGCCGATCACCCTCGACCAGATGATCTACCACGCCCAATGCGTGCAGCGTGCGGTCGACCGTGCGCTGATCGTGGTCGACCTCCCCTTCGGCACCTACCAAGGGAATTCAAGGCAGGCGCTGGAATCCTCCATCCGAATCATGAAGGAAGCGGAAGCACATGCCGTCAAGCTGGAGGGGGGCTCCGAGGTGGTGGAGAGCATCAAGCGCATCCTCACGGCGGGCATCCCCGTGATGGGCCACCTTGGCCTCACACCCCAGTCCATCTACAAGTTCGGCACCTACACGGTCCGCGCCAAGGAGGAGGAAGAGGCGGAAAAACTGCTCAGCGATGCCCGGCTGCTCGAAGAAGCGGGCTGTTTCGCCTTGGTGCTCGAAAAGATCCCTCGCGACCTCGCCGCGAAGGTCGCCGCAGAGTTGTCGATCCCGGTCATCGGCATCGGGGCTGGACCTGACGTCGATGGGCAGGTGCTGGTTCTGCACGACATGCTTGGCATCACCCAAGATTTCTCACCGCGCTTCCTGCGACGGTACCTGGACCTTGCCGCCGCCATCGACGGTGCCGTTCGGTCGTACTGCGACGATGTGCGCTCCGGCGACTTCCCGTCCGAAGGCGAGTCTTACTCGTCCTGAAGCGAACCGTCTGGCGGGCCGTGTGCGAACACAACCGTGCGGTTGAGCGCCCACAGAACCACGCCCCATGCCCCGACGTTGACGACCGTCAGCACCGCCAACGGAGCGGTACTGTGGTCCACCAGAACCCCGAACGTCGTGCTTGAACCGACCATGCCCAGTGCGAAGACGGGAATTGAACTGCTCAAGGACCACGCGAGACCCGTCGTCGCATTGAACGTGAAAAGCCGGTGCGTCGCGTGCGCCACGAGGCTTGACAACGTCCATGCCACGCCCCATACCGTGGCCCAGCGGAGCGCATCGTCCCGCTCGATGCCCGTGACCATGGACAGCACCACGAGCACAACGCCGAAGACGGCCGTGTTGAACGCCCCCGCCGCTCCGTACCGAAGCAACGAGCCCTGCGGAAGCCACCGGTCGATGGCGCCGAGGCCCATGCCCAAAGCGGCTTGGTCGAGGCCATGAAGATACGGCTCGTCAACACAGGTTCAAGGGGCGTTGAGCGGTATTTCACGCATGGCCGAGGTGGAGGGGCTCCCCCTGTTCGTGCTGCCCATGACCTTGGCTCCCGGCGAGGTCACCACCCTTCGGGTGTTTGAACCTCGGTACAAGCAGATGCTGGACACCTGCATCCTTGACGATCGGCCGTTTGGTCTCGTCCTCTCGGACCCGTTCCGTCCAGTGAAAGGTTGGGACGGGCCGAGCAACGTGGGAACGTTCGCGCACATCGAGGAGCACCGTGAGGTCGGCTCCAACCACATGATCGCCATCCGAGGCGGGGCGAGGTTTGCCGTGAACCAGGTCCATGAGCCGGCCTTGCCGCCCTTTGAGGATCCGGCGGTGTCCGACCTGCTCAGCGACGAAGGCGTCCTCCCGCCCCTTGAAGTGCTGCTGCAGCGGGCCGATGACCTCGGTCGTTCCGACCTTCCGCTGTACCTGAGCGCCGACGTCGTCGTGTTGGACACCCCGGAACCGGACGAAGAGGACCTTGAACGCCTGGAAGCGATGCTGCGTGACGGGCTCATGGACCTCAGCGAAGCCATGGGGGTGGGGGCCGAGACAGCGCAACCGTGGGTTGACGAACGCATCGAGGCCTTGCTCGGAAGCGAGGCGCACACGGTGCTGCTCGCGTCCTCTCTTGTGCTGCCGAGCGCGGACGCGAGGCAACGCGTGTTGGAAGCCCCATCGTGCGAAGCGATGCTCGACGAACTTGAGCACGGCCTCCACGAGGTAAGGGAAACCTTCCGTCAGGACCAGACGTAGGCCAACACCGAGCCAAGGAAGGCCCCAAAGCCAACGCCGAGGGTGTGCCAAATTCCAGAGCGAAAGGGAGCGAGGGCCCGGGCGTTGTTGGGCCACGCCGACGTCGCCCATGCACCGGAGACGGCCATCCAGACAATGCCGAGCATGTACACGCCGCAAAACAAGGCGCCTCCACCCCTGCCAAGCCAAATGGAGGCCAGGGGCACGGCGACGAGGGCGAGGCCCAAGGCGTATTCCCACGCTTCATTCAACCGTCGTCCGACGAGCATCGTCGTTGACAGGGGAACACACAACAGCCAGAGCATCAAGGCGCCGTGGACGGGGTTCGGGAGTTGTGCATCCCCCACGCGTGGCATCACGACGAGTTGCCAGCCCGCGCCAAGCACCGCACCAACGAGCAACGGGACGACGGCGTTCACGAGGGTGCGGCGACGCACTTCTGCGGCAGGCGGAATCGACGGGGCGGCGATGGCCACGGCGGGACCATCGTCGACCGAGGGGTCGCCATCCATGGCATGACGGCAGGCTTGCGGGCTTCAAGCCTTGAGGCGAGCCCATGGCGAACCTCTTACGCCATCGCGTCGTCCACAAGCCATGGGCGGAGGACGCATCGTCGCCGGTTGCCTTGCACCGCATCCACCACACCTCGTGTACGCGGAAAATCCGCCACAAAACGCGCCGTCCTCCGAAGGTGGATGGGAGCAATTGCGCTGGGGATACGACCGCCTTCGCGCCAGCCTTGCTGAGGTCGAGCACGACGTCCTTGTGTTGCTCTCGCCCCACTGGCAGACCTATGTTGGAACGCACCTGCTCGGCCTGCCCCATTTTGAGGGCCTTTCCGTGGACCCGATCTTTCCCAACCTCTTCCGCTACACGTACGACATGAAGGTCGACGTGGACTTGGCCGCCGCCATTCACGACGAAGCAGCATCAGCCGGTCTCGACGTCCACATGATGACCAACCCTGAATTCCGCGTCGATTACGGGACCATCACCACCGCCCACCTCACCGACCCGGCGTGGTCCAAACCGCTGGTGGTGATCTCGAGCAACCGCAGCCGTCACTACTACTCCGTCGAGGTGATGCAGGAGATGATGGCCGAACTCGGCAAAGCCACCCGTCGTGCCATCGAAGCGAGCGGAAAGCGAGCGGTGGTGCTGGCCAGCAATTCGCTGTCCCACCGCCACTTCACGGCCGAACCCGAGGTGCCCGAGGACATGAGCCACGAACACATCACCAGCCACGCGATGCACCTCTGGGACATGCGCATCATCGACCACATGGTCGGGGGGCGCGCACAGCGCCTCCTCGATGAGATGCCAGAATTCACCGAACAAGCCATCGCCGAAACCGACGGCGGTGGCCTCACATGGCTCATGCACACCCTCGGCGTCCCTTCCTACCCTGCCGTGCTGCACGGGTACGGAACGGTGATCGGCACAGGGAACGCCGTGGTCGAATGGCCGGCGTGGAAACATGAGGAGGCGGTGGCCTGAGCGAAGTCGTCGCGACCCTCGTCGTGCCCGTGCACCCCCACCCGCTGCTCGCTCCGGACGCGAACGAGGGCTATGGCCGGTTGCGCGGAGCCTTCGAGGAGGCAGCCAAGCGCATCGAGGCAAGCGGAGCCGACCTGCTCGTGATCTATTCCACCACCTGGCCGTCCATCATCGGGCATCAGATGCAGGCGGACCCAAACCCCGTCTGGAACCTGGTTGACCATGACTTCCACGACCTTGGAACGATGCACTACGACTTCCGCATCGATGCTGACTTCGCACATGCATGGCGCGACGCTGCAGAAAAGCGAGGCCTAAGCGCGCGAACCGTCGCGTACGACGGCTTCCCAATCGACGTCGGTTCGGTGGTGGCGTTGAGCCTCTTGAACCCCGGTAACCGCTTGCCTGCGGCCATCGTCTCGTCCAACGTGTACGCCAACAGGGCCGAGACGACCGTGCTCGCCAAGGCCTGCATGGACGCCGCCAAAGGACGGAAAATCGCGGTTGTCGCCGCCATGTCGCTCTCCAACCGGATGTTCACGCAACGGATCGACCCCCATGACGACCGCATCCACTCCCTCAAGGACGACGAATGGAACCGGAAGATCCTCGAATTCCTCGGCGATGGTCGACTCGAGGACGTCGGCCAACTCTCCCGAACGATCCACAACCAGATTCGCGTCCAGAAGGTGGTCGCGTTCAAGCCCATGTGGTTCCTTTCTGCGATGAACGACCACCGCAACGACCTGACGGGCGAGGTGTTGGCCTACGAAGCGCTCCACGGTGCCGGAGGGGCCGTCGTGCACCTCGATCCAGCCTCAAACGGCAAGGGCGACAAGGAGTACGACGAGGAAAACGTGGAGGTGTTCGGAGGGGACCGAGGCGTGCTTGACGCCGTCGACGATGCCGGTGACCATCACGAGCATGGTCCGGACGTATCCCACAACGGGCCTGCGCTCTGGGACCCGGTGGAACGCGACGATGCCGTGAACAGCGACGCTGCACCAAAACCCGTCGGCGCGTACCCGCACGCTCGACGCGTCGGGGACATGCTCTACCTCTCGGGCGTTGGCCCACGGCAGCCGGGCACGAACGCCATTCCTGGGGGACCGATTTACGACGAAGCAGGGGCACCGTTGGACTACGACATCCGCGCCCAAACGCACGCCGTCGTAGCCAACGTTGAGCGCGTGCTTCACGAAGCGGGTGGGCGTTTGGAGGACATTGTCGACGTCACCACCTTCCTTGTGGACATGGAGCGCGACTTCGGCGGATACAACGAGGTGTGGGCCGAAACCCTTGGGAAGGTTGGACCAACGAGGACCACCTTGGCCATCCGTTCCCTTCCCACACCGATCGCCGTGGAGATGAAGGTCATCGCTTACCTCCCGCAGTGATCAAGACGGTGTTCTTCCTTCGTCTGCGGGACAAGCCTTCAAAGTCCAATCCGAAGACCGTAGGACACGCCTTGGCGTGAAAGGTGACGTTGATGGCAGGACAAGGCGGTGAAGAACTTCTCAACCGCACCATTGGCATGGCCACCTTGGTGGTCCTTTCCCTTGCATCGATGCTCGGCTCCGGTTTGTTCGTCCTCCCCGCCTTTGCGCAAGAAATCGCAGGAAACGGCATGTGGTTTGCCTTCGTCCTCGCTGCTTCCGTCGTGCTGACAGGGGCCCTCTCCAAGGCAGAGTTGGCCAGCGCAATGCCCCATTCAGGTGGGGTGTACGTGTACATGGAACGGACCTATGGCACCCTGATCGGGACCATCTCGGGTTTGGGCTTGTTTGCCTCCTTCATGCTCAAATCGGCCTTCGCTCTGATCGGCTTCGCTGCCTACCTCGAGGTGGTGACCACCGCGTTCGACATCGAGGTGAACCCCATCCGCATGGCCCTGATCCTTCTCGCGTTGATCGTGGTGCTCAACATCACCGGCGTCAAGCAAATCAAGAAAGTACAAGCCCCAATTGTAGCCCTCGCCGTTGGTTTTCTGCTCCTGCTGTGCGTGATGGCCTTGTTCTCAGGCGACGCCGATTTCGGCCGCCCCGTGAGGGATCTGCAACCGTTTTCGGCAGAGATGGGGACGGCGGCCGCCCTCGTCTTCGTGGCGTATTCTGGCGCCATCAAGGTCGGCGCCATCGGTGGCGAGGTGATGGACCCCGAGAGGAACATCCCTCGAGGCATGTTCACGTCCCTCATCGTCGCCACCCTGCTGTACGCTGGCGTTGCCTTCGTGATGGTCTCCGTGTTGCCCGAAGGATGGCACCTTGACGCGGACCACCATGCCATCGAGAACCCCATCCACGCCTTTGCTGAGCACGTCGCGGGCTCAACCATGGCCCTGATTGCCTCGCTGTTGGCCATCTTGGCCATGTCCTCCATGGCCTTGGCGGGCGTTCTGTCCGCCTCCCGCTTCCTGTTTGCGATGGCACGCGACAACCTCCTCCCCGCCGCCCTGGAAGACCTGAACCCTCGGTTTGAAACACCGCATTGGCCGATTGTGATCACCGGCGGACTGATGGGTGCGGCCATCCTCACCATCGACGTTCACGACGTGGCTGAGCTTGCCTCAGGGTTCAACATCATGGTGTTCGTGGCCATCAACCTCTCTGTCGTGGTCATGCGCAACGCAGGACCTCGGCACAACTGGGACCCTCCCTACCGGTCCCCGCTGTTCCCCTTGCCCCAAATTTACGGTTCAGCCATGGGCCTTGTGCTGCTCGCGTTGATGGGTCAGAACGCCCTCATTGGCGCGCTCGGTGCGGTTGGCATCGGCGTCGTGGTCTGGTTGGCCTACGGAGCGAGGCATGCCCATGAGTTTGACCGAATCACGCCATTTTCCTCCTTCAAAGCGGAGTTCGCGAACCCGACGAGCGAAGCCCATGCTCGGTTCTATGCAGCCTTCCACGCCGCGGACGTTGGACGAAAGAACCACCTTACCCTCAGCGAATTCCGATCGGCCGTGACGATGGGGCTCGGGATGAAGCTCTCGTGGAGTGAAATTCGCGCCTACTTCCACGAGGCCGACAACGATGCCGACGGCGTGGTTGACATCGACGAATTCCTTCGCTTCCTCGAAGAAGAGGAATGATCACTCGGCCGACTTGACCCAACCACCGTCGGGGCTCACGGTCCAATGCTGGACCGCACCGTTGGCGTCGACGTACCATCCTGTCGACCCCTGTGCGGTTCCCTCGAGGGCCACCATCACGCCCGTCTGTGCGGCCTGTTCAGCCATGGACGCACGGGCTTCGGGGGCGAGTGGAGGTTGGGTGTCATCAGACGGAGGTGCAGAGGCAGGAGAGGCTGGTGATGGTGCTGATGCGCTGGCTGCTCCTACGAGTGCAACCACGGTTTTCGATTCCGCCGCTTCGACCATGGCGGTCTGGTCCTGCGGTTCCAGCGACGCATCGTCGACGCCTTCCTGCGCCCGGAGCATCGTGAGGAGCAGACCCGCGACGGCAAGAAGGAGAAGCCCTGCGAGGGAGACGACGGTGTTCGACGAACCAAACACACCGCCAAGCAACACCGCGTCCACCTCGAACCAGGTTTGAGCGATGAGGCCTTCCGTGCTCGTGACGGTACACGAACGATCGTCTCCGGAACGGTCGAGGTCGAGGACCCATGTTCCATCCACGAGATGGTCCACGCCCCCTGCGGTGCAGGTCAGTCGAACGGAGGCGTCGTCCACCTCGACGAGGTTGCCATGAACGTCGACCCCATGGACGTCGACGAGCGCTGTTCCTCCTTGCGACATGGACGTCCCGTTGACCTCGACAAACAAACGCACGGCAGCACCGGGCACCACGTCGAGGTCAAGAAGCAGCACGGCGTCGTCGGCGATGAGGGTCAGCGCAAGCGGCCCGGCCTGTTTGGGAAGGACGCTCCACCACCCTGGCCCGGTCGTCGATGCTTCGACAACCACCACGCTTGGGTCGAGGTCGGTGGACACGTTGATCGCCGGGCCCATGTTTCCGTGCAGATCGAGGCGGTCAAGCCGCACCTCTACGGGAACGCCTGCCACCAAGGTCGGTCCCACCGCATCGTCGAGCACCAGCGTGCTTGCACGACCGGGCTCCACCGTGAGGCGCACCAAGCCAAACACGCCGTCGGCGTTCGCGCGTACCACGTGACCACCAAGGGAGGACGGGGCCCAACGTGCGTTCGACATACGCATGGTGTCGGTCACGTCCACGCCGTCCACGCTCCAATTGAGGGCGATGCCGTCGAGGCGATGGCCAAACGCATCCGTCAGGACGGGCGAGAGGTCCACGGCCACGTCGGCGGGAATGAGGTTCTGCTCAAGGTCGAATCCGATGCGTGCCAACCGGCCTGGTTCGACGATCGTCGACCACGTGCTGGTGAACGTCGCGTTGGTCGCGGGCGACACCCATTCCGCGTGAAGCGTGATGGCTCCGAGGTCCTGGGGTTCAAGGAACGCGATGCCGTTGGCCACCACGAGCCCGCTGCTGTCCCCCTCGACCATCGACCAGGTGGCGTTGACCACCATGTGGTTCTGAGCAAGGTCCTCCGCCACGGCGGTCAGCACGACGCTGTCGCCCGCGGTAACGAAAGCATGGGTGGAGGCGACGTGCATGTCCACGACGGCTCCAAATCCGACCGTCACCGTGAGGCTCGCCATCAACCCGGCGTCGCTCACGGTGAGCACGAACGTGCCCATGTCGGTGGGTGTCCACAAGGGGCCGTTCGAGCCCGCAGCCACCCGACCGGAAGGGATGCTCCAATTGGTCAAGGGCACCACAACCGGAGCACGCGCGCCCAATGAATCGCTCAGCAAGGCCTCAAGTTCCACCTCGTTACCAGCGGGAAGGGTGGTGTTCGCACCACCTTCCACCTCAATTTCAAGCAAGGCTGCGTCAGCGGGGAGCACCGAAACGGTGCCGTTGCCGCTGATGTTGCCTTCCACGGCATGCACGGAAACGTTCCACACACCGGGCCGGATCGGGTAGAAGACACCCTCGCCATCGATGACGCCGTGGTTGGACGACCATTCGACGCCACCAACCTCGCTCCAGGGCATGGAAAATCCGTTCGCGTCGACCAGTTCTGGCCGCAATTGAAGGCCCTCGCCGCTCCTCATGCTCAGTCCCTCTGGAAAGACAAAGGCGACGGGAAGATCAGGTACGACGTCCATCGGTTCGCTTGCTTCAATGTCGTTCAAGCGCATGGTGACGTCGTACGTCCCCGGCCGAGGAAGCATCACCACCGGCATGCCAACTCCCTTCGACGTCCCATCGATGAACCACGCCACGCCGTCGGCCTGGGCTTCGTTGCCTTGGGCGTCAACACCCACCGCGTTCAATCGAAACGGACGACCGGACACCGGCGCACTGCTGAGGTCCAAGGCAAGAGCGACAGGCCGTCCCGCGACCACGGTGATGTTGGTCGAGGCCTGCAAGCCTCCGTGCTCTCCGGTGATCTGAACGCTCCCCGCGCTCCACGGCACGAACAGCCCCGTCGCTTCGATGGAACCGTTGCTCACCGACCAATTCACGGCACCTTGGACCGGTTGCCCCGCTGCATCCCGCAGGTCAGCGCTGACAAGCAGGGCTTGGTCGGCGGTGATCGTGGTGCGCGAGACGTCCAAGGACATCGCCACGGCCGGAGCACGGGAGGGATGGTGGTCGGCGTCAAGCAGCGTGTCTGAGGGGTTGAAGGGCGCGCTCGCAAGCAGGAAGAGGAGCACGACAATGGAAACCTTGGCTCCACGCATGCCCTTCTTCACCCACCTCTGTCAGCGCTCAATCCTTCCACTCGCTCCAATCCGTCGCGCCTTGCATGCGGTACCACCACACACCCTGCTCGTCTTCGTACCATTCGGTGCCGTCTTCATCGACGCTGATCTCCGCCCCGTTCGAGCCTTCCGCCGCTTCTTCACTCGTGGCTTCATCATGTTCGGGCACGGCAGGGATCTCCTTCGCCTCCTCCGGGGCCTCAGTCGGCCCCGCCGTGGGACCGGGTGCAGCGCCGCTCGGACCGGCAGCAGGTCCCGGTGCTGGACCGCTCGGACCGGCAGCAGGACCCGGTGCTGGACCGCTCGGGCCCGCGGAGGGGCCAGGTGCAGGTGCATTGTCCTCGTCGTCCTCGTCGTCCTCGTCCCATTCATCGGACGAACCGGAACGCAACACGCGAAGGAGCAGCACGGCAAGGGTCACCGCGACGATGGCACCGAGACCAACCCCGATGTAGGAAATCGGTGAGTTGGCGACGAAGAAACCGTTCAACGTACCCTCGACGGTGATGGTCGTTTCGGCATTGACGCTGCCAGCGGTCACCGTGACCGTATGCGTGCCATCGTTCATCGTCAAGAGGTACCATGTGCCCACACCGGTGCCGGAATCAACACCTTGGAACAGCGGCGTACCGTCTGCATCGGAGTAGAAGACCGTGCTTGATGGCGGCACAGGGATCTGGTTGTCGAAGGCATCCCACGCGGTGACCGTGAGGGTGACGTTCGCCAACTGATCCACCGTGGTGGACGAGAGGGTCATCTCGAAACGGTCAACCGTGGTCTGTGGCTCCACGGTCACGTTCCACGTCCCTTCCACCCCGTTCACCTCGTACGTGAGCACGTGGGTGCCGGCACGTCGTGCAAAGTAGTCGTAGGTCGCTCCACCGGTGGCGTTGATGTCCGTCGCATCACCGAGTCCTTCTGACCACAAGACGTCTTGCGGGAAGGTGTTCCCATCGGCGTCGATTCCGGTGACCTCAATTTGGGTGTGGTCACCAGCGAACAGCGAGAATTGTGGCTCGGGCGCCCTGAGTTCGACCGCCACGCCATGCGTCACCTCGACCTCCACCGAGCGAACGACTTCGGCGCCTCCTTCGGTCAGGCCCGTGACCTCAATGGTCCACGAACCCACGAGGGTAGCCTCCCATCGCAGGGCTGACGCCAGCAGCGAAGCGCTGATGTCCGCCTCCCCGTCGTCGCTCCGAATGGTCCACGAGAACGCGTCGGTTGGGATGGGGTTGCCCTCCGCGTCGTTGGCCGTCACGGAGAACTGGAGCCCGTCGTCGGCGGTGATGTCGAAACCGGTCCCAGAATCCCCGTCTTCCAAGGTCTCGGCCGTGAGCGTGATGTCGAACAGGTCGCCGTGCACCACGGTGATGGTGATGCTCGCCGCGAAACTCGACTCGCCTTCGATGTGAACGGCTTCGAGGGTGTAGGCTGCATCGTCCGCAAGCACGGGTCGGAACGTGGTGGCCTGTGCGTCGATTTGCGAGAGCACGGCTTGGTCCGCCCACGTCGCATGGGTCACCGACCAATTCGCGACCACCGACCAACGGTTGCCCTTCTGGTCCACCGCGCGGACGGAGGCCGTTAGCATCTCATCCGCCGTCATGGTGAAGGATTCGTCGTTGACGTCCACCGAATCGACGACCATCACCAACTGCACCATTTCGCCTTGGCTGACGGCGATGCTGACGCTTGCCAGGAAGGTCTCGTACCGGGCTTCAACGATCTTGGCCCCACGCGAGGTTGGCGACCAGACAGCAGGTTGTCCTGCGAGCAGGGATCCGTCCGCAATCCGGGTCCAGTTGTCCTCCGGAAGCACAACCAGCAGGCGGTTTCCGCGTACGTCAATGCGCGTGGTGTTCAGGTACACCAGTTCGTCTGCAGTGATGGACAAGGAGGAGGCACTGACCTCCAGCCCCGCCATCTCACCATGCCCGACCGTGATGTCGAGCGAGCCAGACGCGCCCGAGGCCGAGGACACGGAGAGCACCCAGGTCCCGACGTGGTCGGCTTCGTACGTCATGCCGGACTCGGAATAATTGCCGTCGGTCGTCGACCACGTCAGACCACCGGCGTCCGCGACGTCCATGGCGTTGCCGTGTTGGTCAACCACAACGTGCGTCACGTCACAGGTCGTCCCTGCGGGGACCGTTCCGGTGCACCCTGAGAGAAGGATCTGGTCTGGAGCACCGGGAACCACCTCGATGTTCACCGTGATGGTCGAAGATTGCCAGGTCACGTCGACCGATTGCGAACCGGCCGTGACAGGGTGGAACGTCGCGCCGGACATGGAGCCATCGCTCGGCGTGAACGTGATCGTTTGGCCGGCCACCGCGTTGCCCCAGTCGTCGGTGACCATCGCGGTAATGTCGAGGGTCTCGTCGGCGGTGATGGTGGCCGTCAACGGGTCCACCACCAAGGTGGTGGGGCTGTTCGGCACCACCGTCACGACGAGCGTGTCGCAAACAGCGCCGTAGCAGGCCTTGACCCACTGCTGACCGGCCGTCTCGGGCGTCCAGGTCGCTCCGTTCATGCTGCCGTCCGAGACGGAGTAGGTGATGCCGGTCGGCGAGAGGGGGCCGCTGGAGAAATTCACGGCGGAGGCAAACACGGAGCCAGACGTGCCTGCGGTGAGGGTGGTGCTTCCCATACCGACGCTCAACGAGAACACCTCGGTGTAGTTGAGTTGCACAATCGGGCGGTCCGCATCCACGCCCTCGCTCGTCACGATACGCATGCTGGCGGCACCGGTGTTTGGCGTGGCGACGATCAGCCACACGTGGTCACCGCTCAGGGACATCGCTTCGTAGGTCAGTGGGATCACCACCCGGCCGCTGAAGCCGTAGGTGACGGTGGTGGAGCCAAGCGCAGGCCCGTATTCGGTGCCCGACGCCATACCCGGCGCACCCCAAGCCACACCACTGCTGCTCTCGTTCCACGTTGAACCAAGTTCCGTCCAGGTCGACGCGAGGACGCGATGCGCCGTCAGCGTCATCGATGTGGTGCCGCCGACACCGAGCCAACCGCTGCTCAGCACCTGCATCGAGAGGTGGGCGGAATGTGCTCGCAGGGTGGAACCCAACGTTACCTGTCCAAAGACTTGCCCGAAGTCAACGGCGACGACCATGCGGCAGGCATCGACGACGCTTGAACCACCGCACCCAACGCCGGTTCCGAGCGTGGCCGTTGAAGCAGCACCGTAGTTCGTGCTTCCACTGGCGTTGGTGATCATGCCCTCGCGAACGCGGGTGTGCCCGAGCGACGCGACTTCGTTTCCGGTTTGGAAGCGGTACGCATAGCGCGTGTCACCGAGGTCGCTTGTGTCCGGATCGCCCAAGGCAAAGGACCAGCGCGACGAGGACGGGCCGGGAATCGACTGGTTGACACCCTGCACCCACCACTCGTACACCACGCCCTCGCTCAACGCGTCGTCAAGACGGAAGGTGGTGTTCGTCAGGAATTCACTGTCGACCCAAGACCGGTAGGAGGTTTGGCCTCCGGGTCCGGAGAAGGTCAGGATGTAGTCCGTCGCATCGGGCAAGGCCGTCCACGTGAGGGTGGGGTTGGCCCCCGATTCAAGCATGGAGCCGACCTCCGAATAGATCACTTCACCGTCGGTGGGCGATGTCAGGGTTGGCTGAGACGGAGGCTGAATGCCATCCACGTTGTCCACGTAATCCAGCACCAGTTGCGGTCGGCGGGAGGCATTCGTGGTGTGCTCTGAACTGTGGAAGGTCATGGTTGAACTGGGCGTACCGACCACGTCGAGCAGCACCGTCATCGACAAGTTGCCGTTGGCGACGTTCGACTGCGCGAGGCTCGTCAGGTCGAAGTCAACCCACCCGTTCGGTGGTGAGAGGGTCAGCGTTGACCGGGTGATCTCCGTTGACGAGCACGCGGGTGCAGACGTCCAGGTCACCGTGGACTCGGTGAACGATGAGCACGGGTACGCGGCCACCGTGAGCGATGTCGACCCGACCGATGTCCGGTACAACCGAAGCAGCATTTGTGTGGGTGTCATCGCCGTTGGCCACGGCAGGTCGGAGAGGTCAATGTCCACCAAGACAGATTGTTCACCGCTGCCGCTGGCGCCTTGCCCGAGCGAGAGCGTGGTGGAGGAGCCCGCGTTTGTGGTCGGTGAAGACGACGAAATCGTGGCGTCGTGGAACGTCGGCACAGACGGCGATGTTGAGAACACGCTGTTTCGGCTCAAGACCACGGTGTGGTTGCCGTTTCCGTCGTCCGACCCTTGTGCTTCCGCATGACGGAAGTCGTTGCTGGTGGACCACACCCCCATGCGGTGACCGTGCTCGGCCCGCACCATCCAGTGGAGCCATGTGTCGGTGTTGAGCCCGGAGAGGCTGCGGTTCAGTTCAAGCCCTGCGAGGTCGAAGCCGCTGCTCGAGTCTGAGGAGTCCTGGCACACGAGGTTGCTCACGAAGCGCTCGTCTTCGGCCAAGCACAACTCCCACGACGTGGCGTTCGTCCATGAGGAGGACCAGTCGAGCACCACGTTGCTGGGCGCGGTTGGGCGTGCCGCCGTGGTGTCCCAGAGCGTGGAGCCTGCGGCCGGCGAGAGCATCGAGGGGGCGGCTGCCTGCCAGGCAGCCGTCGTGCGGTATGTGAGGGTCAAGGCGGGACGAGCGCTGAGGTTCGTTGCCTCTGAGGAATGGAACCGTTGTCGGCCAACCCCTTGGCCGAGGTCTTCGGCTTGGAGCATGAAGGAGAGCGGATCGCCGTTCAGCAGCATCGCTTGCACGAGTTCCGTCACGTTCCATTCGTACGTGGTGCCAGTGCTGGCCACCCATTGGGTTTCACCAACGGCAGGCACGGTCGTATCGCTCAGGCTGTGGTACCCACCGGGGGCCGCCCACGCGCCGCTGCCATCGGGAGAGGTCCAGGTCGCGGACGAGGTCCACGCGGTGGTCACGCCCGAAACGGACACGTCCACCCCGTTTCCAGACGAGGTGCTGAGCGTCGTCAGCGAAAGGCTGGCGTTCAGGACTTCGTAGGTTCCAGGCAGCGGGAGACCGCTCAGGTCGAAGCCGAGCAGCGACGACGAGCGGTGGGCGGTGCTGGTCGTCACGAAGGACATGCCGACATCGAGGGCGGTGGCGCTGCTGGAACCCGTGGTGGGGGCGCCTTGGTCGATGCTGGTGTCGGACGGCGTGGTGGGGAAGGTGATGCTGCTGTCCACCATGGAGCCGCGCTGAAGCGTGACCCACGCCACGTCGTTGTTCACCTCTCCGGACATGGCCTCAGGGATGTGCACGGTGCGCATGCTGGACCACGGGCCGTACAGTCCCGAGGTGATGGGACGGACCGCCCACACCACGGAACCGATGCTTCCGAGGTCCGATTGAGGCGTGTAGGTCAGGTTGGTGAGATCGAACCCAGCGTCGTTCCGAGAGTCAAACACCGACCAACCGCCGCTCAGGAAGCCATCGGCGCTCCACGCATCGTAGAGGATGACCTGCCACCCGTCGATGCTGCTCGAGGCGTGCGACCATGCCAAGACCGGCCGCTCATCGGGCACGAGCGCGTGTGAATCGGCGAGGAAGGACACGGCATCGTCGGCCGGCCCGGTCAGCGATGCTCCGCTCGTCGCTGCGCTGGCGGTGCCTTCGGTCCACGTCAAGTTCAGCCACGGCCGTTGGTTCGAGGTTCCTTCCAGACTCGTCAATGTGACCTCGCCGGTCGCGTCCCCGTCAACGAACAAGATCACGTCGAGGTCGCCACGTCCTGCGGCGAGGGCCTGCTGTACGAGGTCCGCCACATCCCAGACCATCCAGCTCGCGCTGAGGGAACTGGCGTATCCAGCACCGATGTCATCGAAGTCGGTGGTGAAATCGAGGTTGTCGTAGGACCAACCGGACGACGTCCAGTTCGTGCTCCCGTCGAAGGTCGTGCCGTTCGCGGAGGCGTTCCAGTTCACGTTGACAGGAGCGATGCCGATGTTCATCCCGGTGTCGGAGCCGAGTTGCGAGAACAACGAAAGTTCGGCTCCAGTCACCCGAGCGTTGCTGGGCGACGGCACTTCGTCGAGCGGGATCCGCACAAGGCTCGCGGCATAGCCACCGCCAGAGAGGCTCCCCACCGTGAGGGTGGTGGAACTCGCGTGCGTTTGGTCGGCTTGGCCGTCGCTTCGCACCGTCGTGTCCTCCATGTGTGGAAGGTTCAGGGACGGCATCACGGCATGGTGATGGAGTTCGACGGCTGCCGACGTGGAGGAGAGGGACCAGGTCGTGGTGTCGGGGAGCAAAAAGTGGTTGACGTTGGACCAGTTGCCGAGTTGGTTGGTGGCCGAAACGGCGCGAACGCGCCAGTACCAGGTCGTCCCTTTGTCCAACTCAAGTTGTGGTTCGTAGGAGAGGTTGGTCATGTCGAATCCAGCGTCGTTGAGCGACGACACGAAGCGAACGTTGCCCGAGGTGAACATCGGCGAGGTGTCCAATTGAAGGGCCCATCCGCCGATCTGCAGCGCCCCAGCGTAACTCCAGTTGAGCAGCGGTGTGGTGTCCGCGGCCGGGTTGATGCCCTCAAGCACGGCCCAGGACCCGTTCGCAGGGGCGACCGGGGTTGGGCTGTCCGGGACCGCGTCCGAGCCGGGCACGTACACCAAGGAGAGTTCAGCACGGTCGCTGCTCACCTGGTTGTTCGCTGAAAACATCGCGTATTGGGTGGTGCTTGTGGCCGAGCCCGTCACGTCCATGATGAAATCCACAGCCCTGTCTTCACGCATGGCCGATTGCACGGATTGCGTGACGTTCCAACTCACGCGGTCGCCGTCGGATTGTGTTCCAAAGGCGACGGTATCGATAAGGGCGCCGCGCTCCGACCCAGTCGCCCCGGACACGCCCCACGAGGACGTCCCATCGTACGTCGTCCACGTCGCGCCCGTCTCGGTCCAGTTGTGCTGTGAACTGTCCCACAGCCCAATCACGGGGGAGCCGGACCCTGCATCGCTGATCTTCAGGGACAGTTCCGCTGATTCAACCGCGTAGCCTGCCGGGAGAAGGTGGCTCACCAGGTCGCAACCGATGAGCACCGTTGAGGTGGAATAGAGGTCAAGCGCGACCAGCAGGTCGGATTCGCCGTCATAGTTGCTCGTGTCCCCTTGGCGGATGTAGGTGTCGCCACAGGAAGGTAGGCTTCCGTCGCTGGTGCCGTTTCCATGCGAGAAGCGGAGTTCGTACCGGTCGCCACCGAGCCACGTGGAGGTCAAGTCGCTGACCACAAAGGAACGATGAACCCACGCGCCTGTTTGGTCGTCCCCGTCCACCGTCGTCATGCGCCAGTGGTAGGCGTGCCCGAGGTCGAGGCTGTCGCTGCCTGAGGGCGTGTAGCCCGAGGAGGAACCGGCCAAGGAAGAGGAACTGCGCGTATCTTCAGCCATCACGACGTGGCGGAATTCGGGGTCGGTCGCCACCTGAATCAGGAAATCCTCCCCGCTGACAGGAGTCCACGAGAGGTCAGGCGTTTGGTTGCCGCTGAGGTTGTCGCCGGTAAGGTTCCACACGGCCTGGCCGTCGGCCGGGGCAGTCAAGGTGGGTGGGAGGGGAGCGGAGGACGAGGCTTGGCGGTAGGTGATGGAGAGGATCGGTCGGTCAGCGGAGGCGGTGGCCTCCATCGAGTCGAAGAGGGCCCCGTCGCCGTTGGTGTAGCCTTCGTTCACGCCCCGGGCCGTGAGCAACAGCGTCTGGCTGCCAACACGACCGTCGTGGACCCAAGCCTGGAGGATGGAGGTGATGTTGAAGGAGACCTCCGTGTCGCTTGAGGAGAGTTCCTGCGCATCGCTCGCGCTACCGGCGAGACCCCGGCCACCGAGGCTCCACAAGGTTCCCGTCTTCTCGAGGTTCCACGTGGTTTGGGACTCGACCCAGTCGGTGCCTGTGGTGGGGTGAATCGATACGAGCGGCGTCCCCGTGATCGAGGACACGGTCAAGTTCAGCCGCGCATCAAGGATCGACGCATCGCTGGCCAATCCAACCTCATCAAGGTTCAACCGCAGGTGGCTGAAGGCCTCCTTGGTGCTCGTCATGGAAGCGCCGAAGGTCACAGAACTGCCGCTTTGGAGGTTCTTCGACGACTCGGTCACGAAGGCGTCCTCGATGGTATCGGAGCCGAGACCAAGGTCATTGAACGCGACGGAGGCGGTGGCGTCAGGACCTGGTGTCACGTCGTGCTCAGGCAGGACAACGTGACCGCTGACCCATGCACCTACCACACCGTTGCTGTCCGCGGCACGGGCCCGCCAATACACAGTCGTGCCGTTGGTGAAGGCCTCAGAAGAGGGGAGTTCGGCGGACCCCGACGTGAACGCGCTCGACTCGTCGTCGGGGTGGAGGTGGCGGTCGACACCGGCAGCGGTGAACCAGTCCGAGGACAGCCCAAACTGCGCCTCGACCAACCCCGAGGACGCCGAGGTCCAAGCGACCGCGGGCGTGGTGTCCGCGGTCAGCAGGAGGTCGTTCGTCATGAGGGCGCTTCCGTCGTCCGGCATGTCGGTCGTGATGCTTCCACCGGCTCCCATGGTTCCCGATTTGTGCACGATGGTGAGTTCGGGTCGTTCCGAGGACGTGGACGCCTCCGACGTGCTGCATTCGTAGCCCGCGCCATTGGCGTCAAGGACGAGGGAAAGGTTGGCCCCCGAACGAACAGCATCCTGGGCGAGGGCGGTCACGTTGAGGGAAAATTGCCCCGTTGCTGTCACCTGCACGGGCGGCTCCCAGACCCCTCGGTCCGAGGTGCCGTCCGCGCCTGCGGCACCCCACGAGGTCCCGCTTGAAGCAGCCTGCCACGTTGCGCTTGCCGCGTCCCAGGTGGCGTCGAGCGATGCTGCGTGGACGGCTGCATCGGTGTCCGACCCCGTCGTGCTGCCGCACGTCACCTTGAGGGTGGCCGATTCAACCGTGTCGGAGGTGCTGAGGTTATGGGCGAACTCGAGCAGGAAGCGGTTGCTGTTTCCGCTGTCCGGACCCACGGTTGCGAGCGTGCTGCTCTCAAAATTCGATGTGGAGGAGGCCTCTGCGATCCACGTGTCCGCGACGACGCCCATCGTGCTGGTGACCCTGAAGACCTCTTGCTCCTCTTCCAGTTCGGTGGCAGGAGCCATCATTGGGACCGCCATATCGGCGATGAGGAACAACAGAACCATGCCGAGGACCAAGGTGCGGGAGGGGAGGTCGTGACTGGACGTCATGGGGCTCGTTTCCATCATGCTTTGACGCCTTATAGCGGCTTTCCTGCAGCGTCCGTGCCCGCTGCCACGCGTCCCAAGGTTCAAGGGCGCTCGTCGAAGGTTCGATGCTGATGTCGGAACTGTGGGTGGAAAAGCACCGGCCACGAACGGTCGGCGACATCCGCGGGCAGGCATCGGTGGTGGAGCGGCTCGGCGTGTACGCCACCAAAGGCGAATTCCCTCACCTCCTTTTTGCGGGGCCTCCGGGCACGGGCAAAACAACAGCGGCGATGGCGCTCGCCATGGACGTGTACGGCGAGGAATTCCGTCGAAATATGTTGGAGATGAACGCCTCGGATGAGCGGAAACTGGAGAGCATCCGAAGCAAGGTCAAGCAGTTTGCCCGGACAACGCCCTACGGCGAGGCACGGTTCAAGGTCATCTTCCTCGACGAAGCCGACGCCTTGACCCATGACGCGCAAGGTGCGCTCCGACGGATCATGGAGCAATATGCTGAAACCTGCAGGTTCATCCTCTCCTGCAACTACTCATCGAAGATCATCGAACCCATTCAATCCCGGTGTGCCGTGTTCCGCTTCCGCCCGCTCCCGGATGCCGAAGTCGCTCGCCAAGTTGGCCACGTGGCCGAGGAGGAATCCCTGGACATCGTTGACGAGGCGGTCGAGGCCATCACCCGGATTGCCCAAGGCGACCTCCGAAAGGCGTTGACGACCCTGCAGGTGGCCGCTGCCTTGGACCGAACCATCGACCGAACGCTGATCTACGAAACGTCGGCCACCGCCCCGCCGGAAGCCCTTCACGCCTACCTCATGGCCTGCCGTCAGGACGGATTCCACGCCGCACGTCGGCGCCTGCGTGACCTGTTGGACCGCTACGGCCTCGCCGGCACCGATTTCATCGCACAACTCCACCGCAGCCTGTACGCCGCAGATTTTCTGGACGAGGCCGCGAAACTCGACCTTACGGAGCGCATGGCGGACGTGGAATACCGCCTGGTGGAAGGTGGCAGCGAAACCGTGCAACTCGATGCCTTGACCGCCAGACTGGTCGCGGACCTCACATGAGCGCGTTCACTTTCAGCCACCCCCCGCCGTAGCAAAGGTGTCCTGCCCGCCAATCCGGGAACATGAACCGAACCGTCCTCGGGGACCTTCTCTGCTACACAATCGCGGCGCCGCTCGTGCGCGCTGTTCGATCACGACGCCTCCAGGAAGCGCGTCGGCTTGGGCATGACGTTCACCGCATCGAACGGTTGCTTCGCGCGACGGTGGCGGCCCATCCGAACGTGGCGTGGTGATCAGCCATCTGCCTTTCGAACTTCGAGGTTCCACTCGTACGTTCGATGGTTTTCCCAAGGAGCACCCTGCTCCGTGATGCTCACCGTGATGGCATGGGTGCCGCGCTGAAGGTCCTCGCCAATTGGGACGAGGAACCAGCGGTGCACATCGTCGTGCAAGGTGAGGTTGTCGATGGCCTCGGGCGCAGCCTCGGCATGGGTCACCGTCGCGCCGTTGACGTCGATGATGACCCGATCGTCCTCGACCTCGGCGTTGTCGGTCAGCCCGAACACGAGCCACACCTGACCGTCCAACACCCCGTCGCTCGTCACCCACACGAGTTCGTCGCTCCCAACCTCGGTCACGGCTTCGCTGCTGTCCGAGAGCACGAGTGTCCCGTCGTCCCGCAACACCGCCAGCCGCCACTCACCGTCAAGCGACGCGGCAGCAATGTCACCAAAGGGTGGATTGACGAGCAGGAAACTCAGGGCGAGGAAGGTGAACGTGTGGAGGAAGGAGGCCTTGAACCAGGTTCCGCCCTTGTAATGCTCCTGCATGCTGGCCGGCATCACACGACGGTGCAGGGCGGGCAGCAACCCAAGCATCGAGATGGGAAGGAACCAGAGAAGAAAGCCCTCCCCGGGCCCGACGATGTCCATCAGGACGTAGCGGTTCCCCAACGCGACCAAGGTCGCAAAGGCGATCACCAGCCACATCGAAGCGGTCTCCGCTCGTTCCTTGCTGACGTGCTTGACGGGGTCAAAGCGTTCGATGCCGAGGTTGGCCCCTGAGCGACGCTTTTTCCGTTCCTCGGCGGTCTTGTCGAGACGCTGCTGACGGTCGGCGGCTGCGGCCGCCATCGCCGTCTGGAGGTCGACCATGTCTGTTGGGCGCGGGCTCAACCCATCAAGCCCACGGTCCGACGGAACCAAGGCCAAGCCGTTGACTTGAAGTGCGGAGGGCCTCACGCCAAACCAAGCCGGGGTGGCGTAGTTGGTGGCGCGTCGGACTCATAGGACACTGTGAGCGGACTACCGTCGATGTCTGAGACATCCGAAGGTCGGGGGTTCGAGCCCCTCTCCCGGCACCTTTCATGCGAGCGCTTCATGTTGTGTCGCGCCCCCGGGGAGGCATGGACGCGCCTGAAGGCAGCACGGTCCGCATCCACGTCGAAGGACCGACCGGACAGACAAGCGTGACGGGCCAGGTGATCCCTGCGGCCGCACCGGGGCACCTGACGCTGAAGCTCATCAACGGGTACAACGTCAGCCACCTCACCTCATCCGTGACCTCCGTTGAGATACTCGCAGCGCCTTCAGCGGCCGTCACCACCACAACCGACGCCGCCTCCGTTTCCGCTGACCTGCCGCACGTCCGTATCGTGCACACTGGAGGCACCATCGCCTCCAAGGTCGACTACAGCACAGGTGCAGTTTCGGCACGCTTTGAGCCGAGTGAACTGCTCACGAGCGTACCGGAATTGGCCAGCATGGCCAGCATCACGGCGGAGAAAGTCGGGAACTTGTTTTCCGACGACCTTCGACCAAAGCATTGGAACGCCATCGCCGAAGCATGCGCGCGTGCCTTCGCCGACGGTGCCCGGGGCGTGGTCGTGACCCACGGCACGGACACGCTCCACTACACCGCTGCCGCCCTGTCCTTTGCCTTCGCAGGTGAAGGTGGACGACCCGCTGGCCCCATTGTGCTGGTCGGCTCCCAGCGTTCACCCGACCGCGGTTCAAGCGACGCGCCTGAGAACCTGATGGCGGCGGTGCACTGGGCGGCGAACGGCCCCTTGCCCCTTGGCGTCGCAGGTGATGCGGCCGTCGTCGTGATGCATCGTTCCTCGGACGACGGGGTGGCCAACGTCCTCCCCGGCGTCGCGACCCGCAAGATGCATTCGACGCGACGCGATGCCTTCCGTGCCCTGAACGCCGAACCCTTGGCCACCATCAACGTCACGTCCATCCCGGCCACCGTCGACCTTCAGGAAGGCTACGAGGCTGCTCGGACCGAGGCGTTGGACCGGCCGGTCACCGAAACGCCGACCCCATACCTTGCTGACCTCAACCTCCCTCAAGTCGTGGCCTCGCCTTGGCTGAGGGCCGATCACATCGAAAGCCTCGCAGCAACGGGCCCTGCAGCCATCATTGTTCACGGAACTGGGCTCGGCCACCTCCCGATTTCAGACCCTGAAGGTGACCTCCCCGAGAACAAGGAGGTCTGGAAGGTGCTGGTGCGGGCGTCAAACCGCAGGCTGCCCATCGTGGTCACCACCCAGTGCATCGAAGGACCGGTTGACATGAACGTCTACGCCAAAGGCCGCGAGCAGCGCTCGCTGAACGTGCTTGGGCACGGCATCAGCAGCGTCCCTGAGACCACCGCCATCAAAGTGCATCACCTGCTGAGCCGCGGGCTGGACCTCCACGAGCACTTGACCACGGACCTGTGCGGTGAAAACCCCGTTCGCTATTGAGCCGAGCACATCAAGAACCGACTGTCCGAACACCTTCCATGGAGGGTGTCAACGACGGGCGCCTCAGGGACCTTCGCGACCGGCGACTCGCCCTCTCAAAGGGTGGAGGAGCGCGGAAACTCGAAGCGATCCGAGCCACCGGTCGAGGAACGGCCCGCGACCGGATCGCAATGCTGCTGGACGAGGGGTCCTTCATCGAACTTGACGCGTTCGTAACGCACCGCACGTCGGACCACGGCATGCACCTGCACCCGTCCGCTGGCGACGGTGTGGTCGCCGGCCACGGGACCATCGACGGGCGACGTGTGTACTGCTTTAGCCAAGATTTCAGCGTGCATGGAGGAAGCATGGGCGAAATGCACGCTCGAAAAATCGCGAAGGTGGTCGAGATGGCAGAGCGCGCCCGCTCCCCCTTGGTTGGCATTTGGGACGGTGGCGGCCAACGCGCGCACGACGGGATGGCAGCCCTCGGAGGAACTGGCGAACTGCTGGACCGTATGGTGCAGTGCAGCGGCCGAATCCCCATGCTCAGCCTCGTGCTCGGCCCAGTTGTCGGAGTCAGTGCCCTTGCTGCTTCCCTCGCGGACTTCACCGTCCTCGGAGAGGAGCACGGCCAACTCTTCCTGTCGTCACCGTTGGAAACCCCAGAGGTTGCGTCCGGCGAGGTCGATGCAGCAGGGCTTGGCGGGGCTTCCCTGCACGCTTCGCGCAGCGGTGTGGCCTGCCTGGTCGCCGAGGACGAGGACGACGCCTTCGCCATCGCTGCAGACCTGCTCTCCTTCCTTCCTGACCACAACGATGCGCAGCCTCCCGTCGAAGCCACCGCGGACCCCAACGACCGGCTCACCCCCGAACTCGAAGGAATCGTCCCGGACAACCCCAACAAGCCCTACGACATGACCGACGTGATCCGCTCTGTTGTGGACGATGGACGCTTCGTCGAACTTTTCGGAGGCTACGCGGAGAACATCGTCATCGGCTTCGCCCGTCTCGGTGGCCGGTCGGTTGGCGTGGTTGGAAACCAACCGAAGGTCTTGGCAGGTTGCCTTGACATCGATGCGTCGGTGAAGGCTGCGCGGTTCATTCGAACCTGTGATGCGTTCAACATCCCCTTGGTCACCGTCGAAGACGTCCCCGGATTCTTGCCTGGTGTGGTGCAAGAATGGGGAGGCATCATCCGCCACGGCGCGAAGTTGCTCTTCGCCTACGCAGAAGCCACCGTTCCCAAGCTCACGCTCGTGACGCGCAAGGCCTACGGCGGTGCGTACCTGGCCATGTCCTGCAAGCACCTGGCCAGCGATTACAACGTGGCGTGGCCGACGGCTGAACTGGCCGTGATGGGGGCCGAAGGAGCGGTCAACATCATCCATCGGCGGGAGATTGCTGCCGCCGAGGAAGGTCAACAGGAAGCCGTGCGCCAATCGCTCATCGCGGAGTACAAGGCGAAGTTCGGGGATCCCTACGTTGCTGCACGCAACGGATGGCTCGACGACGTCATCGAGCCAAGCGAGTCTCGGCTTCGGCTCATTCGCGCGCTTGACGTGTTGGCGTCGAAGCGTGAATGGACGCCGCCTCGCAAGCACGGCAACATTCCGCTGTGATCACGGTTGATTGCTCGCAGCCCGCTCGAGCAGCCCCTTTGGTGCTTGAGGCGCTTCCTGCGTGAGCGGCGCGTTCCCGCCCCCTTGTCGGGCCAACAAGGCGAGGAGCACCGCGGCCAGCACCCCCCCAACGAGCATCAACGGCGTCGCGTTGAACGAGGCCCCCTCGTCGTTGGAGGCAGGTGCCGCGACGCCGCTCACGTCGAGCGTGTGCACGTACGTGGGCTCCTCCTCAAGATCCGG
>JAYPDK010000014.1:29833-33792 GCA_038125145.1 Candidatus Poseidoniaceae archaeon
CCGAAGCGAGCCCGCGTCTTCAACAGCCGAGACAACAACCTGTGTCACCATGTCCAGCGATTCGTTGCCCGTGCTCATGCGGATGGTGAGGCCAAGATGGCCGTTGGCGTGCGCCAACGGGGCGAGCGTGAGTTCCGTGCCGACAAGGCCCAGACTGAGCAATTCTTGGTCATCCGGAACCCCGAGGAGGGTGAAGGAAGGGGCGACGCCATCAGGGTCCCACCCCAAACTGGACAAGTCCAGGGTCGAGGCGACGTCTTCCACGAGCTCGATCACCAGCGACGTGACGTTCCATCGAAGCGGGTCATCGACGCCCTCCACCACCACGGGCACCTCAAGCACCACGGGTTCCGTCGACCCGTCCCCGACCGTTACCTCGAGCATCGTCGACCCAAAGGCATCCGGCAGCGGCGTCACGTGCAGCAGCGCGCCGTCCACAGACACGTGAACCGGCCCAACCGTGAGGTTCGTGCCTCCTCCCAAGGACGTCACCAAGGGCGCCCCTTCCGGGTCGGCCGCGTAGGTGCTGAGGTTGACCGTTCGAACGCTTTCGTCCTCGCCCATGACCACCGTCGTCGGTGCAGCAAGCACCTCGACTGGATTGTCCACAGGCTCCATGACCACCTCAAGTTCCAGCACCAGCGGACGTGTGTCGCCCACCGCCTCCAGAGAGACGTTCAGCCGCCCCACGCCTTCCCAGTCGTCGCTTGACGCATCGCTGACGACCACGCGTTGGCCGTTGTCAACGATGGAGGGCGAAAACCTCGATGCTTCCGGGCCCACCGATGTGGCCGATGTGAAGCGAACGTCGGTCCCGTCTGGGTCCGTGGCCAGCGACGACGCCTCGACCGAAGTCTGCGAGCCTTGCTCAAGGGAGAGGACCGGGAGCGGGAGGACAGGCATGAGGGCCCCGTTGCTGCGCAACAGCGGCACGTCGGCGTGCGCGGGCACGCCATCGACGTACACGCTCAGCCGGACGTCAAACGGACCGGGTTCGAGTGCAGACGGGTCCAAACTGCACGTCGCTTCACCGGCCTCACTGATGCTGCCCTCCGAGCGAATGCTGGCACCCAGCACTTCGCACTCCACCACGACCGTGCGTCCTTCGGAAGAGATGTTTGCGCCGTTCCACACGCCGACATCCGCTGTGAACTCCACATGACCGCCCATGCCGTGGCTGCTGTACGCGTCGGGCCCGTGAAGGTTGAAGCGAAGCAGACGCGCATGCAGGAGGTTCTCGTCCACGTATGCGTCAGGATCGCTGACGGTCATGCCATCAGCAGCGCGATTGAACGCTTGAGGAAAGGCATCGAGGTCCCCTTTGGTGGTGAGGTCAAGCAAGGCCAAGATATGCGCTGCTGCGATGCTGATTTGCTCTGCCTGCGTGATGGTGGCGTCCCCGTCTCCGAATTCGAAGAATCCGGTCTCGTCCTGCCATTGGTGATGGTTGGCCCCAATCACCGTCATGACGTGGAACCCAAGGTGCACCTCTCCGTTGAGCATAGGGAGGACGTTTTCACCAACCGGCGCGATGTCGTCAACGCTACCGGTGATCAGGAGCGCAACACGTTGACCAAGCCAGGTCATGGCTTCCGCATCCGCGGTCGGCCCGTTCCCATCAACCAGCGTTCCATCGTCGTCAAGGCCCAAACCGAACAGAGCGTCGGGAGCCGCGTGGCCGCGCTCTTCGGCATCCCAGTCCGCAGACAGCACGAGCGCAGACATGGCCCCCGTGCCGTGTCCGCCGAGCAACCAGCGGGAGGAGAGCCCGTCTTGGGCCCCAGCCACGGAGCCGTCACCGGCATTCACCTGAGCCAACCGGTCCAGCAGGACAGCAATGCCTTGCGAATCCCGAGGTACACCGTCGGCCACCGCCACGGCATGACCGCGTTCCACAAGCGCCGCGGCGAAGAGGTCGTACGAGGCAGCGTCTTCACCATCGTCCGGGAGAAACAGAACGGTCGTGAACGGGCCGTTCCCCGCCATGGTGGCGTCTTCACCATCCTCCATCGCGGGGTAATGCAGGCGAAGGGTCACCCCCGGTGGCCCGTTCAAAGGAAGGTCCGTCCAACCGACAGGAAAGTCAGGCCCCTCGTGGGGCGTCGCGTCGTAGACCTCCGGAGGAGGGAGCGCCGTCGATGCGGGAAGCAGCACCACAAGCGCAGCCAGCAGCATGGCACGCCACGGGCGCTTCATCGGGCGATGCTCAAGCCGGCGCGATTTGGACCTTGGCCCATCAGGCATCACGTGCATCCGCACCCAGCCGTGCTTCCAAGGCCAGGAGGTCCTCAACCAAGCGAGGCACGTCGGGCAGGAAGGGGGCGACGTCGGGCGCCCAACACCGGGACCACGCCTCAAGGTGTTGCGCTGCGAGCATCCATCGCCCGTCGATCTCGGAGGACGCCAACCGTCCGCCACCGCGAGGCGCATCACCGACCCGGTACGCCGGATACAACACGCAGGGTGCGTCAAGGAGGTCTTCGCCGCCGTCCACGTCAACGCCGAAGGCCGCACCATGGGTCGCGACGGCGTCTTCAGGAAGACCGGAAAGGGCCCGCCGCCCCGGGACGGGAAGGACGCGACCGCCGGCTTCCACCCATGCCTGTGCGATGGACCGGGCAGCACCGCCACCCCCCCGAAGGGCCACAACGGCGCCGCTGTCGACGGACACGCCCCGCAATCGAGCCACACGGACGACCGCACGCCCATCCGTCGACATGGCCTCGACTCGGCCATCCAGCACGCGAAGCGTGTTGACGCTTTGAACATCCTTGCTCGCATCGAGGTGGTCCCATGCACCAAGGTCGTGCTTGAGCGGCGACGTCAAACTCAACCACAACGCGCCGTCCCGAGGCAGGCTCACCCCTGCGCCCTCGTTGGTCTGCGGTGTTGAAGCACGGACCACATCGTCCGCGGCCGATGCAAGGGCAGAATGGTGCCGAGGCGGGTCTGACAACAGCGCTCGCAGTGCCTCGCCAACGCTCGTGGCGTTCACCCGGAACGACTCGATGTGTTCCTCGTCAATGCCCTGCACACCGCGCCGGGCGAGGTGAGCCACCACGAGATGAAACAGATGAGGTGATGCTGAACCGTCAATGGGCTGGCCGGCCACGGCGAAGGTGGTCCGGGCCATGGTGGTGCAGCGGGGCGGGCTCCTTCAGGATGTGGTATGGGAACGGCAGAGCATTCAAATCAGGCCCCGTCGAAAGGAAACCATGCAACCCATGGCCACGGCTGCTGCGCAGGCCCGCCACGAAGGGTCCGGGGTGTTCGGTTTCGTGACGGCCCTCGTCACGCTGTACTTCACCGCGGCGATGATGTCGCAGTTCAACGAGGCCTTGGCCGTGTACGTTGGCCCTTCCATGGCGGTCATCATCGGCACGATTGTGGTGCTCGTGTTCCAATCCAAGAGGAACGTGGCATCCTTTGAGCAAGGGGGCACCTACACCACGTTGGAACGTTCGGTGCTCGAACGCAGCTCCACCGGCGAGCGGGTGGAAGTTCCCGACCTGTCCACCGAGAGCCGGTTTGGTTTTCGCTCGATGATGATGGTGTACCTCGTCTACGCCATGCTGGTTGGATCGGTGGAAATCTTAGGCGCCGGCCTTCTGTTCTGAGGGAACGTTGTGGGCGAGGAGAGCCCAGCCTGGCAAGCGCTTGCCCGAGCGCAAGAAATGGCGGACATCGCCCCATATTACGCCATTGTACGGCGGGGCGGCTTGTTGGTCGCGCTTTTTTTGATTGGCCTTGGGACCTGGAGCCTCGGAGCGCCGGATTGGCTCGTGGGGGTGGCCGTTGGGGGCTCGCTTGGCCCCCTCTTCGCCATCGAACGGGTGCTCTTTGTTCGATGGGCAAACGCTCGCCTTCAGCGGGAATCTTGAAGGTCAACCGGAACGAGGTGAGTGCATGGAAATCAGCATCCCCTCCTTCCTTGACTTCATCGGTCTCGGCTCCGTGAG
>JAYPDK010000015.1:0-22016 GCA_038125145.1 Candidatus Poseidoniaceae archaeon
ACGAGGTGACGACCGCCCGCAGGTGACCTTTCTTCAGTTTCCGCTCGACGTCGAGCCGGATTTTCTTGTCCATCGAGCCGTGGTGGCCTGCAACGAGGTCCCCAAGGAAGGGGCGAAGGCGCTGAACGAGGGTTTCGGTCATCTTCCTTGTGTTGGCGAACACCAAGGTCGTTGTGTGCGCGCTGATCAGGTCGGCGATGACCTCCACGTTGGATTCCAAGATTTTGGCGACCGACTGGTCCGCGAACTTCGGATGGGAAAGGAGGATGTCAAGGTCGAGTTCACGCGAGCCGGAGATGCGGGCGATGCAGACCTTCTGGTCCTCCCCTCGCGATTCGCGGTCGTCGCTGGCGACGAGGTATTCGGCGACCGTTTCGAGCGGCTCCATGGTCGCCGAGATGCCGATGCGCTGCACGGGTTCCTTGAGGAGGGTGTCGAGGTTGGAGAGCGTCAGGCTGAGGTGCACGCCGCGCTTTGTTGGCACGAGGCTGTGCAGTTCGTCGATGATCATCCAGCGGACCTTTGACACGAGGGGTTGGAACTTGGTGGAGGCAATGGCAATGGCCATGCTCTCGGGAGTGGTGATAAGGATGTGGGGTGGCTTCCGAAGCATCTTCTGGCGGTCCGATTGTGAGGTGTCACCGGTGCGGAGCCCAACGCGAATGTCCTGAGCACGGTCAGGAAGGAAGCGGGCCTTGATTTCTTCAAGCGGCCCAATGAGGTTCCGCTCGATGTCGTTCGCGAGGGCCTTGATTGGCGAGATGTACACGCAATGGATATGGTCGCCGAGGGTGTTGTCCAAGGCCTTGCGGACGAGGTCATCGATGACCGTGAGGAAGGCCGTCAGGGTCTTTCCGGACCCGGTCGGAGAACACAGCAGGAGGTGCTCCTTGTCCATGATGGCTGGAATCGCCAATTTTTGGGGGCGCGTGAAGTCCGGAAATCGGTCGAGGAACCAGCGTCGAACGGGCTCGCACAGGCGAGCAGCCAACGCCTCCGTATCGGAGGGTTCCTCCAAGTATGCGATTTCTGGCATTCTTTGTTCACCGTCTCAATGCGGTGGCCTCGCAATTAGCCCTTATTTAAAGAAGCGGTCGGCTTCAGTATGCAACGCCCCTCAGGACCACGGCGTCCCACCGCGGCCCCAGCGTTTGACCGCCTCCGTGGACGGAGGTAGCGGTGGATGCAGCAGTGGCGAGTCGGCGTTGTTCGGTGGGGACAGGACTTCGTGCAGCGCCTCGGTCGGGCACGAGCCGATGCAGGACAGGCAGCCGACGCACGAGGCCTCGACGACGACCACCGGGCGCTTCGCATGGGGGTGGTCGGCCGGGCGCTCCGTCAACGGCAGCAGCGCCTCGAACGGGCAGAAGGTGATGCAGAGGTCGCAGCCCGTGCAGGCGCCTTGGGTGATGGCGACCATCGCCTGCACCATGGTTGGAACACAAGGCCGTCGCTTTTCACCCCTCGCACGTGCCCACGGCCGAGGGGTTGAAGGACGCGAGAACAAGGGCCGTGCATGGACGATGAACGCGCAGCCGTTGAGCGTCTGGAGCGCCTGACTGGAATGCTCCGTCGCCGAGGTGTGGTGCTGCCCGCGTTCGAGATCCACGGCGGTGCGAAGGGCCTGTACGATTTCGGGCCCGTTGGCGGACGTCTCAGGGCCAAGGTTGAGTCGGTCTGGCGCGACCACTGGGCGTCCCAGGGCGACGTTGTTGAGATCTCATGCCCCACGGTGACGCCGTTCGCCGTCCTCGAAGCCAGCGGTCACGTGGCGGAATTCAGCGATTTCATGACCGTGTGTGGAGCCTGTGAGGAGGCCAGCCGTGCGGACACCATGCTGGAAGCCCACCACCCGAACCCCGACGCCCTGAGTTTGGGCGACCTGCAAGCGCTGCTCGACGAAGCCTCCCCGTCGTGCCCTGCGTGCGGTGAGGTGTCGTGGAGCCCGGTGAAGGCCGAGAACCTGATGTTCGATACGGTCATCGGCGCAGGTTCATCAGGCCGTGCGGCCTTCCTTCGCCCGGAAACCGCCCAAGGCATGTTCACGAACTATCCTGCGCTGTACCGCCATTTCCGTGAACGGCTTCCCTTTGGGGCCATGCAACTCGGACGGGGGTACCGCAACGAAATTTCACCCCGTCAGGGGATGATCCGGCTTCGGGAATTCAACATGGCCGAGCTTGAGTACTTCATCGACCCTGAGGTTGAGGCCGCGCACGACTTGAGCCCATGGTCCGCCGTCAACGTGCACCTCGTGCCCGCCGAAGGCGCACCCGGCCCCTCCACGATTCCCGCGGCGTTGGAGGCGGGGACCATCCTCCACCCGACGGTGGCGTGGTTCATGGCGCGGACCTACGACCTGATGCTCGCCTTGGGCGTCGACGCAGAACGACTCAGGTTCCGTCAGCATGCCCGTGACGAAATGGCCCACTACGCCATGGACTGCTGGGACGTCGAACTTCACGGCTCCTACGGATGGGTCGAATGCGTTGGCATCGCCCACCGTGGCTGCTACGATCTGGAAGCCCACGAAGGAGCCACAGGACAACGCTTGCGTGCTTGGCGCTCCTACGAAGCACCTCGAACGGTCGAGGTTGACGGTTGGACCGTGGAAGGCGCCGTCGCTGGCCCTGCGTTCCGCGCCCTGGCAGGGAAGGTCAAGGCGGCCGTGGAATCCCTCGATGCCTCCGCGTCCTTCCCCTGTTCGGTGTCCCTTGAGGACGGCACGGCCGTCGAGGTGCTTCCCGAGCACGTGAAGCGCCTTCAGCGCACAATGACGGAAGCCGGCGAGTGGTTCGTTCCGCACGTCGTCGAGCCGGCCTTCGGCATCGATCGCATCATCTGGCACCTCATTGACCACGCCTACGACGAAGTAGGTGAAGGAGACGAGGCCTACGTCCGGCTTCGACTGCACCGCGACGTTGCGCCCGTTGATGCCGCGGTCTTGCCCCTGTTCGAGAAGGACGGCATGGGTGACCGTGCACGTGAGGTGCATCGACGCTTGTGCAGCCTTCGAGGGGTGCAGGCCATCTACGACGGCAGCGGGTCCATTGGTCGTCGATACGCGCGTGCGGATGAAATTGGAACGCCGTGCTGCATCACCATCGACCACCAGACGCTTCAGGACGGCACCGTGACGTGGCGCGAGCGCGACACGGGCGAACAAGAGCGCTTGAACATCGAGGACGTCGAAGCCCGTCTTCGCGCCTGAGGCTGCATCGGGTTGATACACCGTCGCAGACGCGTTGCTGTTGTGACCTTCAGCGATTGGACCGAGCGCCACCGCCCTTCCTCGGAGCGGCAGCTGGAGGGCAACCTGAAGCAGCGCCGCCGGCTCAAGGAATGGCTGGCCGAGTGGGAGCAGGGCCGTCCCAAACGGCCGGGCGTGCTCCTCGTCGGCCCCCCCGGCGTGGGCAAAACCTCCGTCGTGCGTGCCATCGCCTCGGACCTCGGATGGTCGGTGATCGAGCTCAACGCGTCCGACGACCGCAACGCGGCAGCCATTCGGCGCGCAGCCACGCACGGCGCCACGCACCGTTCGCTCTTCCACGAACCGGGCGACACCAGCAAGCGCACGCTCATCCTCCTCGACGAGGTGGACCACCTCGGTGGTGGTTTGCGGGCCGTCAGCGACGACCGCGTTCGAACGTCCATGCTGGGCGAAGACGACAAGGCCGAGTTGAAGGGGGATTCTGGAGGAAAGGCCGAACTCTTGCGTATGCTCGAACAAACAAGCCAACCCGTGGTCCTCGCATGCAACGACGAAATGGGCCTGTGGGGCTCAGGGTCGTCTTGGCGCAGCACGAGGGACAGGTTCGCGCGTCATCTTGTGACGGTCAAGTTTGAACGCGCCTCGGACGATGCGTTGCGTCGAATCGCCCGACACGTCTTGCGGGAGGAGGGCGTGACCTTCGACGCGGACGCCGTCGACCTGTTGGTGCACAGCAATCCCGGCGACCTCAGGGCCTTGGTCCGTGACCTCCAGGTGCTGTGCGAAGGCTTCGACCGTGTGCTCACGTCCGACCACGTTCGTGAACGGATGGAGGCGGGTGGCCGGGACCTGAACGTCGAAATGTTCCCGGGTTTGGCGGCCATCTACACGAGCCGGACCGCAGAAGAGGCCCTTCGTCACGCCAGCAGCCTCGACAAGGACCCGGCTGAACTTGTCGACTGGGTGCATTGGAACAACGGTGCCTTGTTCACCTCGGACCGTGCTCGAAGCGAGGGGGCGACGGCCCTTGCAACGGCAGATCGTGCTGCCGCTTCGCGCTACCTCAACACCGCCCATCGTTCCTCGTACTGGTCGCTGCACCTGAGCAGCCTTGCTGCGTCGGTGGTCAATCCATCCCCCCCCACCGGTCGCATCTACACCTCGTACCCGGCCTACCTGCGTCGTTCCGCCACCCGAACCGCGTCCGTGGCGGTCGCGATGGCCGAGGCATGCGGCAGCAGCAACGCCGCAGCGCGCGCTGAACTGCTTCCGGTGCTGACCGCAGCGGTCAGCGATGCGGGGCGCCTTGGCGACCCAGAACACCTTGACCTCTCGATGGAACTTGGGTTGAGCGGCAGCGAACACCTCGCCCTGACGGGCAAGCCGGCCACGCACCGCACCTCGAAGGACCTTGTTCGCCGCTACGAGGACGCCTTGAGCGCTCGCCTTCAGCAACAACCGGTCGAGGTGGCCACCCCCGCTCCGGAGAACGCACCGATGCCTGGAGCCCAATCGGAGGACGATGGCGACGAACCGGGACCTTCAGCCGGTCAGACGACCCTGTTCTGAGCCTCGTCTTCATCGGCTTCACGCCGCCGACCGCCCGGTTCTCGCCACGTGGACGGTGCGAAGAGGATGACCGCGGTGAGGAGTTCCAATCGACCAAACCACATCAGCGTGGCCGTCAGGAGCAGGCTCGCGTTCGGCATGTGGGCCCACGTGTTCGTTCCGATGCTGCCCAAGGCTGGTCCCGTGTTCCCGAGCGAGGAAGCCACGACGGAGATGATGGTCTCGAGGTCGTGTCCTGGGAGCAAGACGGCAAGCAGGAGGGTTGACCCTGCAAACAACAAGATCCACACCAAGAGCATCCCGACGATCAGTTCGATTTGCTCGCGTTCAACGGCTTCACCGTTCATGCGAATGCCGTGAATGCGGCGCGGGCTGGTGATGCGGCGCAGTTCACGTCGGGCGACCTTGTAGGCAAGGCTCACCCGAAGCAGTTTGAGGCCACCGGCGGTCGACCCTGCACAGGCACCCACGACCATCAGAAACAGCAGGATCAGGTGCGTCACAACCGGCCATGGAATGTAATCTTCCGTGCCGAATCCCGTCGAAGTACCGAGCGAGACGACTTGGAAGAGGGCGTCTCGGAACGCGTCCGGTGTTCCAGACAGGAAGAGCGTCAAACCGATGACGAGCGTGGCGATCGTGAGGTAGGCGACGTACGTGCGGAATTCCTCATCGGCGAAGGCACGGCCAACCTTTCCTGTGAGCACGAAGTACAGCAACGTGAAATTCACGCCGGCAAGGAACATGAAGACGATGACGATCGCCTCCACCATCACCGAATCGTACCCGCCAATGCTTCCATCGGTCGTCGAGAAACCGCCGGTCGGCAACGTGGTGAGGGCGTGGTTCACAGCGTCGAAGAGGTCCATCTCCGTCAACCCAAACAGCAGCCCCGCTTGCACCACCGTGAGGAGGAGGTACATCCCCCACAGGGCGCGTGCGGTTTGGGCAAGTTTCGGACGCAGACGGGAGAGGGACGGTCCAGTCAATTCGGCACGTGCGAGGCTCATGCCGCCACCGAGGATGCGGGAGAGCACCATCATGCTCAGCATGATGATGCCCATGCCTCCCAACCATTGGGTCATGCTACGCCACAGCAACAGACCGTGCGACTGGGACCCGATGCAGTCCTCCACCACGTTCGGGGGCATGCAGGCCGGCGAAGACAGCGGATCGATCACCGTCGTTCCCGTCGTGGTGAACCCAGACATCGATTCGAAGATGGCGTAGACGAGTCCATCGGCCATCTCCATCACGCTGGCCCCTTCGGTGAACGGACCGACAAACATCCCACCGAACCAGAACGGCATCGCGCCAAAGGCAACGACGACGGGCCAGGACAAGGCTACCGTGGCAAAGGCCTCCCTGTCCCGCAGACGGTCGTTGGTCTCCACCGTGGTGCCGAAGCGGAGCATGGTTTCGCTGGCGAGCAAGGCGAGCACGGCGGAGGGGAGGAAGGCCCGAACGGCCAGCCACTCGTCGTCCATGACCGCGGTGATGCCGGCGACGAGCACCAGGGGGACGACAAGCGCTCGGATGGTCCACCCGAGGATGAGGTAGAGGACGTCCCAGCGCATGGTCACACCCTGAAGCGCTTCTCCACGTCCGCGACGCGGTCCGGCGAGGTGAAGATGATGAGTCGGTCGTGCTCAATGAGGATCTCGTCGGGGTTCGGATGGTACGAGGACCAGCGGCCTTGGGAATCGCTGCGCTGGATGAAGGCGATACGCAGCCAGTCCGGGAATCCGCCGTCTCGGATCTTCCGACCGCAGAACTTTGCAGCCTTCGTCACCTCGTGGGTCACGCCAACGACGTTCGGGATGGTGGAAAGGACCGCGTAGTGCCCGGCCATCTTCCTGTGAACGTGCGAAAGCAACTCGTCCACCGCGACGCGCGTGATGTCGACGGCGAAGCTGATCCCCATTCGGTGGACCACGTGCACGAGGTCGTTGTCGTTGAGGATGATGCCGGTGTTTGGGACGCCGAGGTCCATGGCAAAGAGCATCGCTGCGATGTTGGCATGGTCGTCGTCAAGGGCGCCAATGGCCACGTCATGGTTCCCCATGCCCACCTCGACCATCGTTTCTCGGCTCAGGTGGTCACCATGGATCACCTCCAACCGGGCGTGGCCTCCGATGTCCTGTCCGGAGATGGCGTTCGCAAGGTTGAGGTCGCGCTCTACGATCATCACGTGCGCACCGTCGTCCAACCAGCGTCGCGCAATGCGTTGCCCGAGGGAACCCCCGCCCACCACGACGACCTTCGGTTCGTCGGGGAATGGACGAACGTCATGGCCGAAGGTGTAGACAAGGTCGTCGAAGGAGCCGAGGCCTGTCGTCGCGATGGCGATGTGGTCGCCTGCGTGCAGCATGGTGGCTTTGCCCGGGACGAAACTCCGTTGCCCCTCACGCTTCAGACCGATCAGAAGCGGCATTTCGCCTTCGTACTGCTCGACCACGTCACCAAGTGGGATCTCAAGCGGAAGACGGCAGTTGGGGGTGACCTCGAGTTCCACAAGGTAGGCGTCGTGATCAAAGGGGATGACTTCGGCAAAGGATGAGGCGCGAATCCCGGAGGAGAGCCTGCTGATGGCGCCGTCGATGGGGTCGATGGCCCGGTCCACTTCCGCCCATGCTGCGAGTCCGCCATGGGCTTGCTCGTCGAGGATGTGCTCGTCTCGAATGCGGCAGATGGTGGTGAGGGTCCGTGCATCTCCAGACCGTCGCTCCCGCAGGTGCTTGGCAAGTCCACAGGCCAGCACGTTCCGGTCATCAACGTCCGTGGCCGCAATGAACACGTCGGCGCGTTCAATGCCGGCTTCGATCATGGTGGAACGGTCGAGGACGTTCCCGTGCAGCACCAGCATGTCGAAGGCTTGGGCGTTCTTCACGGCACGGGAACTCGAATCGATGAGCACAACGTCGTTTTTTTGCTCCTTGATGAGCGCCTCGGCCACGCCCAGCCCGACACGACCAGCACCGGCGATCACGATCAGCATGGCCTCACCTCAGGTCCTCAGGGTACTGCGAGACGGAGAAGGTGCCACCGTTGAGTTGCACGTCGGGTCCCGTGCTGATGGTCATGGTACGGCTGATGGGTGTTTCACCAATGCCGCTCCCCGTGAACACGGCGCTGGCGTAGGCATCGGCGATGGCTTGTCCTGAGGGGTCGGGCTCCTCCACCCAATCGATGTAGGCGTTGGTGGTGTGCAGCAGCCATTTGTTGTTCACCACGTCGACGGCTGCTTCGACGAAGCAGTTGTCCTGCAGCACGCCTTGCTGGGAGCACCAATCGCTGTCCAGTGGCAGCATGATGTAGCCCCACGCGTGCAGTTCCCACGTCGCAAAATCAAGCGGGTTCACCAGCGCACCGAAGACGTACCAGCCGGGAATGCCCCTGGTGCGAACCACGGACAGGAAGGCGTTCGTCTGTTCGTCGCAATCACCGAGCCGGTCCGCAAGGCACGTCGGGCCCGTTCGTGGCACTGTGGCGGCAGCGGTATCGTACGGGACGTTTTCGTGCATCCAGTCAAAGGTTGCCCGCGCGAAGGCGTAGGCGTTGTCCTCGCGTCCTTCTGGAATGCGCATGGCGATCGCGTTGGCGGTCTCGATGACTTCGGCGTGCTGGGCATCAATGGCGTACCCGTCGCTGAGGGCGTACCACTGGTCGTCCGCGAAGGTGTTCGTTCGGACGCCTCCACCGCGCTGTGCTACGTCCTCAAAGGTACCTGAGGTGTCGATGTTGATGCCGAAGTTCTTGCCGGGAACACTGTCGTCCACCCGTGCATTGTCCCACCACGTGTGGCTGCTCACGCTGACCGTTGAAGCGGTGGTGAACTGCACACGTTCACCCGCGTCCATGTTCAAGCGGACCTTGACGCAGGTGGCAATCGGACAGAAGTCCTGCGAACCGGGTTGTGTGGACGGCCACCACACCTCATGCCCGCCAAGCGAGGTCCAAGCCTCGCTCCGTTCACGCGTGGTTCCGTCGAGCGGAACATCGACACGTTCCGTGCCAATGGTGACCGCAAACGCGACCGGTTGCTGCAGCATGAGCGGTGTGCTGCCGTCCATTTCGAGCGGGTTGAGCAACACCGAAGGAAGGGCGACGGGGAGCCTGACGGTTTCGATGAGCATGCCCTCGCGTTCGAGGTTGTTCTCGACGTCGTAGGAACGGACGACGGTGAATTCCGCTTCCATCGGATAGATCATGCTGCCTTGGAGCAACCGCGCGATGTAGCTGTCGAGGTCCTCAACGCTGCCAAACGCGGCTTCCCTGGCCTGTGGTGAGAGAAACGCGAAGACAACAAAGGCCAGCATGAAGAGGGACCGCTGGTGGTTCTTACGTCGCTTCATGATGTTCTTGGTGCGTCCGTTGGCGACCACGGTGCCTCGACGCATCGGGGCGTTCGGCATCGTGTAGTCGCTGCCTTCGCCTTTGAGGAACCGGCCGCAGGAATAGCACACGGCATCGCCGGGCAGCGTGACCGCACGGCAGTGTGGGCAAGTGCCCATGGTACGATGTGCCGACCGACGTGGTTTAACGCTTCTGCGTCGTCATTCCTGTTCCCGCAGGGCCGTTCGACGCTCGCGGGCCGCGTTGGCGCGTACGCGGCGGTACATGCGTTGCGCACGCTTGTCGAGGCCGGACCAGACCCAACCGTCGACCTTCGGCTCCACGATGCCGAGCACGGCCAAGGCACCAAGCCATGCAAGCGGTTCAAAGAAGGCGTAGTAGACCAAGGTCAACATCACCATACGCCACAACGCTGCCCGAAAGACCGCGCCCAGCCGGCGCCCATGCAGCATCAAGTGGCCTTGATACGAGGTGATCACCGCTTCAAGACGGGGCAGGAGCAGGGCGAAGGCCACCGTGCCGACACCACGCGCGACCCACCCGTCGACAGGGGCGGCGTTGAGGTATTGTGCGCTGAGGAACACGCCGTGCATCCCTCCCATGGTGGCGCCGAAGGCCCATCCGGAGGTCACGTGGGCGCCCACGCGCCGCACACGTTCGCGACGGAGGAAGAGGTGCACCACCGCGGAATGCATGCAGACCCACCACGCGAGCAGGACGATGCTCGGCCCTTGCGCCGCACCGGTCCCCTCGAGGACCGCATGATAGTAGGGCAGGAACAGGCTGTCGAACTCAAGGACGGCCACCAGCGCGCCAAGCGCCATCCCCCACAACACGTGGTTCCACACCAAACTCAGGTCGTAGAAGCCCATGTACCGTGAGAGGACACCGGTCCACGTGAGCCCCATGCCGAGCAACCCGAGCAGCCCGGCGATCTGGAACACGACGACGTCTTGCACGTCACGACCTCAACCACGTCGTTGAAGAAGCATCGGTTGGCGAGAGGTTGAAACCGCCCCAACGGAGCCCCGTGCCATGGCGCGGCTCCTGCTGTTCGGCGGCAAGGGCGGGGTGGGCAAGACCACGTGCTCGGCGGCCACCGCGGTCCGTCTCGCCGATGCTGGCCTTCGAGTGTTGTTGGTCTCCAGTGACCCCGCGCATTCCACCTCGGACTCCCTCGGGCTCCCGCTCAGCAGCGAACCGACACAGGTCGAGCAGGTCCCGGGATTGTGGGGCCTCGAGATGGACCCTGAGCGTCGCATGGCCGACATCATGCCTCGACTGGGCGACGCGCTGCAGGGCCTGGGTCAATCCGGACCCTTGGCGGGCCTCGGGGCCCTCGGCGGATCGGACATCAGCAGCGTTGCAGGTGAGGTGGGTCGCGAAGTTGAAGCCAGTGACATGTTGCTTCCAGGGCTTGATGAAGCCCTCGCGTTCGATGAATTGCTGCGTCACATCGAGGACCTCCGTTGGGACGTCGTCGTGTTCGATACGGCGCCAACGGGCCACACCCTTCGCTTCCTCGCCCTTCCGGAGTTGATCGACGCATGGTCCGACAGGCTGCTGCGGTTGATGCGGGCCTCTGGCGGCATCCGATCCATGCTCTTCGGTCGAAAGGAGAGCGACGCGATGCGGGACGAACTTGAGCGCTTCCGCAAGCGTGTGCTGCACGTCCGACGCATCCTAAGCGACCCTGCGACGACGCGGTTCACGCTCGTCACCATCCCTGAACGCATGGGGGTCAACGAGACGGTCCGTGCCAACACGGCGTTGAGGGGGCACGGCCTGCCGGTCACGGGATGCGTCGTCAACCGGGTCACGCCGGATCTTGACCACCCCTTCCTCCAGCGGCGGAGGGGCGAGGAGCAGTCGCGGATGCTGGAACTGCAGGGGGAACTCGATGGCTTGACCCCCGTACAACTTCCGCTCATGGACACGGAGGTCCACGGCTTGTCCGGGCTCCGTAACCTCGCAGAACACCTCTACGGGCCGCTGTCGGTGCTGCCAGAAAGCATCGGCCCCCACGTTCTCGACGGACCCTTGGCGCAAGAGGTCCACCGCTCCATCGTGAGGAGCAGCACCGAGGAGGGGGAGGCCATCGAACTGCATCTTCCCGGACTGGACCGCGAAGATTTGAGTTTGCGCAGCGAGGACGGACGCCTGCTCGTCGGCGTGAACGGCCATGAGCGGCACGTACCCACCGATGTGCACGTCAAGGCCAGTTCGGTGAAGGCCCGCTTCAAAGGGGACGTGCTCCACCTCAACGTCCCTCGTTGAGGACAACAGGTTCAAGCCGATGGGTCAGGAGGGGACATCATGGCGCTTGAGGGTCTGTCCAAGGGGATTTTTCGTTCCCTTGGCTTCCTCAAGTCCCGTCGGAAGTTGAACGAGGAAGAACTTCGGGAGATGACAAAGAGCCTACGTCGCGCCCTTCAGGAAGCCGATTTCAACGTCCGTCAGACCAAGGAAATCGTCGAGCGCCTTGAGACGAGGATGCGTGAAGAGGAGCCACGAGCCGGGGTGACGCTGCAAACCCATGCGATGAACATCCTGTACACGGAACTTGTGCGCATCTTGGGTCCTGCCTCGCAGTTTCGTCCACAGAACTCGACGCTTCTTCTTGTGGGTCTGTACGGCCAAGGAAAGACGACCACGACCGCCAAACTCGCGGAGTGGTACCGCCGCCGTCACGGACTCCGGGTCGCGGTCATCGAGGCCGACGTCCATCGTCCGGGAGCCTACGCGCAGCTTTCACAACTGCTCGAGGGCACAAACGTCCAGGTATACGGGGAGCCCGACACAAAGGACGCAGCGACCATCGTTCGGAACGGCCTGGCCGCCACAACATCGGCCGATTTCGTCATCATCGACACGGCCGGTCGTCACGAACTTGACACCGAACTTGTGGACGAACTCGACGCTATTGCAGCCTTGGCGCAAGCCGAGGAGCGCTGGCTTGTCATCGATGCTCAGGTCGGACAAGCAGCAGGACATGTCGCCTCGTCCTTCCACCAGTTGGCCGGCGTGACGGGCATTGTCGTCACCAAACTTGACGGCACAGCACGCGGCGGTGGGGCGCTGTCGGCCGTGGCGGCCACGGGTGCTCCCATCGTCCACATTGGTGTGGGTGAGCAGGTCAAGGACCTCGAGAAGTTCGAATCGGACCGCTTCATCTCGCGTCTCCTTGGCATGGGCGACATTCAGGGGTTGATCGACCTTGCACCGGAGGACCTGGACGAGGAGGAGGCCCTCCGTTTGACGCAGCGGCTCATGTCGGGTCGTTTCACGCTCAACGACATGTACAAGCAAATGGAAATGATGGCGAAGGTCGGCACCATTGACAAACTGATGTCCTTCCTTCCCGGCGGCATGCTCGGTGGCATGGCGAGCGCGTCCAAAGCGCAAAAGGAGGCCATGCAGGCCAACCTCGACACCTACCGCGTCATCATGGACAGCATGACAACGTGGGAAAAGAACGAGCCTGCGAAGATCAAGGTGGACCGCGTCCGCCGCATTGCCCGAGGCGCAGGTGTCCGCGAAAAAGAGGTTCGGGAACTTATCGGTCAATGGAACCGCTCGCGCAAGATGATGAAGGGCATGGGCGGCAACCGGCGCTTGAACAAGCAGATGCGTCAGATGATGAAGGACGGCGAGATGGACCTCGATGGGGACAGCCTTCCCTTCTAATCAGCCGCTTCGCCGTCGCATCCACGTCGCAATGATGAGGGCGACCATGAGGGACGAGACGTCGAACGTCAATGGGTGAACCCTCGTGACTTCGGAGGATTGTCCCGTCGGGGGCGGACCTTGGTCGCATCCCTCCGGTGGCGGTCCGATGCCAGGGCCCCAGGTCTCGCCATGACCGGCGCACGGGTCGTCGCCTCCGTCGCCCCCCGTGATGCTGGCGTCGACGACTGTTCCCTTGTAGCAGATCAAGAAGTAGGGGAAGCCCATGCCTCCCTCGCCGTTCTCCATCGTGGAATGGTAATGGTAAATGCCCTCAGGGAAGTCAGGTGTCGGGCCGAAGTGGCCGTTGCAGACGTCCAGATCTCCGAGGCCTTCGACGAACTCGTAATCGTCGATGCCGTTGTAGCCGGTTTGCCCGTCTTTGAGTCGGTAGGACGAGGTCACCTCACGCACGACGCCGTCTGCACCCTGCTCAAGGAGACCATAAATCGGGTAGCCGTCGTAGGCCACGCCGATCACCGGCGACGCCGTTGCGTTTTCATCTGCCTCGGGAAGGCTGTAATCGCGGATGGTCTCTCCTTCCTCCCCATGCCAATGCATGCAGTTGGCATCGGCGTGGTAATGGTAGGTGCCGCCGGGGCCGGAGTGGCCGTGGCACGCACCAAGCCAGACCTCTTGGCGGTCCTCCTCGTACTGTCCGTGGTGGTTGGCCACCGCGTCGCCACCGGGCCCGTCTTCTGGGCCGTAGAAGGGGACGCCGTTCATGGCAAACGCAATTTCACCCCGGTCCGGTGCACAGAGGTACGCTCCTCCGGCCGAGGGGCAATTCGTGCTGTCGTGCCCTCCGGTCGTGTCGTTGCTCGGTGAGCGTGGAAACACCATGGTGTAGTCCTGCGCAGCAGCACAGCACCCCGGGCCTGATTCCAAATCGTGGTTTGGAAGGCCGTTCATCGCGACGGTGATGTTCGTTTCGTCGTAGGTCACCGTCACGGCGCAGACGTGCCCGTCCGCGTCCGTGGTGTTCAGGTCGTCCACCGGCGTGCCGGTCCCGTTCTGGCACAGGAAGTGGTCGAGCCAGAATTGTGCGAGGTCGTTCGGGTCGTAGAAGGTCACGACCTCGTCGTCGCAGGCATCCGGAACTTCGTCCAGGTCGACGTCCACGCGGTCGTCTTCACCGGGGCACAGGTCCTCGTCGTCGCTGACACCGTCGTTGTCGTCGTCGTTGTCGCACCCGTCCGGCTGCCCGTCGCTGTCCGCATCAAGGGCGTCGTCGTGCCCTTCGCAAAGGTCGTCGTCGTCGGCCACGCCGTCACCGTCGGTGTCCGGTCGCGTGTTGTCGTGCACGATGACCACGGTCGCACCGTTCAGGAACTGCACGTTGGACCACACCGGTTCGACGTCCGTACCGTCCACAGTGACCGTCACGTTGCTGAGATCGTTGGTCAACGGGTCAAGCAGGGTGCTGGTTGGGAAACTGATGGCCCAAATGTCCATCACGACGTCCATGGTGGCCACGAAGGGCTCGTAGCCTTCGATGTGTAGCCACCCGCTCGAGTCGTGGGTGTGGATGAGGTGCATCTTTTGCTCGCAGACGCTCGTGTCCAGACCAAGGTCGCTTGGGATGGAGACCGCTTGGCCGTTGAGCGTCAATCGGAGTTCAGCGTGGTGGTGGAGGGCCAAGGAGGCGTGGCCATCGAGGCACTGTTCGGACAAGGGGGTGACAGGTTCGGTGCCCTCCTCCACCACGGAGCGCTCCACCACGACCTCAGCGGACCCAGTTCCTGAGCCGGTGTCCCACGCCTGAACGCGGACAGCGTCCCACGCTGTTCCGTTCAGCGTGGTGGCGTCGAGCATCACCTCCCACGCGCCCGTGCTCGAGATGTTGTCCGGTCCAAGGACGATCTGCACCTCCGAGACGTTGTCCACGAGGAGGTCGATCCTGAGTTCCAGCAGGTCAAGGTAGGTGTGCGCGGCCGACCCGACGAGCGTGATGTTGCCCAGTCCATCGTCGTCCAACATGGCAACCACGAGGGGGGCTCCGTGGTCGTGGTCGGCGTGGTCGTGGCCGTCCACCGTGGTGTCGGTCGTCGTGCCCTCATTCGGGGCGCTCGTGATCACCACGAGGCTTCCGATGAGCAACGCCACGAGGACCGCGGCCGGAACCTTGGCATCCATGCTTCAACCTCAAAGTCGAGGCATATCAAAGCACGTTGCGGAAGGGTGTGAACGTTTGCGCAACGTCGCCTCGTCAAGGTCGTTCGCATTCCGGTTGTTCCCAGGCAGGGCCATGGAACGGAACGACGAGTTTCCTCAGTAGGAGCGCGACATCAAGACGCGACGCGTCGTGGGTTTGCCCGAGGCATGGCACGGGCGCGCTTCTGAGAACGGTTCGGTGGCGTCGCCGAGGAACCCAAGACCCGTGGCCCGTTCGAGTCGCTCTGCATCGGCGTCGCTGCCGTCGAAGGCCAATTCGTAAATGCGGCCCTCCTCGACAGGTGTGGCCAGGCCTGATTCCGTCAGTGGGGGAAGGGGCTGAACAATTTCCTCCACGTGTGCAGCAGCACGGGTACGAAGTTCGTCGGCGATGTCGTTGAGCGTGCTTCGTACGCCCTGTTCCAGTTCGTCCATGGGGATCGGGGACTTACCCCCCGTGCGGCGGGCGGCAAAGACGCTGCCTTGCTCGACGTCACGGGGCCCGATTTCAAGGCGCAAGGGGACGCCCTTGATTTCCCAGTCGTAGTACTTCTGACCTGGGTGCAGGTCACGGTCATCGACCTTCACCCGGAATCCAGCCGTGCGCAGACGTTCGGCGACGTCGTGCGATACGGCCACGGTGTCCACGGTGGCGTTCTTGCGAACCAGCGGGCAGATGACGACTTGATGAGGGGCAATCGCCGGGGGCATGATCAGGCCGGAATCGTCGCCGTGCATCCCAACCACGGCGCCAAGCAACCGTTCCGACATGCCGTATGTGGTCTGGTGAACGTGGGCGTGGTCGGCTTCTCGGGTCTCGTATGTGATGTCGAAGGCCTTGGCCCACTGGTCTCGGTAGTGGTGGCATGAGGCCACCTGCAAGGTGCGTCCGTTGGGCATGATGGCGTCGATGCCGATGGTGTACCATGCGCCAGGGAAGGTGTCCCAGAGGGGCCGCTTCGCCTTCAACACGGGCAGGCACAGGTGGTGCATGAGCCGGTCGACGATCTCGAGGTCCTGCTGGATCTGTCGGGTTGCATCGTCCTCATCCACGTGAGCGGTATGCGCTTCGAAGAAGTGGATTTCACGCACGCGAATGAAGGAGCGGGTTTGCTTGGTTTCGTACCGGAACGTGTTGACCATCTGGTAGACCTTCAGGGGCAGGTCTGCATGGGAGCGGATCCACAAGGGGAACATCGTGTACATGGCCGTCTCCGACGTGGGCCGAAGGAACATGGGGACGTCGAGTTCGTTCTCCCCTGCGTGACGCACCCAGTAGACCTCCTTCTTGAAGCCGGCTTCTTCCTCCTCGTCACGCAACTCGTCCGGGTCGACACCCTCCTCACGGGCGCGTTTGAGCCGTGCCACCAACGCGTTTTCCCGTTCGAGGAGGTCTTCCGGGATCAGCAAGGGGAAGTTGACTTCCTCGTGGTTCGTCCGTTCCATTTCTGCGTGGGTGAGGTCGTCGATGAGCCTCATCGTTTTCCAGCCATAGGGTCGCCACACGTCCATGCCCTTGATGGGGTAGCGCTTGTCGACAAGGTCGGCCGCTTCCACGATGAAGGGGTACCATTCGGTGAAGGCTTCCACCTTGGAGGGGATGCCCCGGTTCGCCTTTGCGACGTCCTTGCCCATGCCACGAGGCCGGTGAGGCTTCTCATCAAGATGACGGCCTCAACGCCGTCGAAGGCCGAGGAGCACCAGCAGGCCGCTGACACCGGCCGCAACCATGTCGGGGATGCCCCAGACACCCGTCGGGCCCCAGGCGATGTGGTCGCTGGTACGGTAGACCTCAAGCCAGTTGAGTTTCAATGAAGATGAACACGACACGTGTCCGCTGCAGGTGTTGACGATGTTTCCGAGACCCCAGTACATGTTGACGAGCACCAGGGCAAGGCCAAGCAGGCCGAGCATCAAGCCACCGCTTCCTCGGCCTGAAGAGGCCGGTTCGGGCTTCACCACCGGCGGGAGCGGTGCAGGGTCGATGGGCAGTGGCGCGTCGAGCATCGGTGCGGCAGGAGCCGCGGGCGCCCCCCCCGGGATGACCTCCACAAGCATGCTCGCGGCAGGTTCGGGGGATTCAGGAGCAGCCTGAGCGATGGCCAACGCGTCCCGTGGCTTCGTGGGGCGAATGGCCGGGTCCACCTTGATGCCATAGACACGGTCGGCGATGCTGGCCAACACGCCGTCGTTGGCGAGTTGTCCGGCGTCGATGTCGCCGTCGAGCAAACGACGGAGGCGTTCCTTGTCCATGACCCGAGCCTCCTGAGCGCCGGTCGAGCGCCTCCTTGATGAAGGCTCCCTTGACGGGTCTCAGGCCTTGCCCTGCGCCTCGACCTCTGCCCAGTCGCGCATGAAGCCCTCGAGACCGCGGTCGGTCAACGGGTGCGCCATGAGTTGACGGAAGACCTTTGCCGGCATCGTGGCCGTGTGGGCCCCAAGTTGCATGCACTGCAGAACATGGGTCGGATGGCGAATGGACGCGGCCAGCACCTTCGTCTCGATCCATGGATACTGCGCCCATGTGGTCATGATGTCCGCGATCAGTTCCATGCCGTCGTGGCCGGTGTCGTCGATGCGGCCGATGAACGGCGAGACGTAGGTCGCGCCCGCCTTTGCAGCCATCAGCGCTTGGGCGGCGGAGAACACCAAGGTCACGTTCGTCATGATGCCCTCCGACGTCAGGGCCTTCGTCGCGGCGAGGCCTTCGGGGGTGCAGGGAATTTTGATGATCACGTTCTCAGGGAGTTCCTGCTTGAGCGCGTGCGCCTGCTCAAGCATGCCTGCCGTCTCCATTGCGGTGACTTCCGCGGAGATTGGGCCATCGCAAATGGAGGCGATTTCGGCGACGACCTCACGGAAATCGCGGCCGCTTTTTTTGATCAGGGACGGATTGGTTGTCACGCCGTCGAGGATCCCCCACGAGGCAATCTCACGAATCTCGTCAACGTCAGCGGTGTCGAGGAAGAACTCCATGGTGGTGGCCCCTGAGGGCGACCCTTGAACCTATGGTGGCCTCATCGTCGGGCCATTGCACGCTTGGCAGCGTTCGCAACGTCGTGAACCGTCAGGCCCATGATCTCCAGCATTTCCTCGGCCTCAGCGGATTCACCAAAGCGGTCCGGTACGCCAACACGCTCGAGCGGCGCTGGTTTGTTCGCGGCGAGGTGCTCCGCCACGGCACCACCAAGTCCACCGATGACCGAATGGTCTTCTGCGGTGACGAGGCAGCCGCAGCGCTCAACGATCGCGTCGATCAGCGCCCCGTCAAGGGGCTTGATGGTGTGCATGTCCACGACCGTCGCCTGGATACCTTCGTTCGCCAAGGCTTCAGCGGCTTCAAGCGCCTTCGAAACCATGACGCCGCAGGCAACGATGCCGACGTCCGCGCCCTCGCTGTGAACGATGCCTTTGCCGATGATGACCTCCTCTTCTCGTCCCTCATAGAGCAGCGGCGTCTTGTTGCGAGCCGTTCGCGTGTACGAGGGGGATGGATGGTCCACAAGTTGCTTGGTGAGCAATCGGGTGGACACCTCGTCGGCGGGATGCATCACCGTCACACCTGGGAGGGTGCGGTAGATGGCCAAATCTTCGATGGACTGTGCGGATGACCCATCGGTCCCCGTGTGTGTTCCTCCGTGGGAGCCGCACAGGTGCACGCGCAAGCCGGGTCGTGCCACGCCGTTGCGCATCTGCTCGAAGGCGCGCTCCGTGAAGATGGCAAAGGTGCTGGCGAAAGGCACGTACCCAGAAGAGGCAAGGCCTGCTGCCGTCAGCAGCATGTTCTGCTCGCCGATGCCGCATGAAATCGTGCGCTCTGGATGCGCCTTCCTGAACACCTGTGACTTCGTGGACTTGCCGAGATCGGCCTCCAACACCACCACACGGTCGTCCCCAGCCATCTCAAGGAGGGCCTTCCCGTAGCCATCACGCGTCGCCGCCATGCCGCTCATGCTGCCACCTCCCCAAGTTCCACCATCGCGGTTTCGAATTGCTCGTTGTTCGGCGCGGCGCCGTGGAAGGCGGGGTTGTTCTCCATGTAGGACACGCCCTTGCCCTTGACGGTGCTGGCCAACAGCACGGCAGGCCGGTCGTTGACGGCATCCACCTTGGCCAACGCCTCAACGATGTCGGCCATGTTGTGCCCGTCCACGGTGGTCACCGACCATCCAAAGGAAGCCCACGTTGCTGCAAGGTCGTTCAGTTGCATCTGCACCTCACAGAAGTCATCGTTCTGAATCCCGTTCACGTCGACGATCGCCTTGAGGTTGCCAACGCTGTGGTGGTGTGCGGCCATCGCCGCCTCCCAGACGCTGCCTTCCTGCACCTCGCCGTCGCCCATCATCACCCATGCCTTGCGCTGAGAACCGTCAAGACGGGCCGCGAGGGCGCAACCCAGTCCAAAGGACAACCCCATGCCCAGCGAACCAGCGGAAAAGTCGACACCCGGGCACCACTTCATGTCCACGTGGCCTTGGCACACACCGCCCTTGACGCGGTAGGTCGTGAGGTCCTCGTGGGAGATGAAACCGAGGTCGGCCAAGAGCGCGTACATGCCAGGGGACGCATGCCCCTTGGAGAGGACGAACCGGTCCCTGTCTGACCACGACGGTTCGTTCGGACGAACGTTCAGCACCGTCCCATACAACGCGACCAGAAGGTCGATTTCAGACAACGAGCCGCCGGGGTGCCCGGCCTGAGCCCTGTGAACCATCCGTACGATCTCCACGCGGCACCGACGGGCTCGCTCCTCCAGCATCGCAATGTCGTGGCTCATGCCGAGGAACGCCATGGGTGGGCCTTTCATCCTTTCAGCGGCGAGGTTCGCTCATGGAGGAGGGAAGCAGCGCCATGAAGCCACGACGAACCGCTCCAACCACGACGGCCACCACCATGCCCGGGCCGATGCCCCTGGGCATCGTTTGGGCGACCAAGGCCACGAAGACCGCAACGAACCACAGGAAGAACAGCAGCGACGGCAGGTCAGGCAAGGCATGGATGCCGAGGCTGCCTGCGACATCGATGTCGAGCACGATAAGGATCGCAAGGAGCACGCCCAACAGCGATTCACCTGCGATGTATCCAGCCCCGATGAGGACGCCGCGTTCCTTCATGGAGGCCACCGCGTCTTCCGCTTCCTTCGAGGGGGTCCCGTGTTCGTCCCCGTCGATCCTTCGGACGACGGCCGCTCCCATGGTGGCCACGACGAGACCTCCGAGCAGGATTGGGACGGAGAGCTTGAGCGGCAGATACAGTCCGATGGCCACCGACATCACCGGCATGCGCATTCGGATCAGCGCGACGGCGAAGAGCGCTCCAAGCATCACCATCTGGATGTTGATGGAGCCGCCAAAGGCTCCTTGCGCGATCGCTCCAATCAGTTCTGCCTGTGGCGCGAAGAGGGCTTGCGAGCAGGTGGGGTCCTCAGGCCTCGGGTCGGCCATGCACGCGGTCACGGAGATCCGGAAGGCTTCGTGCAGCAGTCGAAGGACCGGGCCGATGGTGATGGCCCCCACGGTCACGCCGACAATTTCGGCAATTTGCTGCCGCCAAGGCGTCGCGCCGACCATGTGGCCGGTCTTCAGGTCCTGCATGACGTCGCCGGCAATGGCGGATGCGGAGGCGACAACCGCAGCGATGAGCAGGGTCGCGAGCACCAAATCCTCCGTTCCAAGGCCCAATGCAAGGTCGCCCACAAGCCAAACAACCAGCACGGTGAACAGCAGCGTCGCGATGGTCATGCCAGAGACGGGTGAGTTCGATGACCCCACAACACCCGCAATGTAGCCCGCTACGGCGCTGAAGAAGAACGACACGAGTGCAAGGAAGAGCGTACCTGCCAACGCCAAGACCAGCGACCCGATGACGGTCCAGTAGAGGAAAAACGTGGCCACCACAAGGGCGACGACGGCCACAGAAACGCCTCGGAGGGGCAAGTCCTGTTCCGTTCGGAGCAGGGTGGTAGCGTCGGAGGACGTGTTGGTGAAGGAACCGGACAAGCCGGAGACGATGGTCGTCCGCATCGTCCACAAGGTGTAGACACCGCCCACCACCATCGCGCCAACACCAACGTAACGAATCTGACTGAGGAACACGGCGGTGAATCCGGTCGTGATGTCCCCGCCGGGCCAGCCGTGAATGAGGCCGTACAGCGGCGTGAGCACCCCAAAGCCGATCAGTCCACCGAGGAAGATGTAGGAAGCGATGCGAAGGCCAACGATGAATCCCACGGAAAACAGGGCCACGGAGAGGTCGGCACCGGCGTAAAGTCGGCTGCCGAGGAAGCCGACGGCCCCCTCCACCGCGTGATGCACGGCTTGCGTGACCTTGACCACGAAACCGTAGATGGCACCGATGCCCAAAGCGTACAGGATGGCGACCATGCCATCGCCTCCCTCTTCGCCCGCAACGAGGACTTCCTTGCACGCCACGCCCTCGGGGTATGGGAGGGCTTCTTCGACGATGAACAGCCGCCGAAGGGCGATGGTGAACATGGTTCCAAGCCATCCCCCGAGCAGGGCTATGGCAAGCGTGACGTTCCATTGGACTTCATCCCAAAGTCCGACCACGAGGAAGGCCGGGACGGTGAAAATGATGCCCGCTGCGAGGCTCTCGCCCGCGCTCGCCATGGTTTGCACCGCGTTGTTCTCGAGGATGGTGACATCACGGTACAGGAGCCTGAGGATGATCATGGACATGACCGCCGCAGGGATGCTGGCCGATACCGTCATGCCTGCATACAAGCCGAGGTAGGCGTTGGCTGCCGTCATCAAAACGCCGAGAATGACGCCCACGACGAGGACACGAACGGTGACCTCCGCCACGCTGGATTCAGCGGGGATGTAGGGGCCGCCGTGGTCGCTCACACCCGTCCGAGCGGCACTCCATCCGTCAATGCATCGCCCGTGCCATTCAGCACCACCACCTTCATCATGGACTCTGAAGTGCAGGTGGAAGGGGTGCGAAGATGTTCATGTCTGGAACGTCATCGGCCTCCTTG
>JAYPDK010000015.1:22026-31019 GCA_038125145.1 Candidatus Poseidoniaceae archaeon
ACGACGATGCCTTGGGTGACGACGTTGAATCGACGTGGCATGCTCAAACAACAGAGGACGTTGCAACCGTCCTCGACTCAGGCCCCCAAGGTCTGGACGACAACAAAATTTTCGAGGTTCGAGAACGCTCGGGGTGGAACAGGCTCGAAACCAAGCAAGCGGAACCCGCATGGAAGCGCTTCCTTGAACAATACAACGACCCGCTCAACTTCTTGCTTATCGGCGCTGCGCTGATCGCGTTGGCCATCCACCCCGACGAACCGGGAGATGCGATTTTCATCTTCATCGTCCTGACCGCCAACGCGTTCTTTGGATTCTGGCAGGAGGGTCAAGCAGAACAGGCGGCTGAGGCTCTGAAATCGATGACAGTCTCCTCCTGCATCGTGGTTCGCTCAGGGTTGGAAGTTGAGGTGCCCACCACCGACCTCGTGCCAGGGGATCTTGTGCTCATTGAGGAAGGGCAACACGTTCCCGCAGACCTACGGATCATGGAAAGCATCCGCTTGAGCATCGATGAGTCGGCGCTGACCGGGGAATCGTTGCCCGTGCTCAAGCAGGTGGAGCCCGTCGCTCAGGCCACCTTGCTCGCCGACCGCACAAGCATCGCGCACATGGGGACCACGGTCGCCTCAGGCCGTGGGACGGGCCTCGTTGTTGACATTGGAATGCGTACCCAACTTGGTCGCATCGCGGCCGACATCGCGGAAGCCGAGGCTCCGAAGACGCCGCTTGAACTGAAGTTGGAATCCCTCGGGCGGTTTCTGGGGATCATCGCGCTGATGGTCGCCGTGCTCCTCGTTGGCATGAACCTCATCATCGCCCTCTTCGGAAAGAGCGATGACCTTCTTGACATCGTCATCGAGCAATTCATCATCGCCATTGCCATTTTTGTCGCGATTGTGCCTGAAGGCCTCCCGATCATCTTGGTGATCACGCTCTCGCTGGGCATGCGCAACATGGCACGACACCGCGCCATCATCCGCAGGATGAAGGCTGTGGAGACCTTGGGTTCGACCACGGTCATTTGTTCCGACAAAACGGGCACGCTGACCACCAACCAAATGACCGCCAGGCGCCTGAGCCTGATGGACCACCACTTCGATGTGTCTGGCGAGGGCTACGCCCCGGTCGGACAACTTCAGAAGGACGGCGCCAACTTGGCCGAAGCCGAGTCAGCGATGCTCCGCACGAGGGAGGACTTCCGGCTGCTTTCTGCCTCACTCGCCCTCTGCCACAACGCCGCCATCAGCGAGGTTGAGGGTCGATGGACTGGACTCGGCGATCCAACCGACGTGGCGTGCGCCGTGTTGGGCTCCAAACTGATCGGGGACCTTCGCACGTTCCGTGACGTCAACCCGCGCGTCTCAGAGGAAGGGTTCGACAGCGTTCGAAAACGCATGTCCGTCGTTCACGTCATCGATGGCAAGCCGTGGGTCCTCGCGAAAGGGGCCAGCAGGAGCATTGTGTCCATCGCTACGAAGGTGTTCGACAACGGCCTGGTTCGTGACATGACCGACAAGGACCGTGACCGTTTCAGGGACACCGTCCTTGAAATGGGGAGCAATGCGCTGCGGGTGATTGCCGTTGGAGCACGACCCCTCGCAGACGACGAGGACGTGGACATCGATGCCTCGCAAGAGCGAGACATGATCTTGCTGGGGTGCGTCGGCATCATCGACCCGCCAAGACCAGAGGTCGCAGATGCGATTGCTCGCTGCCACCGTGCTGGCATTCAGGTGAAGATGATCACCGGCGACCAATCGACAACCGCCGCCGCCATCGCCAACGAGCTCGGCATCGACGGTGCAGGCATTGGAGGCGCTGAACTGGCCGACATGGACGAGGCGCACTTGTTCGGCGTTGTGTCCGACGCAGCGGTGTACTCTCGGGTGACGCCCGTGGACAAAATGCGCATTGTGACCGCCCTTCAGCAACGAGGGGAAGTGGTCGCGATGACAGGGGACGGCGTCAACGACGCCCCAGCCCTCGCGCAAGCCAACATCGGCATCGCCATGGGATTGGCAGGCACGGACGTTGCGAAAGACGCTGCAGACATGGTGCTGCAAGACGACAACTTCGCAAACATCGTTCAGGCGGTCGAGGAAGGTCGGAAAATCTACGCAAACATCCGTAACTTTGTCCGCTATCAAGTCTCGACCAACGTCGCTGCCGTGGCGTTGATCTTCCTCAGCACCTTCGTGTTTGGTTGGCCGCTTCCCCTCACGGCCACACAGATCCTTGTGATCAACATCCTGATGGACGGGCCACCGGCCGTCGCCCTCGGGATGGAAAAGCGGCACGGCGACGTGATGTCGCAGCCTCCTCGGCCCGTCACTGAACCCCTTCCCAACAGGACCGATGTGGCACTGATGTTCTTCCTCGGTGCGGTGATGGTCACGGGGACCTTGCTCGTCTTCTACCTCGCTGGAGGCGGTCTCGCTGAGTGCGACGGGTTGCCGGGAACGGCTGTGGACGATTTACCGTTTGACCCGTATGCCTGCGCCGATCCGAACGCCGCCGGCCATGAAGAAGCATTGGCGCAGTGGGAATCGTTCAGCGCCTCCCAATTCGCCTACGCTCAAACGATGGCGTTTTCGGTGTTCATCGTGTACCAATTGTTCAACGTGCTCAACTGCCGCTCAAACGAGCGAAGCGTGCTGTTCGGTCTTGGTGCCTTTTCCAACCGTGCGATCAACATTGCAACGTTGATTTCAGCCGCGTTGCTGCTGTTCTTCGTTCAGGGCGCCTCCTTGGCCCTTCCCTTTGACGGGCTCCACGTGGGTGACCTGTTGAGCACACAATCGCTGGCGCCGAGCGATTGGCTCATCATTGTGCTCGTTGCAGCATCGGTGCTCTTGGCGGATGAATTCAGAAAAATTCTGAGGTCCACGGAATTCTTCAGGGAACACTGAGATGAGGTTCCTTCCGGTCGTTCCGTGCAGGTGCATCTCCTGCCAGAGAACCAACGTTTGAAGGGCAGCGCACGGGACGCCGCGTCGTGCAGCGCTTCACCTCCGAGCCTGCACTCGCAGGGGCCGCGTCGGACTGGAGGGCCCAATTGGCTCGGTCGGTGCTCGAACACGATTGGAGCGCTGAGATGGAACCGGTTGTGGACGTCCTCGCCCGAGAGGGTCGCCTCGGGCTGCCTGAAGGTCGATTGTTGTATGCGCACGACAACCTCGCTGAGGTGGGGCTCCTCGCCGTGCTTTCCCGCGAAGCGAGGTTTGGATCACGGGCATTCTTCAACCACAACGTGCACATCAACCCGACCAACGTGTGCGCGCTCGCGTGCCGATTCTGCGCCTTTCGACGCGGAAAAAAGGCCGACGATGCCTATGCGCTCGACGCCGCAGCGTACGTCGAGGAGTTGGGCCGCTTTGCCAACCATGTAACCGAAGTGCACACCGTTGGGGGCCTGCATCCAGAGTGGGACATTGGCCATTACGAGGCGATGTTCCGGGCGGCCAAGGAAGCACACCCCCACGTCACGATCAAAGCACTGACAGCAGTGGAGGTCAAGCACCTCGCCTCGCAATCTCGCTTGAGCATCAACGCCACCCTGTCGCGTCTGTTCGAGGCGGGGCTTGACCAACTCCCTGGCGGTGGTGCGGAAATTTTGGACGACGGGGTTCGAGAAATTATTTGCAAGGGGAAAGAAAGCAGTCAGGAATACTTGGACATCCATGAAACCGTGCATGCGTTGGGCCATGTCAGCAACTGCACCATGCTGTTCGGCACGGTCGAAACGATCGATCACCGCCTCCAGCACATGCTCCGACTTAGGGACCTCCAAGACCGCACTGGTGGTTTCCAGTGCTTCGTACCGTACCCCTTCCTGCCCGACCATTCACGCTTGCCTGAGGCCCAATTGGCGACAGGGACGGAAGTGCTCAGGACCATGGCCGTTTCGAGGTTGGTTCTGGACAGCATCCCGCACCTCAAAGCATACCGAATGAACATCGGAGACAGCCTGACGGAACTGTCGCTCGCGTTTGGTGCCGACGATGTCGACGGCACGGTGCAGCAAGAATCCATCATGCACCTGGCAGGTTCGTCAACACCGCTTGACAGCGACAGGCGGCGCCTTGCCCGGATCATTGAGGATGCTGGATGTGAGGCGTGGGAACGCAACTCCGACTATTCGGAGTTCACGTTGCTTGAACTCCCAGACCCTCCAACACGTCGCGCGCTCCGCATGGCACAGGGGTGAGCCGATGCCTGCTTCATGGACAACCACCATCGGCCGTGTGGCTTTCATCAATTGCGACCCGTTGTTCACAGGCCTTGACCCGTCCTGGTCGATCCTCGCAGCCCCTCCTTCATGGCTGACGGGGCACGTGCTTCGACGGGATTGCATCATTGCTCCCATTCCCGCTGCGGATTTTGCCGAGCACCATGAGGCCTTGATGCTCGTCCCCGACATCGGCATAGGCTCCGCTGGGGAGGTCGGTAGCGTACTGCTGTTTGGGGACCAGAGCCTTGAGACGATGAAGCGCATTGCTGTGCCCACCGATTCTGCATCGTCGGTGGCGTTGCTTCGTTGGTTGATCCATGAGCGCGGATTGGAGGTTGAGTTTGTTCGAATGGGCCCTGATTTGGACGCCATGCTTCGCGTGGCCGACGGCGCTCTCATCATTGGTGATCGTGCGCTGGACGGCGCGCGACAGCGGCCGGATTCCGTTCGGCTGGACCTCGGGCAGGCATGGTCCGATCGTCTTGGTTTACCAATGGTGTTTGGCGTGTTCGTCGCGCGCCGAGACGCTAACCTGGACGACGTGAAAGCGGCGCATGCAGCGTTGGTCGAACGGTTGGCCGCCTTCGAAGCGGGTGGTGATGCGCGCGCCGCTGTCCTCGAACGTGCCCACGCACACACGGGCCTTGCTCATGAACGACTCGACCGGTATTTCGGCGAGGTCTTCAACCGCCTAGGTGAAGAAGACCGTGACGGACTGCATGCCTTCCTCTCGCACGTCTGCGCGATGGCGGAGCCACCAACATGGGCATGGTCGTAGCCGGTGGTGAAAGAGGTGGCTTCTTGAAGGGCCGCTCTGAGCGTTGACCATGACCAACGAACTCCCCATGGATGAAGACGGGAACCGGATTGTGCGCATTGGCCATTCCCCTGACCCTGACGACGCATTCATGTTTCACGCGTTGACCACCGGGGCGTTTCCGACCCCAGGCTACACCTTCGTCCATGAACTCCAGGACATCGAGACGCTCAACCAACGAGCGATGCGTGGTGACCTCGAGGTCTCGGCCGTGTCCATTCATGCCTTTCCCGACATCGCCGACCGCTACGCTTTGATGAACTGCGGTGCGTCGATGGGCGAAGGGTACGGCCCGATGATCGTGGCTCGACCTGGGTTGACCCTCGATGAAGCGAAGGCAGGTACCATCGCCGTACCTGGTCTGAAAACCAGTGCCTACCTTGGCCTTCGTCTGGCCTGGGGTGACGTGAACGTCGAGGTGGTCCCGTTTGACGAGATCATGCCCAAGGTGATTGACGGCACCTATCCTTGCGGACTCATCATCCACGAAGGTCAGTTGACCTGGACGGAACACGACCTCAACGTGCTCATCGACCTTGGCGTCTGGTGGAACGAGCGGACAGGTGGCTGGCCGATGCCGCTCGGCGGCAACGTCGTTCGTCGCGACCTCGGGGGGCAAGTGATGGAAGACATCACCCGCTACACGAAGATGTCCATCGAACACGCCATCGCGCATCCCGAGGACGCCCTTGAATTTGCAAAAGCATGGGGGCGCGGCATCGACGACGACACCAATCAGCGCTTTGTGACGATGTACGTGAACGATCGGACCATCGATTATGCTCCTGAAGGCCGTGCATCCATCCGCCAATTCCTTCGTGAGGGAAAGGACGTCGGTTTGATCGATACGACGTTCGACGTCGATGGCATGGCGTTCATTGGTGCCCCGGAGGCTTGACCGTGAAGCCGTCACCGCCCGCGGTGAGCGACTACGGTTCCGTCGACCCGGCTCCAGCTGCGTCCGGTCCGGTCGAAAATCACCGGCGTGTCTTGCTCAACGAGGAGGAGCGCATGTTTCAACGCATGCGGGCGGTGTTCGCACTCCGAAACGAAGGAAGCAACAACGCTGTTGACGCCTTGTGCGAGGCTTTTGTCTCGTCGAGCGCCCTGCTCCGACACGAGTTGGCCTACGTGCTCGGCCAAATGCAAAATCCGAGGGCGCTCGATGCCTTGTGGGCTCGCCTGTCCGACGACAATGAGCACGTGATGGTCCGCCACGAAGCCGCCGAAGCGATGGGCGCCATTGGTGACCCACGATCACGTCCTCTTTTGGAGCGCTTTCTGAGCGACCCTGCGCCCGAAGTTTCGGAATCGTGTGAAGTGGCCCTCGATTTGTTGGATTGGTGCGAACGCGCAGAATGGAGCGACGCCTGAGCGAAGCCTCAAGACCCGAGCCATGCCCCCAAGGAATGAGCAACATGCCGCATGACCATATTCGTCTCGCGCAAGCACCCAACGGGGAGATTGGACCCCGCTGCGCTACCTGCGATGTTCGGCTAACCTTCGGTAGCGCGATGGTGCTGAACAACACCTACGTGTGCTGGGACCATTATGTGGAAGCCACGGGGGCGGAGTCCGCCACCACCGTCGGCGAACGCGTGGCGCGCTTCTACGAACGCTGACCCGTGGGTTCAAGCGGTGTCGCGACTGTCCCGTGGACGGTGACGTAGTGGAGGGATGGGCCAGCGTCGCGCACAAGTTCAGCGGGTATTACCGCACGGCAGAACTCTGGCATCCACCACGTTTGTCGAGAAGGGAATGGATGTTCATCCCCTTCGGTGGCGGTACCCCGGTTCGCCACCAATCGTTTTCTCGAATGGAGGACGTTCGCCGGTACCTCGTTGAGCGAGCCACGCACTCGTGCTTCTACTCCACCGCGTACTGGAAACGCCCGTACGAAGCCAAGATGGCTGACAAAGACTGGATGGGCGCGGACCTGATTTTTGATCTGGACGGTGACCACCTGCCAGGGGTTTCTGACCGAGACTTTCCCGGGATGCTTGACCTCATCCAAGAGCAGGCATGGACCCTTTGGTCGGAATTCCTTCAGCCCGAGTTTGGGTTCGTCGAGGAACATCTTCACGTGACGTTTTCCGGCCACAGGGGCTTCCACTTGCATTACCGCGACCCTTCGTTGGTCCACCTTGATTCGGAGGCAAGGAGGGAACTGGTCGCCCACATCCGCGGAGAAGGTGTTGACGTCGCCGGACGCTTTGCCCGATATGCGGACGCCTCCTCCACTGGATGGTCCCGACGTGTCCGAGAGGGGGTCGCCACGACCGTATCGACCTTGACGTCCATCGCCTCGAAAGAGGAGGATGCGTCCAAGCACGTGTCGAGGTTGCACGAGGGCGTTCAGCGCCGGAGGGCACACGAGGCAAAATCCAGTGGGCCACATTCCAAAGAGGCCATCAAGAAGCTCGCTGCGACGCTTTCCGAGCACGGGAGAGCGGAACGGCTGCTCGGGGGGAATTTTGACGTGCTCAAAGACGGATACAGGACCCTCTTTGCGGACCTTGTGGCCTCGGACGCTTCGATTGTGCTTGGGGCGGCAGGAGAGACGGATGAGGTCGTGACGATCGATACCCGGCGGCAGATCCGATTTCCGACAAGCCTGCATGGGAAATGCGGGTTGCGCGTGTCCACCTTGCCGCTGAAGCGTCTGAATCCTGATGCACCGGGCCATTACAACGCCTTGGAAGAAGCCGTGGTGTTTGGGTCGGACGTAGACAGAACCATGGAGGTCACTGTTGACGATGCAGTGTTTGGGTTGCATGGCCGAAGGCTCGAGGCCAGCACAGGCGACAAAGTGCAGGTCAGCGAGGCAGAACAGGTCTTCCTCTCGCTGAAGGGTTGGGCCCGCAACGTGGCGTGATGGATGGCGTTCAACCCCCACTCGACTGAGGAACCTTGAAGGGGCACGTCACGACCAAAGGGGCAGGGTTCCCCATGGGTCGACGCAAGCGGAAGGAACCCGAGGCTCCGGCAGCAGCCCTGCCACCCCTCCCTGACCTCCCTCCACTCCCCGGAATGCCCCTCCCTCCAGCGGTGGACTTGCCAGCCCCGCCCATGCCGACCGAGGCACCCTCGCTCACTCCGCTTCCCGAGGCTCCACTCCCTCCCTCGATGCCTGAACCGGCAGCCGCCGCTCCGGTTCCGGTGTCAACGGCCGAGGAACCGAGTTATGGGGACATTTGGGCCAAGCGCACCGAAAAGCCGCTGCAGCAGGTCTACGGTCACATCGACCGCTTGTCCAACAAAGACGCTGGCTCCCTCCTCGACCGATACGCCGATCGCTTCGGCCACGACCTCGACCGCGAAATCGTCGTGCTTCGCAAGCAAATGCACGACGAACGCCTTGCAGAAGCAAGGGAAGCACCGACCGTTGAACTGCTCGACGCAGAGCCCGTTGCTCAAGAAGGCGATCGGTTGAGCGTCGTCGAAGCCCGCCTCCGTGAACTCAAGCCGCAATACGAAGCCGCAAAGCAGAACGGCGACGAGGCTGCACTTGCCTCGCTCCGCCCAGAACTGAAGGCCTTGATGGAAGAGCGCAAGGCTCTGAAAGGCGACTCCGTTGCACCGACGTCTCAGGCCAGCACCACGGCAGCCGCAGCATCGGAGTCCGACGAATTCCCTGCTTTTGTGGCCGTTGTGGACGCGCTGTTGGGGAGCGACCTCCCAGAGGAGGCCGTCAATGCCTTCATCGCCAGTCCAGATTTCGCCATCTACCAAGAGGTGGGGAGCAACCCAAGCGGGGCAACGGACGTGCAACGTGCACAATTCTTCGTCGTGGTTGATGCCCTCCTCGGGGGCATGCCAGACGAAGCTGTTCAGACCTTCATCGCAGGGCCTGACTTTGCCCTGTACGGCCGGATTGGTGCACGCTACAGTTAGGGGGAGACAACATGGGACTGCTTGACAAGGCCAACGCCAACACTGGAG
>JAYPDK010000016.1:0-14177 GCA_038125145.1 Candidatus Poseidoniaceae archaeon
GAGCATCGTATCGAAGAAATGCTCGCGTCTGGGGCCGATCCCGGGCGTGGCGCCATGCTCATCGCCCTCTTTTCGGTCTGGCGTGAAGGATCCGAAACGGTGGTGTTCATGTCCGCCGGCACCGAAACCGCGTGGGCTTTGGTTGGTTTGTTGGTGGGGATCGCCGCTGCGGTCACCATCGGTTGGCTCATTTTGGAGCGCGGGGTGCGGGTTGACATCAAGCGCCTTTTCAGCGTGACCACCGTGTTGTTGATTTTCGTCGGCGCGGGACTTGCTGCACACGGTGTTCACGAACTGCAGGAAGAGGAGGCAGGGCTGATTCCGGTGTTTGTGGACGAACTTTGGAGCGTCAACCCTGAGTGGGACGGCACGGGCACTGCGCCGCTCCTGCACGAACAGGGTGCGATTGGAGGGCTGTTTGCGGCGGCCTTCGGCTGGAACGGCAACCCGACCTTGCTCGAGGTCCTCACGTGGTTTGCTTATGCCAGCACCCTTGGGTGGCTGTACCTGCGAGAAGACGAGGCCCATTCACCGGGCGAAGAGGATGCGCCAACGGCTTGATTCATTCTTCTGCAGCCACGTGCATGTGGCCGTCGCTGTATCGAATCTGAATTTTCTGAGGCACCTTGCGCGTGAGGGCTGCGAGCGCTTGACGAACGTCGTCCTCACTGACGGGCGCGTCCTTCGAGGTGAAGGCCTTGGCAGCCTTGGCCGTGCTCCACGGAACGGATTCAAAATCGCTGGCGACAAGCCAGGCATGGAGGCGCGCTTCGAGGTCCGTCAGGTCCGCCATGATGGGTGGAAGCATCGCCGGCACAAAACGAATTCGCAGGCTCAAAGGCTCACGATGCGACGGCAGCATTCCTCTGCATCGATGATCCCATCCAGCAGTTCGGTCACGGCAGAGACGAACGGCAGGTCGAGGCCCATGTCCTCCTCGCGTCGCTTGAACATGCGCGCTGCGCGTACGCCCTCCGCCACCATCGTCATCTCTTCCAACGCCTCCTCAAGGGAGCGTCCTGTGCCGAGTTTTTCGCCCATGGTCCGGTTCCGGCCGAAGGGTGAGGTTGCCGTGACGTAGAGGTCACCGAGTCCTGCGGGCCCGAACGCGACCTCAGCCGAGGCCCCGAGGGCAGGCAGCACCAAGCAGCCTTCGCGGAAACCTGCGGCAAAAATGGCAGCCTTGAGGTTGTCACCGCCCATTGTCCCTGTCTGCTTGAGCCCGTCCACGAGGCCACAGGCAAGGGCGACGACGTTCTTGTACGCCCCCCACAATTCCGCGCCGACCGGGTCGCTGGCCGCGTGCAGCACAAAGGTCGGGGTGCTGAGCGTTGCAGCCAGTCGTTGAGCAATCGACATGTCCTCGCTGGCCACGAGGGCCGTGGTCAGGACGCCATCGGCTGCCTCAGGGGCAATCGTCGGACCCGTGACGACGGCCAAAGGATTGCTGAGGCCTGCCCCGTGAAGCAATTCACCGATGGCGTGGGAGATGAGCCGCTTCCCTGGGGCCAGCCCCTTGGCAAGGTCGACCAAGACCTGACCCGGGCGAAGGAAGGGGAGCATGTCCTCGACCACGCCGAGGATGTGCGCTGATGGGATGGCCAACACGATGATTTCAACATCGTTCACGGCTTCGTCGAGGCGCATGGTCACGTCCATTCCCTTGAGGCTTCGACCGGGCAGGTAACGCTCGTTGACGTCCGTGGTCATGATCGAAGCGTACACCTCGTCCTCGATGGTCCACCCGCTGACGACGTGGCCGTCTGCAAGCCACAACCGTGCGATGGCTGTGCCCCAGTTTCCAAGGCCGAGAACGCCGATATGTGCCATCGTGACCAACACGACGGCGCCCGTCCCCACCTTAAGCGGATTCCCGGGAAGCGGAGGCCAGACGCCAATTGCTCACGCAGAAGGTCACGGTCAAAACAGGTCGTCGTCGTCGTCGTCAAATTCGAACACGTCGTCGCTTGAAGCGACCTTATCATCCTTGGAGGGCTTGGGGGACGCCTCTTCGGTGTTGTCCTGAGCCTTCTCAGGTTCGGCTTGGGGCTCTGGTTCCGCTGGCGCGACGTCCTCTTCGACCTCGGGGACGTTACCGCCGGCTCGAAGGGCAGCCTGCTCCGCCTCGCGTGCAGCGAGGTCTTCCACGCTGGCACCGGTTTGTGCGGCAAGGGCGCGGCGCCGGTCTTCACGGGCCTTGCGCTCGATTTGCTTGTGGCGCGACTTCTCAATGCTCTGCAGCATGTACATCGCGTCGTGTTCGAGCAAGGGGGAGTCCGAAATCAGGGTGATGTCGAGCCAACCTCCGTCCTCAACGATGAATTCGGCCAAGGGTTCGAAGTTCAGGTCGGATTTCTTGATCTGAGTGTAGAACTGCGCGTTGCCGCTGCGGTGGTCGACACCTGAGAAGTGGCAGTAGAATTCCTTCGTGCCGATGGTTTCCCGAACCTGGTCGAACAGTTCCCCGTAGTCTTCTGAGGTGCGCATGCTTCCGTGCCCTCGTGCGTGGATGTGCGCGATGTTCAGCACCGGCACGGTCCCTTCGACGTGGTTTACGACCTCAAGCACCTCTTCGAGGCTGCCCCACAGGTCCTGTCGGCCCGAGGTTTCGACACCGACCTTCGACGGGGTTCCGTTCTTGATCCAAGGGAAGACTGGGAAGTCGTCATCGTCGTCGTGCCATATGGTTTCGAGGCGCTCCACCACGCCTGCGAAAATGTTCGCCACGTGCTCGTTGGCTTCACGGCCACGGCCGCTGGCACCGTAGTGGCCGGTGTGCAACGTGATGTGCCTCGCGTTGATGGTTCGGGCGGCTTGGAGCGTCGCCTCGATCTTCGCGAGGGAGCGACCCAGTTCTACGCGGTTCCCGAGCAATTCAGAATAATACGGGCCGTGAATGTTCATCTCGAAGCCTGTTTTGTTGGCCAGCACCCCGGCCTGCCAGTACTGGTCAAAGTGCTGGGGTTGAATCATACGAACGGTCTGAACCTCCATGGTCTCAAGACCGAGGGCGATGATGTCGTCCATCCCTTCGACGATGGTCCGTCCCTTGCAGGACAGGGGCACGCCAGCGGGTCCAAATTTGACGCTCATGTGCATCCCCCATCGCCGCCGAAATGGTCCCCCATGAAGAACCCTTTCCGGTGAACCCGTCACCGCTTTCAGCGCTTGCTCCCGAATACGACTCTTCTTGAAGGATGGACCGGCCCGCGGGGCATGGGCGATGGCCTTCAGGATGCCCTCACGGCTTTTGCCAGCGGCCAGCCCGTGTGCGTCTTCGACGCTGAAAACCGTGAAGGGGAGACGGACCTGCTGTACCCTGGTGCACACGCCGGGCCGGCGGTGATGCGGCGCTTGCGTCAAGCCTGCGGAGGCCTGTTGTTCCTTGCCATCGGGCATGAAGTGGGTGAAGCGTTCAGACTCCCGTACTTGCAAGACCTGCACACCGAGGTGGGGCTCGTCTCGAAGCATCCTGTGCTGCAGGCGCTCCAAACAAACGATCTGCAATACGACACCCGGTCGGCCTTTACCCTCTCGATCAACCACCGGGACACCTTCACCGGCATCACCGACCGCGATCGTGCATTGACCACACGACGTTTTGCCGAACTGACCGCCGAAGTGCTGGCAGGTGGATTCGACGAAACCGAACGACTGCGTCGCCTTGGTGCAGAATTCCGTACGCCCGGCCACATTCCGGTGTGCCGGGAGGCGGAGGGCGGTCTCGCGCGTCGCCAAGGACACACCGAGCTCGCCGTTGGTCTCGCCCGCGCAGCCGGTGTGGTGCCCGTTGTGATCGGCGCGGAGATGCTTCAGCCAGACGGTGACGCCGCCCTTCCGGTCGGTGACGCAGAGGCGTGGGCGGCGGAGCACGGCATTCCATTCGTGCACGGTGCTGAACTCGTGCAGCATCTCGTGGCGACGAAGGCATGAAGGCGTGGCGGTGAGGCCAATGGATGTGCAGCAACGACGCGTGATGGCGGTCGGGGTCTTCGACCTGCTTCATGCCGGGCACCTCCACTACCTTGAGCAGGCAAAGTCCCTCGGCGACCACCTTTCGGTGGTCGTCGCACACGACGACACGGTGAGGCAGCGAAAGCATGAGCCAGTGACGCCGATGGCCTTCCGTTGCCGTCTTGTTGAGGGGTTGAAGCCCGTCGATGAGGCGGTTGTGGGGAACCCACCAGACTCGCCGATTTTTGACATCCTCGCCAAGGTCCAGCCGGACGTTATTGCCTTGGGCTACGACCAAACCCACGCCGAGGCCAGCCTCCGCACGAAATTGGACGACCTCGGCTACACCAACGTGGCCGTCACCCGTGTCGAGGGATTGGAAGGCGACCTCGACGGAACGCGGAAGATCATTGCCCGCATCCTTGAGCGTGCCGAGCCGCGAGGTGTGGCCTGATGTTCACGGGGATCGTCGAGGGCCGTGGAACGGTTCTGGAGGTGTTCACCTCGGGCGACGTCACTCGGGTCGTCGTGGACGTGCCAAACGCGGAAGGGCTTCAACGAGGGGCGAGCGTGAGCATCGACGGCACGTGTTTGACTGCGGTCGACATCGACGGACGAAGGGTTGGCTTCGACGTGATTCCCGAGACCATCGCACGAACCATCCTCACGGAGGTTCGTGCCGGCGCGGAGGTCAACGTGGAACGAGCGCTTCGTTTCGGTGACGAAGTCGGGGGCCACCTGGTCTCCGGGCACGTCATGGGCGTTGGCATGATTGCCGAGGTGAACGACCTCGACGGAGGGCGCAACCTCCGCATCGCATGCCAATCCAACGTCCTTCGGTACATTCACGAAAAAGGGTACATCGCCGTGTCCGGCATCTCGTTGACCGTCGGTCGGCGTGAGGTGGACGGGTTCTGGCTTCACCTCATTCCAGAAACGCTCGAACGAACCACGCTCGGCACCGCAACGACCGGAGGCCTCGTCAACTTGGAGGTCGACCCCCTGACCATGGCGGCGGTGGACACCGTGGAGCGGCTGCTGGCAGAACGGGGTGAGGCCTGATGCGCGTCGGCGTGGTCTGCGGAGCCTACCACCGCGACGAGGTCGAGCGGATGCTCGAGGTCGTCAAGGAGCGCGCCGAGGTCCATGACGTCGAACTCGCTGAGGTCGTCTGGGTCCCGGGTGCCTTCGAGGTCCCCTTGGCCTGCAAACGTCTGCTCGAAGCGGGCCTCGACGGCGTTGTTACCTTGGGTGTCCTTGAGCGCGGTGAAACCCAACACGGTCGGGTGATCGGTGGTTCGGTGACGTCGGCCTTGCTCGACCTCCAACTTCAGCACGACCGCCCGATTGGGCTTGGCATCATCGGGCCCGGCGTGACGCCAGAGCAGGTGGAGCCGCGCCTCGTCCCGCATGCAGCGGCCGCCCTCGAAGCCGTTGTGACCATGCACCGATGAAGCCCCCCTCCCTCAGCGGCGAGAACGTTCAAGGTGGTCACCCGCCTGCTTGACCCATGGTCGCTCCCGACACGGTCCGAAACGTCATCATCATCGGTTCCGGTCCTGCCGGCTACACCGCAGGTCTGTACACGGCACGGGCGATGCTCGACCCGCTGATGTTTGCTGGGTACATGTCCGGAGGGCAACTCATGCTGACCTCCGACATCGAGAACTTCCCAGGCTATCCTCAAGGCATCGGCGGTCCGGACATGATGCTGCAGTTGCGCGAACAGGCCGAGCGTTTTGGCCTCGAGGTGCAGGACAAAAACGTCGAATCCGTGGACCTCTCCACCCGACCCTTCGCGGTGACGGTCGAAGGCGAGGTGTTCCATGCTCACGCGCTCATCGTGTGCACCGGGGCAGAGTCCATTTGGCTGGGTGCTGAAGGCGAAGCAGAACAGAAGGGTCGTGGCATCAGCACCTGTGCGACCTGCGACGGCGCCTTTTTCCGGGACGAGGAGGTCATCGTCGTTGGTGGCGGTGATTCCGCCATGGAGGAAGCCACCTTCCTCACACGCTTTGCATCCAAGGTGACGCTGATCCATCGTCGCGACGTGTTCCGCGCTTCGCAGGTCATGTACGACCGTGCAGCCGCCCATCCGAAAATCGAGATTCGCCCCTTCCGTCAAGTGGAGCGGTGGTTGTCGGACGAAAAAGGGCTCACCGGGGCCGTGTTGTCCGACCCGCGCACGGGCGAAACCGAAGACATTGCGTGCACGGGGGCCTTCATCGCCATCGGTCACAAGCCGATCACGGCCTTCCTCGACGGGCAACTGGAGACCGACGCCGAGGGGTACCTCCTGCATTCGCAGCACACCATGACGTCCGTGGAAGGGGTCTTTGCAGCGGGCGACGTGGTTGACACGCGGTACAGGCAAGCCATCACCGCTGCTGGCATGGGCTGCCAGGCCGCCATCGATGCCGAGCGATGGCTTGAGGCTCAGCACGATTGAGCGTGGCGGTGGTGTCGTGCGGCCCCTTGACCGAGAGCGGTACGCACGGCACCTCCTGCTCCCGGAAGTAGGTGAGCGCGGTCAGCGTCGCTTGTTGTCTTCCTCCGTGGCCGTCGTTGGAGCAGGAGGCCTCGGTGCACCGGTGCTCCTGTACCTTGCTGCGGCGGGCGTTGGTCGGCTCACGGTCATCGATGACGATGTGGTCGACCGCTCAAACCTGCAACGGCAGGTGCTCTTCCGCGCGATGGATGTCGGCCGTCCCAAGACCGACGTCGCCGTCGAAGTCTTGCACGCCCTCAACCCGGACCTCGTCGTTGATGGCGTGCCCTCCAGGTTGACCCCCGACAACGCGTTGGACGTGCTGGACGGCCATGACCTCGTCATCGACGCAACCGACAGCATTCCCGCCCGTTACCTGATCGACGATGCGTGTGCCCTTCTTGGAGTGCCGTGGGTCCACGCCTCACTCCATCGTTTCGAAGGGCGAGTGGCGCTCTTTGACCCGGCCACTGGACCAGGCTACCGGGACCTTCACCCCGAACCTCCACCGCCGGGCGCCATCCAAGGATGCGGCGAAGTGGGCGTGCTGGGTGCTGTGCCAGGCGTGATCGGAAGCATGCAGGCCGCCCTGGCCATCGACGTGCTTCTCGGCCGAGCGGAGGAAGCGTTTGGCAGGCTGACCTTGGTCGATGTGCATCGCCTTGAGACCCGCCACCTCCGTTTCGCGCGTGACCACCATCGAGCCCCTCCTTCGAACCTCGACGCCGCCCGCACGGTATGGGACAACGACCCGACGTGCGCCGGTCGTCACCTTGAAGGACAACCGGCTTCGCGGGACGACCCAATGATTCAGTCACTGGACGCCAGCACGATGCTTGCCCGGATGCGGGATGGATGGACGCCGTTCGTGCTGGATGTTCGTTCCGGCGCTGAACACGACCAACTTTCGGCCTCGTCCTGTGACCTTCATGTTCCCCATACAGCGGTGCTTGGGGCCCTCAACGCCTTGCCTCAAGAGGGCGACATCCTCGTGCACTGCAAACTCGGCGGTCGATCGATGATGGCCGTGATGGCGCTGATTCAGGCGGGCGTCCCTGCGGAACGGCTCTGGAACCTCGACGGCGGCATCGAAGCGTGGAACGCGCTCGCCCCCGAGATGATGGTCCGCGGATGAGCCGCAACCACCTCCACACGGGAAGAGGTTGAAGGCCGTCGGCTCCAAAGCGAGCCTGAGGGAAGATGCCACACGTCATCATTGCCGATGCCAACGAAGGGCGGCGTGCGTTGCTCGCCTCGTCCATCGAGCGCGACGGCTTTCAGGTGACACGCACCAGCACCCTCGCACAGGCGGAAGGCACCGTACGGGCCACTGTGCCTGAGGTGCTGCTTCTCGAGGAGGAGTGGCCGGACGGCAACGCGCTCGACGTTGCTCAAGCGTTGAGCAGCGACCCTGCCGTAGGCGCCCGGACGCGCATCGTGATGCTGGCACGAAGCACCGCTCCGGAGATGATGTTCGCCGCTGCACGCGCGGGCGTGGCCGAAGTGCTCGGCAAACCCCTCGACATGGGCCACCTCCTTCAGCAGCTCCGTGCCCATGCAGAAAAACGCATGGTGGCCCCTCCGGCACAGGTGCCGATGGCGTCGGCGACTGGTTACGTGGGTTCGAATCCGTTGGGAGCCTTCGCGGCTTCTCCTCCGCAGATGGACGGAGGAGCGTGGGCGTTGCCCATGCTCAGGGGGTTGCTCGGCACGGAACGGATCAACGCGAACGTGGTCGAGGATGTGCTTGATGGAGGCGACTTGGACGGTCTGGACGCGACCGGCGTCGCGGAACTGGTCCGCAAGACCATCGGCCGCCTCCTCGAAGAGTCCGGTACGGCGGTGGCGGAGCCGGCTGCCCCGACCCTTGCTCCTGCCCCAAGCCGTGCGGGGGTCACGGTCGACGACCTGACGAAATCCGCGACCCTGGGCTCTGGCGAAGGCCCCGCCGTCCGAACGACGATGCTCAGCGGGGACGCCACCGGGGGAATGGAGGCGGCCTTGCAGCGGCAAGCGGACAACATCGTCAAGGACGTCGAAGCCGCCATGTCGCTGCTTGACGAGCCAGCGCCGAGCATCACGGCCCCCCTCGCCGAGGGCCAGAAGGGTGTGGACCTCGAGACGCTGTCCTACGTCCGCTTGTGCGTCGAGGACATCCGGGATCTGCTGTGGGACCTCGGCCGACCTGGCGCTGTCTCCGACACCAGCCTGATGACACGCGTGGAGGACGCCACTGGCTTCGCTGAAGAGATCCTTGCCGTCTGGCCTGAGGCAGAGCGGGACGAGGACGACGGGCAGGTTTGAAGTCCCGGCCACCGTGGCAAAGCCGGTGGACGCATGGCACAAGGCGACCTCCCTCCCATTCGTGGTGCGTCGTGGCGCCCTGAGTCCACGCTCACCTTCGTCGCCCCGCTGCCCGCTGCCGCTGCGCGGTCGGAGGTGCTGCGCTTCATTGGGGAGCGCCACCCGGGGCACCTGCTGCTCGTGGCTGAGGCGTGGGCCGCTGCCGTCGGCGACGATGCGTCGTTTGATGCTGAGGCATGGGACACGTTCAGTGCTGCCCTTGTCGACGCCATCGACGAACGGTCAACGGTCGAATCCGCAGTGTTGGTGGACGGTGAGGACGACCCCGAGGTCATCCCTCGTCGTCCTGCAGCGCTCCACCTCGCACGGCGCCGAAGCCGGATGCTGATCGACGTGCGCCTCTGCATGAGGCGATTGGCGCAGTACATGTCCGTGACCCTCGATCAGCGGCTTGAATGGCAGCGGGTGATGACCCGTACACGCCGGCTGGATGAGGCCCTGAAGCAACTCTTCACCGAGGGGCGCCCCACTCCGGACGGAGGGATGTTTGGGGGCAAGGGATTCCGGTCCACCTGGCAGGAAGCCATTGTGGCGGCCGCCACGGCCTTGAACCGTCAACCGGATGCACCTCTTGATGCCCGTCCCGGGCAAGGGTACGACGGCGACCTCGTGGCGCCGATGATCCGGGACGTGGGCTTGGGGCTCGCCATGGGCGATACCCCCCTGAGCGTGATGAGCGCAAACCTCGGCAAGGTCGGCTCCAACCAAAACGGAGGCCACGACGATGCTGGCGGACGTGACCTTCACGTCGGGGCCTGGCACGTTGGTGTGCTCCCTCCCACGGCACCGCTTCCAATCGCTTCTGCCACCATGACCGGCCTTGCGTTTGCTGCGATGCGGCAGGGCTTGGATCGCTTCCACGTGGCCTGCATCGGCGAAGGGTCCTCGTCATCTGGAGAATTTTGGGAGGCGATGAACTTCGCAGGGGCGCGCGGTCTCCCCATCACGTACATCCTTCAAAACAACCAGATTGCCCTCGACACCCCGCCCGACCACCAATCTGGCGTCGAACTTTGGGCTGACAAGGCCAACGCGATGGGGTTCCCGGGATGGTCCATCGACGGAAGCGACCCCGCCGCAGTGCACGCCAGCGTGGCGGTGGCCCGCGAATTCGCCATGGCAGGCGGCGGCCCTACCCTGATCCACATCGAAACGATGCGCGGGTGTGGCCACGCCCATCACCACGATGACCTGTACCTCGGCTCGTCCACCGGCACCACCGCGGGATACGCGAACGACGAGTTGCTTTCGTATTGGGAAGCGAAGGACCCGGTGCCCAACCACCGATCCTTGCTGCTCAGCCTTGGCGTTGAGGAAGCATCGCTCGTGGCCATCGAAGAGGAAGAGCAGGCCGGTGTGGACGATGCCCTGCGCGCCTTGGACGCCATGCCGTGGCCCGAGGCGCACACGGTCACGAAGGGCGTCACAAGCCTGCATGATGCAGAACCGCACGAAGCGCACATCGCACGGCTTCAGGGAGGCGACCTCTTCGAGGCGCCAGAGCACCCACCGCTTCCGGTCGGTGCGCGTGCGTGGGCGTACGCCGAACACGGCGGGTGGACCTACGCACGCGCGATTCAACAGGCCATGGCGGACCTTGCGGACCGTTTGGGACAACAGACCGTTTTCATTGGCGAGGACATGGAAGTGGCCGGTGCGTTCGGATTGAACATGGGGCTTCGGAACGCGGGGCACCAAGACCTCCTGGTGGACATGCCACTGTCCGAGGCAGCGATCGTTCACGCTGCTGTAGGTGCGGCGCTGGGCGGGCTTCGACCGATGGCTGAAATTCAGTTTGGTGGGTTCGCGGCCCTTGCCCATAACGCCCTGATCAACAACGCGTCGATGCTCCGGTGGCGCTGGGGCGCTGAATGCCCGATGACCGTCCGCATCCCGCTTGGGGCGCGAACCCGAAGCGGCCCGTTCCATGCCAACATGATCGAGTCCTGGTACGCCAACGACCCAGGTCTGGTGGTGGTGGCGCCGTCCACGCCTCAGCAGGTCTACGACATGATCCTCGAAGCATCAACGCTGCCCGACCCCGTGCTCATCCTCGAACACATCGGCCTGTACGGCCTACGGGGAGGAAAAACCGGCTGGGGGACGTCCATCAACATGGACGTGGACACCACCAGCGTGCAGACGGCCATGGACGAAGGTCGACGGCACAGTATTGGTCATGCAGAAGTGGTGCGAGGCGGTCGTGACCTCACCCTCGTCACGTGGGGCGCGATGGTGCACATCGCGCTTGAGGCGTCCGAACGGCTCTCGACGGAGGGTGTCGAGGTTGAGGTGATCGACCTGAGAACCCTCCTGCCCTTTGACGCCTCCACCTGCGTGGCGTCCGTGCTGCGCACAGGTCGGCTTGCTGTGCTGCACGAAGCCCAGTGGAGCGGCGGCCTGGGACACACCGTCCAGAGCCGAATCCTCGAATCATGCTTCCACGCCCTCGAAGCCGCGCCAGCCGTGATTGGCGCGTTGGACACCCCCGTTCCGTTCGCGCCACCGCTGGAGAACCACACCATCCCTTCCCTTGAGCACGTGCTCGCCGTGCTTCGTGTGCTCACCGAGGACCTTCGGAAGTAGGCATGCCACAGCCTGAACGCTGATGAACAGAAGTGCTCACAGCCCACCATGGCGGAGCCCTTGCAGGTGCACGGGCTGCCTCGCTTGTTCTCGTACAACGCGTTCGTCATCACCGCCTCCCTGTTCATGGGATTGCTCGTCTTGGAGGGCCTGCTGAGCCAAGAGGTTCGCCCTCCGATGTGGGGCATCGCTGTTCTCCTGGTGCTGGCCATTGGCCTGCTCGTATCCTCGGCTGAATTCTTCATCGCAGGGGCCCAATCTTTGGCGAAGCGCGCCGGAGTGGCCGAGGTTGTCATCGGACTCACGGTCGTGTCGATTGGAACGTCTTTGCCGGAAATCCTCGTCACGGCGTCGGCTGCGTACGATATCTCACCGGAGCATCCAGAGGTCGCAGACCTCGCAGTGGGCTCCATCTTTGGGTCCGTCCTCGTTCAAATCACGCTGATCCTCGGCATCGTCGCATTGACGCGGCCGGTACGGGTCGGACCGTCGTGGCTCAAGCGGGACGGTGTGCTGATGCTCGCCGCGAGCGTTGGGCTGGCCATCCTTGTTTGGACGGGGCACACCCTCACACGGTTTGAGGGTGCAGTCCTTGTCGGGGCGTACATCTGGTACGTGGTCTGGTTGGTCCGTCACCGCGAAGAAATTCAAGCGGACGCGCGCGAACAGGGGCTCGAGCCTGAAGCAGGGGAATCCAATTCCCTCTGGACAACGGGTGCGGCCATCGTGATGGTGGTTCTCGGCTTGTCGTTCGCGCTCTTTGCCGCGCATCACCTCGTGGACCTTGCTGTGCAGGTCGCAGAACGGCTCAGCGTGTCGGAGGCCGTCATCGGGACGACGATCTCTGGCATTGGCACGTCGCTGCCGGAGTTGACCATCGCCCTCCTCTCCGCCAAGAAAAGCGAGGGCGTGGCCATCGGGACCCTGGTCGGTTCCAACATCACGGACCCGACCCTGTCGGTTGGCATTGCAGCCCTCGTTCACCCGTTGACCATGACCTCGGACGGCTGGACCATCACGGCTGGGCTGATCATTCCAGCCACCATCGTTGGAAGCCTCACCGCGCTGCTCTTCATGCGGACGAACTACCAATTCCGGCGACGAGAGGGGCTGGTGCTCGTTTCGTTGTACGTGGTGTTCCTTGGTCTGTTGTTGGCGCAGCGACAGGGCCTCATCTTGGCCTCGTGAACGACGAGGATTGAAGGCGTGGTGGCCGCCCCACCGGGCATGGTCGACCTGACGTTGGACGAGATGCAGGAGATGCTTCGTGACCTCGCCCATGAATTCGCCACCGATGAGGTCCGTCCTCACGCTGAGCATTGGGACATGGACGAGGTGTACCCAATCGACACCATCCGGGCCGCTCACGAGATGGGGTTGCTCAACCTGCACATCCCTGAGGCCTACGGAGGTCCGGGCCTTGGCTGCATGGAAGAGGTGCTCGTCAACGAGGAACTGGCGTGGGGTGACCCCGGTTTTGCAACGGCGGCCTACGCCACAGCGTTGGCGACGGCTCCGCTGATCACCGGCGCCACCGAGGCACAGAAACAGGTGTGGCTTCGACGCATCGCAGAAGACGGAGCGCTGGCGTCGTACGCGGTCACCGAGCCCGGGGCTGGTTCTGACGTCGCGGCCATCACGACCACGGCTCGGAAGGACGGAGATGAGTACGTCATCAACGGTTCCAAGATGTGGATCACCGGTGCAGGCTACGCTGATTTCTTCTTCGTGCTCGCAAAGACGGACCCAGACGCAGGATACCGGGGCATGTCGGGATTCATCGTCGAAGCCGACCGTGAAGGGCTCAGCCTTGGCAAGAAAGAAACGAACATGGGGCAGCGGTGCAGCGATACCCGGGCCATCACCTTCGATAACGTCCGCGTCCCTGCGGCCCACCTCGTCGGTGAATCGGAATCAGGCGGCTGGATGAACGCCATGCAGGCCTTCGATCTTTCGCGGCCGAACATCGCCGCCCACGCCACAGGGTTGGCCAGGGCGGCCTTTGAGCACGCGTTGGGCTACGCCGGTGAACGTCACAGCTTCGGCAAGCCGCTGCATCATCATCAGGCCATTCAGTTCATGCTGGCGGACATGAAGACCAAGATCGAAGCGGCGCGGTTGCTCACCTGGCGTTCGGCCTTCGAAGCGGATGCTGGACTTCGAAACACCGAATCGGCCGCGCACGCCAAGCGCTTTGCAGCGGACACCGCGATGGAGGTCGCGACGGACGCGGTGCAGGTGTACGGCGGTTACGGCTACTCCGAGGAGTACCCTGTGGCCCGCCTGATGCGCGCCGCAAAGGTGATGCAAATCTACGAGGGAAGCAGCCAAGTGCAGCGGATGATCATCGGGCGAGAAATCACGCGTTCCTGAACGCTTCCCGCATCCGTTGGATGGCCAGCAGGAGGCGCTCGCAGGCATCCTGCATCATGAATGCAGCCTCTTCGATGGCGTGCTGCGCGTCATGAAGAGGCCGTGCAGGTTCCGCTACGATGTCCTCGACCTCATGAACGACCGTCGTGGTTTCCCCGAACAAGGATGCGAGGTGCGCATGCAACGCTTCCTGTTCCCGCATCTGCGCCGCCTCCTCCTCAAGGTAGAGCATCTCTTCCTCGTCGTGCGGTGCTTCATGCACAAACTGCTCGTAGGCGTCGTGCATGGCTTCGTCCTCCCATGCATCCTCTGGCTCCTCATCAAAGAGGTCGAACGGCGGCTCCATGAAGGGATCCGCGGGCATCGGTCCATGGTCCGTGAACAAGCCGATGTCCACCAGCATCTCACGGCT
>JAYPDK010000016.1:14277-27837 GCA_038125145.1 Candidatus Poseidoniaceae archaeon
GCATCGGTCACGGCGATGCGGTACAGACGGCCAGAGGTCCCCTTGACAATCAGGAGGGCTCCGCCACGGGGCGCGTGGATGGGCAGGGCTTCGATGCGTTCGTTCCCGTCGATGACGCCGGCCAGCAAACGCATGGACTTCTGAACGGGTGGGCTCCATTGAGGATTCACGTTGAGGCACGCGGACGACATGCGGGTCAACCCGGGACGACCCCTCTTGAAGGCGGACGCATGTGCGTTGTCAGCCTTCAACGCGTTCAGGCCCGTCGTTCGTGAAGGAGACGATGCGGGGCAACTGATCCCGGGAGGCCGCGATGAACTGCGCGATGTTCGGCTCCCTCATCGCCATCATTCGGTCGTCCATCAGCCGCTCGACCAAACGAACGACCTTGGTCGGGAGCGGTGCCTGCTGCTCGTCGAGCGAGACCTCGATGTCCACGATGTGAGGTGACCAACCTTCCATGATGTCCGTGTGACGTGTCGCACCGTCCACAACGACGGCGTATTGTGCTGGAACCGACGGCTCGGCATACACAGCGACGCGGTAGTACCGACCCGAGGCCCCGCGCACCAGCAGCAAGGCCACGTGCGGCGTACCCTGCAACCAAGGATGCAGTTCGGGGTTCAGCGGGAGGGCGCTCGCTGCAGGTGAGGTCACCAACCGCACGTCCAACTGGTGCATCGCGTTCTGGAACTCAGCAGGCCAGCGGGCGTCCCATGCAAGATGAGGCGAGCGAAGCGGTGAGGGCGAGGTGGTCATGCCCTGAAGCACCTGCGACCGGCTATGAACGCGGCTCAACCGATGCGGTCATGACGACGGCCACCCCCTGACGTGCATGGTCGACGTTTCGGCTCCACGTGTGGCCGTGGTGCTCGCGGCTGGAGCGAGCCGACGGCTCGGGCAACCCAAGGCCCTCGTTTCAGTGGCTGGACGCAGCAACCTTGCCCTTCAGGTTCAGCGCTTGCATCGGATTGGGTGTCAGGTCGTCGTCGTCGGTCGCGTCGGCCTCAACCTCGGCACGGAGGGACTGCCGTGCGTTCTGGTTCAGAACCCTGAGCCAGAGGCAGGCCGAACCGGGAGCCTTCAGGTCGGCCTGGCTCACTTCGATGAGGTGCCGCACGAGGTGCTCGTCTGCCCGGTAGACCGGCCAGGTTGGAACGAGGCTGTTGTTCACGCGCTTTTGGCTCGTCCCGGGGGCGCGGTCGTCCCGAGCACCGGGGGTCGAGGCGGGCACCCCCTTCTGCTTCGCGGCGACGTCGTCCTGCGTGTCCTCCGGGCGGACCGCTCCACCCCGCTTCGCGACCTGACGGGCTCCCGAGTGAAGGTTGAGGTGGATGCTCCCTTTCTCCATCTGAACGTGGATCGTCCCGAAGACCTCGCTCACCTTGTGCATCTTGAAGCGTGGCTGAACGATGGGGAAGGGCCTTGACGGGCGACCGCTTCGTGGCGGTGTGGGCCTTGAGGTGCTGCGTTGGGCGCTCGACGGCGCCGATGCTGGCTCGCGCGCCGTCGTGGCCTCCGTCCTCTCCAAAACTGGATCCGTTCCTGGAAAGCCCGGCGCGCGCATGGCCCTCCGTTGCATCGACGGTACCGAAGCATGGCGCGGGACCGTGGGCGGGGCGGGACTCGAAGAGCGTGTGAAGGCGCGGATGCGTGACCTGCTCCATGCCCCTCGACGCCCCGATGGGGTGGTGTTGACGTTCGGGTTGACGCCCGGCGCGAAGGGCTTTGAGGTTCAGCCCCTTGATTCATTGTGCGGAGGGAAGGTCACGGTGACGGTTGAGGTGTTTGAGGCGGTGCCCCACCTGCTGCTGATGGGTGGAGGGCACTGTGCTGCCGCCATCGCTGACCTTGCTCACCGGCTTGGTTGGCGGACCTCCGTTCAGGACACGCGCGCAGCCTTCGCGGGACCAGAACACCATCCTCACGCGGTTGAACGGCACGTTGGTGCCGTGGACGCCTTCTTCGATGCAGAATCGGCCCACACGCTTGGCAGGTTCAGCGACATCCTGCTGCTCGGTCATGACCACGCCGAAGACCGCGCGCGACTCCATGGCGTGCTCGGGCTGATGGTGGAGGCGGGCCAGCGACCGGGCGTAGGCGCAGCCCCTCGCCTTGGGTGCATCGGGTCCCGAGCAAAATGGACCTCGTTCCGTGAAGGGGCCGTGTCGGGTGGGCTGCCAGAGGACGCCGTGGATGCGGTGGCGTGCCCAATTGGGATCAACATCGGTGCAGAATCGCCCGAAGAAATCGCCGTGGCCGTCGTGGCGTCCATCATCGCAGCCCGTTCGGGCACGGTCGCTGGCTCCGCCACATGGCGAAACGCCCCCTGAGTTCACCTGAAAATGCGCGCCCTCCAGTGACGGAGTTCGGCCACCGATTCACGGATGTCGTCGAGGGCGAGGTGAGCCCCCTGCTTCGGGAAGATGGGCTCCTCGGGGAACCATCGACGCGCGAGTTCCTTCACGGTGGACACGTCCACCATTCGGTAGTGGAGGAACGTCACAAGGGAGGGCATTTCCTTCTCGAGGAACCGCTTATCGTTCCACACGGAGTTGCCACACAGGGGCGCCGTGCCCTCATCGACATGGTCGCGAAGGAAGGCCAACGTGCGTGCTTCCGCCTCCTGAACCGTCACACCCTCGTTTCGAATTCGATCCACCAGGCCGCTCGCATGGTGGTGTGTTGTGTTCCATTCGTCCATGCCAGCGATCTTGTCCTCGGACACGGACACCGCAAGGTTCGGCCCTTCTGCGACGATGTTCAAGTCCCCATCGGTCACCAAGGTCGCGATTTCGATGATGCTGTCGTCCGCTAGGTTCAATCCCGTCATTTCCAGGTCGATCCACACCATGCGCACGGCCTTGTCCGCGTCCATGCGGCTCGCTTCCACCGTCGCTCCATAAGGGCGCAGGGTTCATGCCACGCGTGTCCGCCCCTGACCCGTGGAGGAAGCAGCCTTGGTGTCCGGCAGCGGAAAAATGGGGTCCGTGCTCATGGCCACCCTCGTCGTCTCCAGCCTCACCATCGGCCTCGCGTGGGCCATCGACGGTTCCACAGCGCCCTCCGACGTGGATGGGGACGGGACGACGCTTGCGTCATGGCGACCTTTCACCGTCGTGGCACCAATCGATACCGGGATCAACGTCTACCATGAGCACTTCATCAGCGACGAAGTCCTGCCGGACTGGCTGCTCGAGGCCTTCGGCGTTACGCTTGTGTGCGACCTGTCGGACGAGGGGGATTACGAAGCAAGGTTGAACGCAGACCGTGCAGCATGTTGGGACCAGATTGGTGCCAACGACGTCGTCCATTTCCGAGGGACGCGCATCATTGGGACCTCCCCCGATTGGTCGGAGGGCGACGGTACGCCAATCCTTGATGACCCGTCCGATGGCCACGGGACGGCGGTCACAGGCGCGGTGGTCAACGCCAACCCGGAAGCGGTGATTTACTTCGTGGAAGGGTTCAGCACCACAGCGGTGCTCTCCGCCGCAGAACAACCCTTGGTTGACGTCATCACGACTTCGTTCGGTGCGATTGGCTCGCTTCCTTTTCCCGGAATCGAGGACGCCACGCGGGTTGCGGTGGTGGAGCATGGGAAGGTCCACACCGGTGCGGCTGACAATTCACCAAGCCCCGCCGTTCAAGACGCCACGGCGGGCCCGCCATGGTCGATTGGCATCGCGGGGTACGCTGAAGGCGACGACGAGCAGAAGGAAACGATGAGTGGGTCCTATCCCGATATTGCGGCCGACTGGACGCAGAACCTGCCGAACCATCAGGACACGTCCGGGTACCACGACACCTCTGGGACCTCCTTTGCCACGCCAAAGACCGCGGGCATTCTCTCCTCCGTGCTCGTGCACCTACGGGAGATGGCCGGCGACGAGGGAGCAGGGGCTGGTCAGGAGCGGGGCGGTTGGCTCGTCAACGGCTCCGTGGACGGTGCGCCCTTCACGGTGGACAACGCCGCGCTTCGCGACGCCCTCAACCGTTCCGGTTGGTACCCAAGCGCATCCACGTGGGACCCACTTTCGGGGACCCTTCCAATTTCTCCCGTCGCGCCGTGCACCCAAGTTGGTTGGGGCGTGGTCAACATGTCCAACCTTGAGGTGATGATCGGGCACCTCGACGGAAGCGCGCCCTTGCCGGACCGACCCGGAGACGTGGAGGCGTGCATGGCGGCCAACCAGGAAGCGCGAGAGACGTACTGGGGGGTCGCCGCTGCACCGACCACGGGCGTCAGCCACGGACGTCAGGCCCTGACGGCCCGGGCGCCATCGCAGGTGCGCCCTGACGATGGATTCAAGCAGCCCACGGCGATGGCGCAGCATGACCCGCAGTGAAGCGTTCCGCTCGGCCACCTGCATGGCCGTCATGTCCCTCATGCTGCTTCCGCTTGCGGTGGCCGCCCTCCCGTTGGACGTCACGGAGGTTTCCACGGACGCAGGATGGTGGGTTGAGACGACCGTGGACCGTGACGGCAACGGCATCGGTGACATGATTGAACGCTTCCACGACCATCCGTTGTTCCTCGACGACGACGGCACCCTCCCCATCATCGTGGATTTTGACCACACGCCAGGGGCAGAGGACATCGCCATGCTCGAGCGTGAAGTTGGGTACGTGCACCAGTGGGAACTCCCGCTGATTGACGCCCTTGCGGGACGGATTCCACACGGCATGGTTCTGGAAACCACCACCCTCCCGGGTGTGGTGATGCTCGAACTGGATGGCCTGCTCGAGGTGCAGAACGGGGACGCCACGGTGATCCACGAAGTGGACCTCGCTCACGATGCCACGGGTTACGACGGTGCAGGCGTTGGTGTTGCCGTGATTGATACCGGCATCGACGGGAGCCACGTTGGCCTCGACGACCTCGACGACGACCCCACCACACACGACCCGAAGGTGATCGCCTTCTACGACGCAGTGAACGAACCGGGGAAGACGAACGGCACCGAGGTCTTCCCGTACGACGACCAAGGCCACGGCTCGCACTGCGCCGGTACCATCGCCGGCACAGGAGCCCCCACCTACGAGCATCCCGGTCAGGCCCCACAGGCCTTCCTCATCGGCGTAAAGGTCCTTGACGCGGGCGGTTCAGGTTCCTTCGCCACGGTGATGGCGGGCATGCAGTGGACCGTGGACCACCGCTACGAATTCAACATACGTGCAGCGTCGATGAGCCTCGGAGGGCCGGGTGCCATCGAGTGGACCTCGTCCGAGGAAGACAGCGTGAACCGCATGTCGAACGAGATGGTCCGTGCCGGGGTGACGATGCTGATTGCTGCAGGTAACAACGCCGTGTCGGCCCAAATCGGGACCCCAGGTTCAGCCGAGGACGCCATCACCGTCGGGGCCCTTGACAAGGACACCAGCATCGCGATTTACAGCAGCCAAGGGCCGACGGAAGAAGGTCGGATCAAGCCGAACATCGCGTTCGTGGGTTCAAACGTCAACTCCGTCGCCTACAACACTGGCGACCAGTACACCCAGATGAGCGGCACCAGCATGGCCACGCCCGGTGTTGCCGGTGTGGTCGCCCTTATGCTGCAAGCCAATCCGGACCTGTCGCCCTTCGACGTTCGCAACATCCTACAAGAAACGGCCACCTACCGCCAATGCCACTACATGGGTGCCAACGAACCGTGTTTGGAGGACGCCCTTCCAAAGAACCGCCAAAACAACGTCTACGGCCACGGGCACGTGGAGGCGTTGGCCGCGGTCATGGAGGCGGCCGAGCGGGATTACCAACTCGACACGACGCGCAGTTTGGTGCTCACGACGTCGATCGGGGAGGACAACCGTATCCACCTTGAGCCGGGTGACAGCCTGATGTTTTCGATTGAGGGCGACGTCGACACCGTCCAGTGGAGGAGCAACCACCTGCGCGACGACTGGGCCAACCTGCACACCTTCGACCACGGCGATGATGTCGCCGTGCTTGACATGACCACCATCGTCCACCAGCTTGAACACCTTCCCGGCATCGAGGTCGACGGAAACCACACCTTCTCGCTTCGGGGCCTGTCCGCGAACAGTTCCGGTGGGCACTCGTCGACCGCCGTTGTCAGCGTGAACGTCATGCTGATGGACAGCGCGAACGCCAAGGACTTCCAAGCTGCAAGCGATGGAGCGGTGTCCGGCGCCCTTCTTGGCGTGGTGGGCGTGCTCGTGGTGGCCCTCGTTGCGGGCATCGTCGTCGTGCTGCGCGCAGGCGCCGCCGCCGACGAGAAGGCTTGGTTGAGCGAAGACGAGGACGTCGCGGCGGTGGTCGACGACGCCATCGACGAGGCGTGAGGCTCCACTCGAAACAAATCGCATCTGTCGGCCATCATTTCGCGTGGTGGTGCCGAAGAGGAGTGAGCGAGCGAGGAAGCCTCAAAGGGTGCGTCCATGACCGGGAAACAGGTGTCGGGATGGTCGGTGAAGCCAACGTTCCGATGCTTCCCCCCGCACCGTCCGTCGTCTGGAGCGCTACTGTGAACGGACGCACCGAAGAGGTGTTGGCCCCAAGCAACGCCATCTTGCTCGATGTCCTCCGCGATCGCGTCGGCCAACTCGGCGTCAAGCGCGGTTGTGACCTTGGCACCTGCGGCTGCTGCGCCGTGCTCATCGATGGCGAGCCCCGTTTGTCCTGCATGACGTTGGCCGGCGACGTTGCCGGAGCCTCCATCACGACCGTTGAGGGATTGGCCGATGGCCACCACCTCGCGCCAATCCAGTCCTGTTTCGCGGAATACGGGGGCTCGCAGTGCGGCTTCTGCACGCCGGGCTTCCTCGTCGCCGCTCAGGCCCTCCTCAACCGAACCACCAACCCCTCGGACGAGGAGATTGCCGAGGCCATTGAAGGGAACCTCTGCCGATGCACGGGCTACCAGCCAATCATTGACTCCATCAAGGCTGCAGCAGAGGTGCTCCGAGGCGAAGCAGTCCGCGTTGAACCCCGAACGCTTCCCCATGCAGACCCCCACCCTGCTGGGCAAGACGAACCCAACCTTCCGCCGGGGCACGCGAGGTGAGCCAATGTCCGCAGGGTACCGCCAACAGCCAGGGTCCGGTGGCGACTCCACCAGGAAAGACGGGAAGCGGGTGGCAGGAAAACTCCGTTTTCAACCTCCTGGTGCTGGAGGCTCCCAACCTGTGGCCTCGCCAAGGGACTTGGATGCGATTCCAGAATCGGTCGGAGGTCGAGAACGGCAACCGGCCGGACACCATGTGCATGACGGGCTTCGAACCGGAACGTCGGTTGGTCGGCCGACCGCCTTGGTTGATGCCAACGCCAAGGTGACGGGACAAGCGTGGTACGGAGACGATGTCCGGCTGCCGAACGAGGCGATTGGACGTATCCTCCGGTCCCCTCACCATTACGCGCGCATCCGTTCCATCGACACGAGCGCGGCCGAGGCCATGCCCGGCGTGCTCGCCATTGCGACAGGTGAAGACGCGCCGGACACCTTTGGCGTGCTTCCCGTGACCAAGGACGAACACGCGATGGCGGTCGAGAAGGTGCGCCACGTGGGTGACCTGGTGGCGTGCGTCGCGGCGGTTGACGAAGCCACGGCGATGGAGGCCCTGAACGCCATCGTGGTTGATTACGAGGAACTGACGCCCGAATTCGATCCTCGGAAGGGGCTTGAGGACGTGGACGAGCCGATCCATTGGCGTGGCAAGTACCACGTCGGGACGACCAACGTGCAGAAGCGCGTGCACCAGGCCTTTGGTGACCGCTCCGCGGTGGACGATGCGGCCGCGACCTCGCGCCGAGCATGGCGCTTTGAGGGCGTGCACCATGGCTTCACCGAGCCGCATGCGGTGGTGGCGCACTGGGACGCCAACGGCCGCCTGCAACTCTACACCCCGCAGCAGGTCCCCCACTACACACACCGAGCCTTGGCCACGGTGCTCAAGGTGCCCATGCACCAGATCAACGTGATTCGCACCTTTGTTGGTGGTGGATTCGGAGGGAAGTCCGACCCCTTCCCGCATGAAATGTGCGCCGCCATCTTGGCCCGGAAGAGCGGCCGACCAGTGCGCATCACCTTCGACAGGGAAGAGGTGTACTGGATCAACCGAGGGCGTCACCCCTCCTACATCGAAGTGAAGTTGGACGCGGACAAGGACGGCCGCATCGCTGGCCTTGACGTGGACGCCTTGATCGACGGCGGGGCGTTCGCCTCGTTCGGGCACGTCACATCGTACTACAACGGGGTGCTGGCCACCGCACCGTACGAATTGGGTTCCTTCCACTACACGGGTGCTCGTGTGTGGACGAACAAACCCGCAAGCGGCGCCATGCGGGGCCACGGGGCCGTGAACACGCGCTGCGCCGTGGAGGTCGGCCTCGACGACATTGCAGAGCAGTTGGCCGTCGACCCGATTTCGCTTCGGATGGCCAACCTTCTCCCGCCCCACAGCAGGACGATCTCGGGCTTTCGCATCACGAGCAACGGCATGCGCGAAGCCCTCCGTCGCGTGAAGGAGGAGAGCGGCTGGGACCAAAAATTCCGTCAGATGCCGCTCGGGAAGGGCATTGGCATCGGCTGTGGATTCTTCATCTCGGGGTCTGGCCTCCCCATCCACTGGGACCCGAACCGGTTCCCGCACGCCACCGTTCATCTCCAGATCGACATGGACGGTGGCGTGACCGTGCACACCGGTGCGGCGGACATCGGCCAAGGGTCCACCACCGCGGTCGCGCAGGTGGTCTCGGAAGTGTTGGGCTTGCCGCTGGAGATGATCCACGTGCGCAGCCACGAAAGCGACACGAGTCCCGTGGACCTCGGCTCGTACTCAAGCCGTGTGACCTTCATGAACTGCAACGCAGCCATTCGCGCGGCCATGGAGGTCCGGGAGGAACTGCTCAATGCTGCATGGGACCTGCTCGGGTACCACCCGTCGACCTTGGTGATGGTTGACCGGCGGATTGTGTACAAGCACGACCCTTCGATCGGCGTCTCCTACCTTGAGGCCCTCCACAAGGCGCAGGAAGACAAGGGGGCGCTCATCGCCCGCGGAGCCTACCGTTCCCCACCGATGGGTGGTGTGCACAAAGGTGCGGCTGCCGGTTTGGCCCCTGCGTATTCCTTCTCGGCGTACGTGGCTGAGGTCGACGTGGACGTCGAAACGGGCCTGGTGAAGTGCACCCGCGTTTGGGCGGCCCACGACTGTGGAAAGGCACTCAACCCGCTCGCCGTTGAAGGCCAGATCATCGGCTCCTGCCACATGGGCCTTGGCCAGGTGCTCTCCGAACGCATGGTCTACGGGCGCACAGGTCACCTGCAAAACGCGAACCTGCTGCAGTATCAGATTCCGTCCGTCCACGAAATGCCGCACGTGACCCCCATCATCGTGGAATCCAGCGACCCTGAGGGCCCCTTCGGTGCGAAGGAGGCCGGAGAAGGCCCACTGCTCCCGGTGCTTCCAGCCGTATGCAACGCCGTCTACGACGCCATCGGCGTGCGCCCATCCTCGTTGCCGCTCACGCCCGACGTCGTGTGGAGCGACATCCAAAAGCGAATGAAGGCGGAAGGCGTCGTGGACCCGCTGGACTTGTCGACCCCTCGCCTCGATCACGGACCACTGCAGGCCACGCTGGATGAACGGGCCTCAGAGCATACCGGACGCGACACGGCGCGTCAACGCACGGAGGACACCAGTCCTTACGTGAACGGCGTGTTGTTTGGCTTCGACCCCGAGCGACCCCTTGAGGAGCAGGCCATGGGCTGGGCAAGCATCGACGACCCCGACCCCGAAAAAATGGCCGAAATGGGGTATGCCGGTCGTGCATGGTTGCTCAAGGAGCAGCGCCACATGGGGGGTGATGCGTGATGCTGACCCCACCGTTCACGCTCCACCATCCAACGACAGTGGACGAGGCATGCGCCTTGGCCGCTCGGCTGCTGGACGAGGGTCGGCCCTTCGATTGGGTGGCGGGTGGAACCGACCTCCTTCCGAATTACAAATGGCACATTGAGACCAAGCCCGACGTGATTTCCCTCGCTCGAATCGATGGTCTCGACACCATCCAAGCCAACCGTATCGGGTGCATGGCACGGCTTCACGACATCGCGTCCTCCGAGGAGGTGCACCCCGTGGTGGCCACGTCCGCCTCGAAGGTCGCCTCCAGCCTGATTCGCCGAAGCGCCACCCTCGGGGGCAATTTGTGCCTCGACACGCGCTGCTATTGGTTCAACCAATCCGAGGACTGGCGACGTTCCATCGATTGGTGCCACAAAGCGGATTGCGGAACCGGGGCGGACTGCCGGGTCATTCCGAATCAAAACACCCTCTGTGTGGCCACCTACCAAGGCGACATCGCACCTTCCCTGCTCGTGCTCGACGCGGATGTGGAATTGATCGGGCCCTCGGGGGCACGGAGGCTCCCGCTCCGCGAGTTCTTCCGGTTGGACGGCATCACGCGCAACGTGCTTCAGCCCGGCGAATTCCTGCTGATGGTGCACCTTCCCGACGCTGCCTCGAGCCGTCAAGGCGCCTACCGCAAACTCCGTGTGCGGGAATCGTGGGATTTCCCCGAAGCGGGCGTCGCCGCTTCGTGGATCCCTGGCGACCCGTCCTCCCTGCGTCTTGCGACGACTGGCCTGGAGAGCGTTCCGGGTGTCCACGATGCGCTCGTGGCTGAGCACGGCGATTGGACGGCGCCAGAGGCACGTCAAGCGCTGGCGGAGGCCGTGCGAGGGGCGGTCAAGCCCGTCAACAACACGGCGCTTCCTCCACGCTACCGCAAGGCGATGGTGTCCGTGCTCGCCTCGCGAGCGTTGGGCGACCTGCTCAAGGGGGCCTGACCTTGAACGCGAGAGCGCTCCTGCTTGTTGCCCTCTTGCTCGTCAGCACCGCACCGGCGGTGTCATCGCAATTTCAAGGCCCGTCATGGGAACTCGGATGGGAAGACGACCTTGAGGACGGGCTCGTGCTCAACCTTGACGGAAACAGGTGGACGCTGACGCACACCGTGGAGTTCTGGATCGCGAACGACCGACCCGTCGACGTCAACATCGACCTTGAGGTCGAGCTCCCGGACGATGCTCCTGTTGACGTGGACATTGAGGACAGCGTGACGGTGTCCGCCAACGAGAACGCGACCTTCGAACTGACCATTACGGGTACAAGCGCCGATGAGGTTCGAGCCTTTGGCGCCGCGGACCCCTTTCGGTTGACCTTGACGGCCTCGGAGGCCTCACAAACCGGTTCTGGCACGACGCGGGAGGTGGAGGTTGACCTTGAGTTCCCTCGCGTGCACAAACTGATGCCGTCGGTACCCGCTCCACCCGCTTCTTTTGATGCAGGGACGTGGGTTGACGTCGACGTTGCGCTGCACAACGACGGCAACACCCGTGATGCCGTGGCCTCCGCCGACGTGGAGGTCCGCTCGTGCCCCCAACTTGAGGTCGGTGGATTGGACGCCATGGAGAACCTGATCGTCGACCCCACCGGCGTCAACGGGGCCGAGCCGGTGACCGTGACGCTCCGCTTGGAAGCGTCCTCAAGCCAACAATCCAGAACCTGCGAGATCACCCTCAGCGTGACGTCGGAGGGCGACGGGACGGTACGGAGCACAACGTTCGACGTCGAGGTCGTTGCGGTGAGCAGCACGGACAATGGCGGCGCTTCGGATGACGTTGGGCAGAGCGACGCCTCGGTGAGCGACGATTCGAGCCCCCTTCCCGCCCTTGGCGTTCACCTCGGTGTGCTGTCCATGCTCGGTGCTGCATTCCGCAGGGAAGGCCATCAAGACAGTTGAGCGTTCCCGCTGCGGCCAAAGCCGTGGATTTCCAGTAAAATCGCTGCACGTCGAGGCGAAGCGGCAGGAGCAAGCGGGGAGAATCATTATGTGCGCCGGGAGGCTCGGACGGCTACGTTGGTGGACGGGAGACCCGTCAGGTGATTGAATGAGTGAAGAATCCTCGAAGGGACTCGGCCTTGAGTCGTGGCTTCTCGTGGTGCTCGTGGTCAGCCTTCTTCTCTCTGGGACCTTCATCGCACTGGTGAGCCTGAACAAGGAGCCCGTGTTCTCGCCGTACCTGACGGACGCCGACACGACGATCAACGCCCAGCAAATTGGTGATTCACGGACCACCTTCGGCGAGGGGGGCATGGGATACTCCATCGCCAACACGATGTCAACGCCCATGCTGGTGAACGACTGGAAGGACCCCCACCGCACCCTCCTGGTCATCGTGGCTCCTGAGAAGCCGTTCGACGCCGCGGAGGCATCGGCCATCCACGACTTTGTGACGAAGAAGGGCGGCAAGGTCATCCTCGCGTCCAATTCGACGAACGCTCAGCCTGTCGCGGAGTTGTTTGGTGTGAAGTATTTCGGCGACCCCGTCGTCGACCCATACCGCTACTACGAGGTCGAAAACGCCGCGACGGGCGCCGCCGAGAACCCGGACGCTCAACGCCTCTGGGCCGTGGCCGGCGTGACCCGCAACGCCACCGACATGGGCGAGGCCGCCAAGGTGGCGTGCTCCGAAGAGCAAGTCAGTTCCCGCGACGTTGAGAACTGCAGGCTCCCTGTGCTCTTCCATCGTCCAACCGCCATCACGGTGCTCGAGGACCAGCCCGAGACCAACCGGCGCGTCAACGTCCTCGCTGCTGCGTCCACGCCGGCATTTATTGCCAGCGTGGACTTCAACCCTGACAACATCGGCAACCCCATCCTCGGTGAGGGCAAGACCGGCCTCATCGTGCGCATGGACTACCCGGTCGAAGGCGTGCTCGAGCAGCGAAGCCCCGAGTTCGGAGGCGGGCAGGGCGAGATCAACGTCACCGGGAGCATCGTGTTCGTTTCCGACCACTCCGTCTTCGCCAACCACCTCTGGACGAAGGATGCGGCAGAGTCTGCTGGTGGCCTCCGCAAATTGCAGTGCTCCAGCGCCCAGTACGAAGGCCGTGAACCGGCGACCTGCTGGGCGACGGACAGCCAGGGCCTCGCCGTGGGCGACACCATCTGGCACGGCAACGAGCGGTACTTCGAGGCCCTTGTCGGCTCCATGATGGAACACGACAACGTGGAGATGGCCACCGCCATCATCCGTGACAACACCAACTTCAACCTCGTGTACGACGAGAGCCGCCACGTGGCCGGGGCACTCACGATGCCCTTCACCGAGGCCGTGGGCGCCATCGTGCTCCTCACCAGCGATGGCCTGCTGAAGTGGCTGATTGGGCTCAATCTGTTCGCCCTGCTGGCCATCGCCATCATGGTCGTGCCGGAGAAGGAGAACTGGCGCCACGTCTTCGACCTGACACGCTTCCGCGAGCGTCCAACCAAACTGGACCCCTCGCAGTACCAGCGCCGGACCCGGGAGGCCTTCCTCTCCAAGGTCCGGCAACTCCACGACCTTACGCGGGACGATTTCGCTCGGAAGTCGCCCGCTGAGATCATGCAAATGGTGCGTGAACCGCGCCTCGTCGAACTCGTCAGTTCGACCCGTCCATACTCCAACGAGGAACTGAGGGAATTGATCCCGCAGATTCGCCGTTGGGGGAAATAAACCTGGAGGAATGAATAATGCAGCCACCCGCCCCGCC
>JAYPDK010000017.1:0-27347 GCA_038125145.1 Candidatus Poseidoniaceae archaeon
GGTAGAAGGTGTTCAGCACCGAGCCGCCGATGGCGATGCCGAGTGCGCCGCCGATCTCACGGCTGGAATCGTTCGTGGCGCTGCCGACCCCCGCCTTGTCGTCCGGTACCGATTCCATGACCAAGCCTGTGGAGGGGGCCATCGTCAGGCCCATGCCAAGACCGAGGACGAAGAAGACGAGGCCCAGCACCCAGTATGCTGTTCCAACCTCTGCGGTCGTGGCGAAGAGCACCATGCCCACCGTGACGAGGAGGAGGCCGCTGCCCACCACTTTCCTCCGCCCGAAGCGGGCGACGAGGCGGTCGCTGTTGGCGGCGGCGGGCATGAGGCCAAGGGGGAGGGGGAGGAACCGAACAGCGGCCGCCAAGGCTTCGTGGCCTCGGACCAACTGGAAATGGAGCATCTGCGTGAACATGAAGGAGAACATCACGTAGAAGGCCAGGCTGATGGCGAGCAGCCCGGTCGCAAAACCAGGTTCACGGAAGAAGGTCATCGGCAGCATCGGGTGCTCGCTGCGCCGCTCCCACAGGACAAACCCAACGAGCAACAGCACGGCGCCAACCGCCCAGAGCAAGGTCTCGCTCGAGGTCCATCCGTGGTTTGGTGCCTCGATGATGGTGTACAGCAGGGCACCGAGCGCGGCGACGGAAAGCAGCCCGCCAACCGGGTCGAGGGGCGTGTGGTGGTCGTCCTTCGATTCAGGCACCACAATGGCGCACAAGAGCACGCACAGGAGCGCGAAGGGGACGTTGATCAGAAACACGGCGTGCCACGTGAAGGTCTGGACCGCCCAGCCGCCCACGAAGAGGCCAATGGGCGCGCCGATGCCGGCCATGGCCGCCCAGATGCCGATGGCTTTGGGTCGCTCCTCCCGTGGGAAGACCGTGACCACGATCGAGAGCGTGGCCGGCATGACCATCGCCGCGCCAAGGCCCATGACCGCACGCGCGGCGATGACTTCGGCGCTGGTCTCGGCGCTGAACGCCGTCCATGCCGCAGCCCCGCCAACCACAACCAACCCGAGTTGGAGGGCGGACCGTCGCCCGAAGCGGTCCCCAAGGGCGCCCATCATCAGCAGGGTGCCGCCAAAGACGAGGGCATAGGCATCGAGGATCCACTGAAGTTCGGTGTTGTCGGCCTGCAGGTCCTTCGAGAGTTCGGGCAGGGCGACGTTGAGCGTGACGTTGTTCAGCATCACCACGACGAGGCTGATGCTCATGATGGAGAGGATGAGCCAGCGTCGCGGGTGACCCTTCGTGGTGTCCATGGCCCGGCGCGTGCCCTTCCCGTTTTGAAGCCAAGGGCGAAGCGTGTTGGGTCGGACGTGCTATACGCCGATCAACGCGCACCTAGGCGCTGTTCGGTGAGCCACGTGCGCCCCGCGTCCATGCCCATGAGGTGGTCCCGCACGACGTCGACGTCCGTGCCTCCCGTGCGTGAGCACGCAGGAGCACGCCGAGGAAGGATCTGCTCAATGCGGATGCCGGCGGGAGGAGCGTCGATGAGGTCGAGCATGGCGTTGTACACGTCTCCGCGGTTCCTGAGGGCCTCGGCCAACGCAGGTTGGTTTCGGTCAAACCACGGAGCGGCGAGCCGCCCCGAACGCCCGCTGTTGCGGTAGCCTGCTTGCCGCGTTCGAACGATGAGCAGGTCGGTGGCGCCGAGGTCGATGACCTCCTGCACGGGTACGGGCAGGGCGATGCCTCCGTCCAACCAGCGACGCCCCCTCACGTGACGTGGTTCCCGCACGGCGATGGGCAGCGCCGAGGTCGCGATCAGCGCGTCCACCATCTCCTCTGGCGTAGGCGCGATGAGGCTCCCTTCGCCGGTGTCGACGTCGGTGAGCGTGACATAGAAGCGGCTTGGGCTTGCGCACAGCGCCGATACGTCGAGCGGTTCGAGGGCTTCCGCCGCATCGTACAGCAGGTCGAGGTCCACGAGGTCACCCCCGCGGAGGAAGTCGCCGATCCGGCCGAAGGCCGCGCGGCATGTGGGGTCGCGCAGCACCCGGGCGGACCGGCCATGCTGGCCAGCGAGGAAGGCAGCACCGAGCAGGGCCCCCGCCGAGGTTCCCGCCACGATGTCGAAGGGCTCCACATCGTTCGCCAAGGCATCCAAAACACCCGCGGCAAAGGCGGACCGGACCCCTCCGCCTTCGATGAGCAGTGCTCGCATCGTACCAAGGTCACTGCGGTCCTGCATGAACCCCTGCGACCGATGCTCCCTCGGAAGGTCACGTTCGGCAAGGGTTGCTTCGGGGAAACGGTCATCACCTCATGGGACGCAGCGATGGCATGGGTGCTGCCCCTGTTGCTGCAGGAACCACGACCTCGACCATGAGCGACGAGGAACGCTCCCGTGCCCAACGTGGCTACATGATGTACGACTGGGCCAAGTCTGGCTTCGAAACCTCGGTCGTTGTGGCCGTGCTTCCGGCCTGGTTTGCGTACCTCTTCATCGCGGCCAACGGCCAGGAGATCACGGTCGCTGGGATGACGCAAACGGCCGACGGCATCTTTGCCCTCGTCACCGCATCGGCCGCCCTGCTTGTGGCCATTGTCTCGCCTGGCCTTGGGGTCATCGCTGACCGCATCCCCATCAAGCAACTCATGCTGCGCTGGGCGACCATCGTTGCGTCTGGTGCAACGGTGCTGCTCGGCGCTGCCCTGTTCCTTCCCATCGAAGCGCGTTGGGTGTGGTTGGCCATCATGTACCTTATCGCGAACATCGGCACCAACGTTGGCAACGTGTACTACAACGTCCTGCTGCCGCACATCTGCAAGGACGAAGAGGAACTCGATCGGATCTCAACAGGCGCCTACATGTACGGCTACGTCGGGGGCGGGCTTCTGTTGGCCATCCACCTTGGCCTCGTGGTCGGCACGGGCTACGCCGATTGGGCCACCGCGTTCGCGCTGTCCACGACCGGACTGTGGTTCATCGGCTTCGCCACCTACACCTTCCGCCGCGTGCCCGAACCTCCCATTGCCATTGAACTCGAAGGAGAGTTGACGCTTGGTTCGGCGACCAAATTGGCGATCTCTGAAGTCAAGGGCACCATTGGGGAGTTCTTTGGCACCTACCGCATCCTCGGCCTGTACCTGCTGGCGTACCTGCTCTTCATTGACGGCATCAACGCCGTGACCGGCCTCGCAGGCGCGTACGGTGCGGGCGTGCTTGGCGTGCCTTTGGTCGCCAACATGGCCGTCATCCTGCTTGTGCAATTCGTGGCCTTCCCCTCGGCGGCCTTTTTCATCAAGGTCGCGTCGTGGACGTCCACGAAAACCACCGTGATGATCACCTGCAGCCTCTGGGTCTTCGTCGTCCTCATGGCCATCGCCTTCGCGCCCCTGCCGCTCGACGCGCACGAGGACCACGATTTCATGGCGAACGACAACGGCGACGGCACCTGGACCATCGTGAACGCCACCGACCTTGAGATCGGCCCGGCCGGTTCGGACCAAGCCTTCCGCGAAGCGACCGAGGGGCTCCTCCCCTACGAGGAGTACAACCCGACGAAGGACGTGATGGAATTCAACGGGACCGGTCGCGTGGTGTCCGAGGCCCAGATCGGGGCGTTGCTCGACGTGCTCAGCACGTCCCGTTTCTCGATGTCTGTGCAGAACGGCTCGCACGACGGCTTCCATGCCGGCGATGATCACCCGACCAGCCTCGGTGATGGACCCATTGACGTGATCCCCGTGACGGCGAGGAAGATCATCTGGGAACCCCTCAACATGGGGATTTCCGTCCAGTGGATGTTCATCGGCATCGGTGCCGGTTTCCTCCTTGGTGGCTCGCAAGGGATGGCCCGCTCCCTGTTCTGCCAGATGGTGCCCGAGTCCCGCAGCGCCGAATTCTTCGGCTTCATTGGCTTCTTTGGCCGTGCAGCCTCGTTCATCGGCCCTGCCCTGTACTTCAGCGTGAGCGGCCTTGCAGATGCTCGGACAGCCATTCTTTCCATCCTCATGCTCATCGTGGTTGGGGTCATCTTGACGTGGTTCGTCGACGTCGAAACAGCGTCGGAGATCGCCAAGGCCGAGGACGCGAAGTACGCCGCTCAGGCAGGCGAATCCGAGTGATCGAGGAGGGAACGCACACCCTCGAGGTGCATCGTCCACGACCTGACCGTCCACGGAGGCTTCGGCCTCGGTCCGGCATGTTCGAGCTGGATGCCATGGAACGCTGAATCGACGCGTTCCATCTGCAGGAGGTCCCACGCTTCAGGCGACATGGCCAAGGGGCATGCGGTGGGCACCGTCTGCTGAGCCTCGTCGCACTGTGCTGCTGACCACTCGACCTCTGGTGCAAGAGGCGCCAGCATCTGCCTCCACGTGAGTGGCTTCAGGGGCAGCGGGTGGTGGACGGAGAAGACCGATGCGTCGACCACCCTTCCCTCGTCCGGGAGAAGGTCCAACCAACTGAGGCGTCCGAGCGGCTTCAACACCGCGTCGTGTCCAATGTTGGCCGGTGTGGATGGACGGAAGGATTCAGACCAGCCCGTTTTGTGATCCACAACCACCACCGCTCCGTCCCTGAGGTGAGGGAGGCACGTCGAGACAACGGAAGCAAGGTGCGACGGGCTTGCGTGCTGCACCTGGACGTCCGCGAACCAGTCCGTCCAGTCCAGGTACAGGAGGTCGATGGAGGGCATCCTCCTCATCCAGCGCCACGCGTCGCCTTCGGTATGCACCGGCCACACGGGCGCCACAGCGTGAGGGGGTGGGCCGTACAGCCTGAGTTCGTCACCGTTCATCCACGACGTGCTCCTTCTCCCAAGGCGCATGTCGCCTGGAACGGCGGGCCACACGCCCTCCGGCCACCATGCAGAGATGTCGTTGCTCACGTGCAGCAGCGGCCTTTCGGCCTCAAGCGCGAGGCTCAGCGATGCGGAATGGTTTCTGTGCGCCGCGGGGTGGTAGACCACGAGCGGTCCGTCGTGCTCAGGCCATGGCAGGTCGGTCAGCGACGCAATGGTCTGTGGGGGGAACCAGACCATCAGGCTCCCTCCAGGTTCGAGCGAATCAGGTTCAACCTTGCCCAGAGGGTAGGCTCATCGTCCAGCAGGTTGAGGAGCGCCGTCCAGAGTTTTGGGTACCAGCATGCCCAATCCGCATCGGGAATGGTGCCGACCAATTCGTCCTCGATCAGCCTCGCCCACGCTGCATCGGCGACCCTGCTCAGCGGCAGGGTCTGCCCCCACCACGGCTCCCACAGAACGGCCGAGGGGCCGAGTGCATTCTTCGCTTCAGGATGCAAGGCGATGACGTGATGTTCAGGCGTGTGCAGCAGCGTCCACGTTCTTCCAAGCGTGCAGTGCTCGGCAAGCGTGGTGTCGAAGCAGAGCTCCATGCCGGAATCGAGGCGCACGGTGAGGAGATGCCCTTCGACCGTGATGCGTTCGTCGTCGTGGATTTTTTGCGCCAGCGTCAACCATGGCTGTGCAACATCGCCCAACCCGCTCCTGCCCAGGCCGCCGTGCGTGTGGCTCCTCAGCACGTCAATCAAGCCGAGGTCGTCGAGCATGAGGCTCCACGTCGACCATGGCTGACCGAGCGCATCCTCCCTCAGGTTCACCTCCGTCAACCAGCCGACGATGTCACCGACCGTGATGTCCGTTTTCGCGAAAGCAAGGTGCTCCCACGAGGCCAACATTTGCGCATGCTGCGCATGCCTTGACCACACAACCTCGTCCTCCTTCAGGAGCGCGAGCGCGTCGTTCTGCTCCATCGGGCCCTCGAGCAGGTCCAGCAGCACCTCCCCGTTCGGGAGGCTCATGCCTCCGTACCCCGGCACATCCGAAGGAACGGCAACTGCTTGGGGTGCGGCGAGCCTCACGGCGGTGACGTTTCCCTTCGGGTCAACCTCGATGTTGAAGGTTGAACCGTGTTGACCGACGACGTTCATGTTGATCCCTCAGTTCGTCTCCGGAGGGTCGCTCCTGCATGCTTGGCATTCTTCGGCAACGATGGCGTTCTGAGCCAATCTGCCTTCATGCGGCGTGATGTTCGTGCACCATGCGTTGCTGCACGGGACCATGTGGAAGTTGGTGGCGACCTCATACAAGCCGAGTTCATCGAGCATCAGCCTGAGCATGGTGTTGAGGGCCATGGGCAGCGATCCACCGTCTTGTGGTTCGAGGCAGACACCATCCCTTGGGTGCGGGAGGTGGTTGCCCATCGGCAGGTCGTGCAGCACCTCAAGCGCCTGAACGATGGCTGCGGGGATGGTTGATGAGAGCCATACAGGCTCGGTCCATGCCTCGAGGTAGCCGTTGACGGCGAGCGCATACGGCCCGCCATGCTCGCCTTCGATGACGATGGCCTCAGAGGTTCTGTTTCCAATGACGGTTCTCGTCGTTCCGATCGACGTCCTCGGGTGCCTGTCGATGAGGGAGAGCACCTCGAGCCACGCGTCCCTCTCGTGGACAGGGACCTCCAGCACGGGCCCCCATGCATCGGGCCAAACCGTCCACGGCCCTTCACCCGGATTGTGTGCCTTGGCCAGGGCCATCAACCACGCAAGCGAGGTTTCGTCGAGGGACCATGCGCCTTCGGGGAGGGAAAGCAGCGGGTTGTCGTCGTTTCCTTCGAGGGTTGAGTTCTCATGATTCATGCGTTCATCTCCTTGTTTACACCGACCTTGGGTGCCCCGCAGGAACGACCCTGAACACCCTCTTGGTTGGATTGTGCAGCCTGTCGTAGGCGTGAAGGGGGATCACGCCCCCCAACGACGCATGCCTTGCCGTATCGATGAGCAGATTCCTGTGCACCGTCACAATGTGGGCCGTGCACAGTTTCCCGCCGGGTACCTCAGGTTCGAACGGTGGTTCACCTGAGTAAAACGAAAGCAGGAACAAATCATCCAAGGCGAGCAGGGCATCAACGTGGTCGCTTGCTCTTCTCACATCGACGTTGCAGTACGCCAGTTGCATCCCGAACGGCTTCAAAGCAGCAGACCACGTGTGCGGCGCTTGTGAGTTGATCTTCGGCATCATGTCCTCGGGCGAAACCGGCGTCCCCATTGCGCTGGCGAGCATCGCAAGCGTGGTCGGAACGCACGTGGGGCCCTGTTGTTTGATGTGGCTCAAGGTGAGATGGTGAAAGTACGGTCCATGTGGTTCGGCGGCGCTTTCTGGCCACCAGAGGGGCGCGCTGGGGTTGGGAGTCCATGCCTGAATCACCAGCAGCACCCCCATCCCGGATGAGGCCTGTGCAGCAGGCACGTGCTGCACCCGTACCACGGGCACGGCCACCCCGGCGTCACGACCTCGTGCACCATCCCTTCGGCTTGCATTTTTTCCCAGAAGGGTTGCGAGTGGACGTAGGTGTACACCCAGAACCATGCCTGTGGAAAGTGCCCGGTCACGGTGGCGATCATCGACCTCCCATGACCCTGCCCTCTGCTTGCCTCATCGAACACGATCACGTTTGAGATTTCGATGAGCGTCCAGTCGTGGTTCGGAACGATGTGGCACACGGCCTGTGTTCCGTGCCTCCAGATCCACCTGTGAGGGACGACGGGGTGGGGTACGAACCCGACCTCAAGAGCCCTTCTCACCGACCTTTCTGACGTGGTATGGAAGATGGCGGGCGTGCTGGGAATCGAACCCAGGTCTGAAGGTCCGCAACCTCCGATGCTCTCCATTACACCACACGCCCTGGTGTTGCCCGAACCGCCTCCCTGCTTCATTGCAGGAGGGCCGGTGATGGTCGAACAGGAAAGGCCGTTCGTTCTGGCCTGATGGTCAGCGTCGATGTCCACGGTCGGTCTCGCCGCGGTGACGATCCGACCTCCCGAAGACGCTGTGCATGTGCTTCACCTGTCCGCAGACAACAGTCAGAATCGGCCAGACTATTTAAACATTGTGTTAAATATATCGTTTGCTGTACCCTGAATCCACGCCATTATGTTGAATTCTGAATGGATGCAACCTTCCCGCACGGGCACCTTCCCGCACGGGCAGGGTATGCTGATAGGCACCTCGCGTCCATGGGCAGCGGATGCTTCCCGTTCCGCCACCCCCCGGCCCCCTTCCACTTGCCGACGACGACCTGTGGGGAGACGAGGGCTCAGCGGCGCCCGCAGCCCCCCTGCCTCCCGCGCCGCCGTTGCCCGCGGCGTCCGAGCCTGCACCGCTGCCGGGCCCTCCGGCGAGCGTGCCCCAAGCCCCCGTGGCCCAGAGCGCGCCCGCTCCCGTCCAAGCAGCACCGGTGCAGGCGGCGCCGGTCCAGCAGGCCCCTGTGCAGCAGCAGGCCACGCAACCGATGCAGGGCACCAACCTTGCAGGGCAGGCGATTGGCGGTCAACAGGTGATGTACGGTGGACAGGCGCAGTACGCGCAACAAGCGGTCATGCAGGTCCCCGTTCCTATGGCCACGAAGGAGCCGAAGGAGCGCCCGCCCATGAGCCACATGCTCGTGGCAGCAGGCTTTGGTGCACTGGTGTTCGCGGCCTTCCTGATGCTCGTGGCTGGATTCTCCCTCCCTCCCGAGATCGACGACTACGACCTCACCGACGAGGTCGAAGCAAACGAGTACGCCGACGACGTCACGAAGCACGAACGCTGGCAGGACAGGTACGCGAACCTCGCGCTCTTCTCGACGAGCATCGGACCGATCGCCGTGGCCGCAGGTCTCTTGCTGTACACCACGAAGGAAGCCGACGACCTGCCCGACGCGGTTCGGGCCGTCCTCATCGGTGGTGTGCTCTACTTCCTCGCGCAGTTGTTCGGCGGAGGGGCCTCCCTCGGCGACCTGCTCGCGTTGCTGTGATCACGAAAGCGGCGTTGGCGCCGCGGCGTTGACCTCGTCGCTCACGCCGCCAGCGTAGCGTCCAAAGTTGGCGTTGAACATGCGCGCCAATTCGTCCGCGGTGCGGTCGAAGTCAGCGCCGTCGGACCAGGTGCTCCGGGGCTGCAGCACCTCGTCGGGAACGCCGGGGCACGAGGTCGGGACCTCGAAGCCAAAGCGTGCATCGGTGACGTACTCGACATCGTCGAGGTCGCCGTCCAGCGCCGCGTTGAGCATGGCACGGGTGTAGCGGATCCGCATCCGGTTGCCAACACCGTAGGGTCCTCCGGACCACCCGGTGTTGATCAGCCACGCCGTGGAGCCGTGTTCGGCCATTTTTCCGGCGAGGAGGTCGGCATAGACGCCAGGATGCATGGGCATGAAGGGTTCACCAAAGCAGGCGGAGAAAGTCGCCTTTGGTTCTTTGACGCCGACTTCTGTCCCCGCCACCTTGGCCGTGTATCCGGAGATGAAGTGGTACGCGGCCTGTTCGGGGGTGAGCCTGGAGATGGGAGGCAACACGCCAAACGCGTCGCACGTGAGGAAAATCACGTTCTGTGGGTGACCTCCGCGGGAATCCATGGTGCGGTTATCGATGAATTCGATCGGGTACGACCCGCGCGTGTTCTGCGTCTTCGAACCGTCGGTGAAGTCCGGGACGCCCGCATCGTCAAGCACGATGTTCTCCAGCACGGTGCCACGCTTGCGCGTGGTGGCGAAGATGGCGGGTTCGTCTTCCTCGGACAGGTCGATGAGCTTGGCATAGCAGCCACCTTCGAAGTTGAACACACCAGAGGAGCCCCAGCCGTGCTCGTCGTCGCCGATCAACGCCCGCTTTGGGTCCGCTGAGAGCGTGGTCTTCCCCGTGCCGGAAAGCCCGAAGAAGATGGCCGTGTTCTCGCCGTTCGTGTTGGCCGAACAGTGCATCGGGAGGATGCCCTTCCGTGGGAGGATGAGGTTCATGACGGAAAAGATCGATTTCTTGATCTCGCCCGCATACCTGCTGCCACCAATGATGACTTCCTTCGCTTCGTAGTTCACGATGACAAAGACGTGGGAGTTGACGCCGTCCACAGCGGGGTCCGCCTCAAAGTGCGGCGCGTGGAGCACGGTGAATTCGGGGACGTGACCGTCGAGTTCACTCGGGTCAGGACGGATGAACATGTTTCGAGCAAAGGCGCTGTGCCACGCGTTCTGCGTGACCACACGAATGGGGAGGGCCTCGCTGGGTTCTGCACCGCAGCGGAGGTCCTGAACAAAGAGCGCCTCCTGAGCGGAGAGGTGGGCGACGACCTTGGCGCGGAGTCCAGTGAAGGTGGCGAGGTCCGTGCTGACGTTGACGTCGCCCCAGTTGATGTCCCCCGAGGTCGTCGATTCATCGACGATGAATTTGTCGTTGGGCGAGCGGCCCGTGCGTTCGCCCGTTTCGGTGACGAGGGCGCCGTGGGCGGAGAGCACGCCTTCGTTGCGTGCTACGGCCATGTCGATCAGGTCCGGAACGGCGAGGTTCCAGTGAACGTCGCCGCTGGGATGCAGGCCGAGGGCTTCGAGCGCGCCATGCCCGTGGCCGGGGGTGCTGAGCATGCCGCACGGTTTCGCAGCCCCTCTTAGGGCCTTGCGGTCAAATCGTACGGTGTGGCCAGCCACACCGCCCGAGTCCACGTGTTCCGGAGGTCATCGTGCGGTTTTCCGCGTCGGTGACGGCGAGGCTTGAAGGTCGAACGGACCTCCACACCTTCATGGTCGACCGCGAGGAGGACGCGCTCCTTCGCGAACGCACCTTCAGCAAAGGCGCAGGCCTCGACCTTTCGGGCTTTGACCTCAGGCTCGGCGTCGACAAGCCCCCACACGCGGAGGTACCGGACACCGACGACGAGGCGGACGAGGCCATCGGCACCCTCCGTTCTCCGTTTCGAGCACCGAGCGATGCTCCCGAAGCACAGGGCGACGACCCCCTGTCCAGCCTTGCGACGGACGGGGAGCGTCGGCTTGGTCACGGGTTGCTGGTGGCGATGGTCGTCGCGTATTCTGCACTGGCCGCCTATGTGGGCACGTCGCTCCCGTCCGCCATCGCCGCACCGGGTCTGCTGCTGCTTGGCCTGGCCGGACTTGCGCTGGGCGAGCGATGGATTCCGCGCCCTTCCATGCGCCTGCTCGGCGTGACGTGGGTGATCATTTCGATGAAGGTGCTCTACGGCCTCGCGCTCGACGTCCACCATTGGGGATGGTTGGACGGGATTGGCCTTGGGTCTGGGCCAACGCTTGGGGCGCTGCTCCTGCTGTTGGTTGGGTTGAACGTGGTCCTGGCTCAGCGGCACGACGACGACGCCATTGCAGCCCAAGCCACCCTCATCCTCCTCGTTGTGGGGAGCGCGGCAGGTGGGGTCTACGGGGAGATCGGCGTCGTCCTGATGATTGGCCTTGGTACCGCCGTGCTGCACGGCCTTGCCCTGCTTCGTGGAACAGGGAACCTGGCCAGCCTTGGCATCGCGGCGTCCTACCTCTGGATTGGCGTCCACGCGCTGTCGGACGGGTGGACGGTCCTCGGCCTTGTGCTTGTCCCCTTCAACGATGGATTCCTGACCTTCTTGCTGATGTCGTGGGTGACGGGACTCAACGCCGTCATGGCCGCCCGCTTCGCCCGCCACGACAACTGGTTTTCGTCCGGTGCGGCCGCCCTCGGCTTGGGTCGGCCCGGGCTTTGGGCCGTGTCCGTTGGGCTTGGCATGGTCGGGGCCGTGCTTGCGGTGGCCGCTCACCGTGAGGACCTTGGCTATGCGATGGCGCAGGTCACCCTGTTGCTCACCGCGTTCGCGGGCTCGTACCTCAGCGTCCGCGGCGTTGCATGGTCTCGGCTTGGACCTGTGGTGCTGTGGGTCCCGCTCGCGCTGACCCTCGCGCTCATCCCCATGGTGGCGCTTGACCTGAGCGTTGGCGTCCCTCCGTACGCCTTGCATGCCCTCGGGTTGGCGGCCTGTGCAGCAGCGGCGGTGTTGCGCCACGAATCGAAGGTGTCCGACCACGTGCTCTGGGTCGGAGCCGTGGCGCTCGTGGTCCTGCTGTCCCTGCTCGTACCCGCCAACGGAGGGGAGCACACGGACGCGATCCTCAGCCTCAGCGTGGTGGCCGTGTGGGGGGGGCTCGGGACGTTGGCGCTTCGGCGGGACGCACCGTCCCTTGCTGGGACGGCGGTCGTGGGTCCTTGGGCCTGGGCGCTCCTCTTCGTCGGCGATGCGGACGACCGGGTGCTGAACGTGGACCTGATCGCCATCGACCTCGGACCCGCGTGGCTGACGGCCTACCTCATCGGGGCCTTGCTCCTGACCTTCACGGTCAACCTCCGGTTGGGCGACGTCGGCGTGAACCTCGGGCGTCGCTTCACAGGAGGGACGGAATTGAGCGCTCGAATGAGGGACGCGGGAGCGTTGGACCTGTGGAGCCTTGCGACGGTGCTGGCGGTGATCACCTTGCTTGTCTCGGCCACCGTCGAAGGACTGCAGTCGGGCATTGGGCTCCCGTTGCTTCTCACGCCCCTCTTTGTGGAGGCCACAGCAGGCGCGCTTGGCGGTCGTCGCCACCGCCCCTCACGAACGACGTCCATCACGGGGATTGGCCTCTTGGCGTTCGCCTGGGCGAGGGGTCACGTCGGGCTGATCGCCACTGGCCTCGTGCTCGCCGTGCTTGTGGTGATGGTGGACGGCATCCTGCGTGCTCCTCGCGCCAACGACGACGAACGGAGCGCCATGGAAACCGACCCGTCCGGTCACCACGCCCTCCTGCTGGGCCTCCTCATGCTCCTGGCCTTGGTTCGGTGGCTTCGTCCAGACGTTGTGGGGAACCCCCCCCTCCTCACCGGAGCGATGGACCTCACCGTCCTCTTGGTGGCCTCCGGCGTCGCGCTGCTGCCCTTCCTCGCTCGCCCGGTGCTGGAGCGACCGCTTCTCCGAAGCGTCAGCAGTGCGCTCGGATTGCTCGTGGTGCTGCTGCTCGTGACCACGCAATCTGAATCGTCCACGGGTACGGCGGTCGTGGTCGTGATGTTCCTCGCGTTTGGTGCATGGATGAGCGCCCAAGCCGAGGTGCGCGCCGCGATGACCAGTTCGGATCGCGTACACGCGCGACGCCTCGAGCAGGAGGCCGTGGCCGAACGTCGCGCTGCGTTCAAGGCCCGGTCAGGGCAGGTGGACGGCTCCATGCTGCACCTCGACGGACGTGGCGACGGCACGTCGTCGCTCGACGTGGTCGACGCCGACCGTATGCGACGCCAGGGCGGGCAGTTGACCCCCTCGTCCTCGGTGGACGAACTTGAGGGCATCGAACACCGGCCGACGGTCTTGCTTTCGTTCCTCGTGGCGATGTCGCTGGGCACCACCGCGTGGTCCTACGGTGGCGGGCCGCACGCTGTGGCCCTGTTGGCGCTGGCGCTGGGGGCCGCCGCCTTCATCGCCTTGGCCCGTGCACGGGCCGACGGCGTCGGCTTGCCGTTGCCCAAGGTGGCCGGTGTGGACCTGCCCGTCGCCGTCGGCCTCGGGGGCCTCGTGCTCACGGACGTGGCCGGTCGAATGGGCGCAGGCCTGCTGCTGCTCGACGACCAAGTCCACCACCTCGCCTTCGTGGTTGGCGTGGTGCTGCTCGGCGGGCTGCACGTGCTCGGACGGCGCGACCTTGGCGTTCGGCTGCCGTCCACCGCTGATGCGGTGCTCATCTCCCTCGTTGCCGCCCGCCTGCTCTCGCTTGCCGCCGGGGGGGAGGTCCCGGTGCCCTTCGTCACCGACCCCTTCGCAGGGCCTGCCTCATCATGGACGGCACCGCTGGTGGTGACCGAGGCCGTCCTGCTGGCCCTCGTGCTGCTCCACGAATGGGTGGAAGGGGAGCGCGTGCGCCGTGGTGCTCAGGATGCACGGGGCGCCGGAGGTCGCGTGTTGACCGCTGTGCTCGTGCTGTGCATCTCGCTTGGTCCTGCGGCCCTCACTGGGCTGTTCCTTGCCTTCCGTCGAGGCCTTCAATGGAGGCAGCCCGCGGTCCCGCTCGTGGCATGGATCACGCTCCCGTTGGCCTGGACCTCGATGGAAGGGTGGTTGGGTGCGTGGCTCGGGGTTGCACTTCCAGGCCTGCTTCCTGTGGCCTTGGCGGCAGGGGCTGCCGCCGTCGTGGCCTCGGCGTGGGTGCACTGGCAACGCATGCCGCTGTGGCTCGCTGCCTCTTTGCAGGCCGCGCACGTGCTCCTTGTTCCCGCTGCATGGGGTGCCTACGGCGTCGTCGGGCTCGTTGTTGGCCTGCTGGTGCTCAGTGCCGCCTCGTGGGTGCTCGGGGTGCTCAGCCTCCGTCGTTCATGGCGGGTGATTGGCCTTGCAGACCTGCTCGCTGCTTGGGTGGGTTTTGGCATGCACCTCGTCGGTGGAGGCGACACGTCCAGCGTGCTCACCATGCTTGTGGCGACCGTCGCCATGCTCTCCGGGGTGACCTACCTGACACAGCGTGACGCAGCCGCCATCGCCGAGGATTGATCACGGCGTCAAGGCCGGTCGAAGCACCGCTTCCACCTGCTCCATCACGTCGAGCATGCGGGGCGCGAGCGATGGTGTGTCGGTCCGCAAGGAGATGCTGGTCTTGGCTTGGGTGCCGCTGTTGCGCACCCCGAGGCTGACGCGCGCCCCACCAAGGCGTGCCTCGACCCGGAGCAGGTCTGGTTCGTTGTCGAGGGGCCCGTGCACGACCTCGTCCGCGTCGGGCAGGAGGCGCGTCAAGCAGTCCACGACCTCCGTCGCAAGGGGGCCAGCACCGGTCCACCGCGAACGGTCGGCAGGGGCGATGGACCGGCGCAGTTTCCATCCACCGGGGGCTGGAACGGGTCCGGAGCGACCGATGCCGGCGAGCAACACAGCGAGCAGGCTCGCCGCGCCGTCCCCGACAAGCCGAACAGGACCGTCCTGATGTTGAGACCATGGAAGCACGAGGTGGCCTGAATCCTCCACGCCGATGACGTGGTGGCCCTCCTCTCCTGCCAGAGCGACAGAGAGCCATCGGTCCCCCACCGCCGTTGGGTGCACGGCAGCGACGTGGTCCATCCCGAGCGCCTCGGTGGTGAGCGCAAGGTCCGATTCGATGGAGGCCGCGAGCGTCCATGGGCCGCTCGAGGACGATGCTCGGAGGATGGCGAGCGCCATGGCGTCCCCGTCGACCACCGCCACGCCGTCTTCGGTGGACTGCAGGAGCAAGCACCGGTCGCCGTCCCCGTCAAGGGCGGCCGCCACCACCCGTCCGGCCGGCGACGGCGCAAGGCTGCGGAGCAGCAGGTGGGTCGACGTTTCCGCCTCAGCCCACGTCCAGCGTTGGCCAGGGGAAAAGGCACCCGCTCCACACCCCTCGTTGAGCACGTCCACGGTGCCGCTGACCTCGACGGTGGGGCAGCCTCGTTCGGACAGCCATGCCGCCAACCACGTCCGTGCTGAACCGCCGCTGGCGTCGAGCAGCAGAGGACGGTCGGCGGCGGACACGTCCATTCCGCTGAGGCCGAAGATGCCGGCGAGTTCCTGATGGCGATGGTCCAACCAAGCGGCGTGACGGTGCGCCGCGTTGTCGAGCACGTCGTCCGGCGCCGACAAGGATTCCCCGTCCAGGTCCCCGAGCGGATGGTCTTCTTGGGCCAGCACCACCACGAGGTCACTGATCCGTTGTTCCATGGCCGGCGTGGATTTTCGTCCCTCGGCGTCGAAGAGTTTCAGCCCGGAATCGTGGGCCGGGTTGTGGCTTGCGGTCACCATCACGCCCAGCGAAGCGCCCTCGGTGATCAGCACGTGGTGCACGAGTGGTGTAGCGCACGTTCCGAGGTGAAGCACGCGCCACCCGTTCGAACGGAGCGCGTGCGTGACGGCGCGCACCAGGGCCGGGTTCTCCGGTCGTCGGTCCCATCCCACCACGGCCAATGGGGCGGGGCCACCCCGGTCGTAGGTGCGCGCTGCGGCGGCTGCGACCAGCCATGCCAACGTGGGGCTGAGCCGCCGACGGTCGACGAGGGCGTCGATGGCCTCCTCGGTGCCGAGCATGTCCGGCTCGACCCGTCCTCGAATGCCATCTGTACCGAACACGTTCACCGGCTCACCTCATCGATGCCGCTGTGCCGCAGGGTGCACGCCGCTCACGGTCGCGTTTGGGTCCACCGAGGAGGCAGGGCCAAGCACGCAGCCGGGGTTCGTCACGGCGTTGCATCCGACCTGCACGTCGTCCCCGAGCACAGCCCCGAACTTGCGCAAGCCGGTGCCCACACGCTCCCCATCGAGCCACACGTGCACTTCACCGCCATCGTGGCGAAGGTTGGAGAGCTTCACCCCGGCGCCGAGGTTCACTCCCGGCCCAAGGATGCTGTCGCCGACGTAGTTGAAGTGAGGGGCCTTGGCGCCGGGAAGCAACAGGCTGTGCTTCACCTCGGTCGCGTGGCCGATGATGCTCCCCTCGCAGGCCCACGTCCACGACCGAACGTAGGCCGCGTGGCGCACCGTTGCGTTTGGACCGATCAGGCACGGCCCGATGAGGTGGGCGCCCGGCTCGATCGTGGCCGATTGGTGCACGGCCACCCTGCCTTGGGATTCGTCCACGGTGTACCCACGCCCCTCGTGGCTCGGCACGAAGTCGGCACCCGCGTCGATGGCCTCGCTGACCTGACGTCGCAGGGCCATCGCATGGTTGGGGTTGAGCACGGCCCACACCGCTTCGTTTGCAGGGAAGAGCGGCACGGCCCCAGACGGATGGTTCGCCAGCGACGGGAAGACCTCGGCCGGACGGGGGGCCTGCACCATGCTGCCTCATCGGGCCTGCGGGCATGAAGGTGCCGTGGTCAGGCCGCGACCGTGTAGAGGCGCTTCCCCGTGGTGGCGTCAAGCGTGAAGGCGATCGCTTCCTTCAGGTGTCGGGGAATGAAGTACCCGACCTTGCGGGCGGTGAGTCCGTGGTTGCGCATGCGCCGAACGTTGGCGAGGTGGTCGACGATGTCCGCGGCGGTGCAGTGGGGGTGGGCGTCCACGTAGGTGAGGATCTCGTCCTTCAGGCGTTCCAAGCGCGCTTCCTTCTGGCTCCCTTTTCCTTGCATCGTTGTTGTATGGTCGTCTGACCGTAATAGGGATGTTGTGGGATGTCCCAACATCAGCCCAACGTGTCGAGCACGTCGCTCCAGTCCCGAGCAGAGCCACGGCGGAAGACGCCTTCGTGGAAGGCGCGCTGTGGGAGATGAACGCAGCGCGCCAAACGACCTCGGTGGTCGTAACAGCCTCGTCGAGCGTGGACGGGGACCATCACCGACGCGAGGTCGATGCCCGCGCCGGTCGGGGCCGGCGCGGCCCGTTCGACGCGCTCCACGCTGCCGTCCCACGTGACGTCCTCGATCGCCGGAGGGTCGAGCGGCGCGTGCTCGAGGCGAAGTCCTCCTTCCGCGACGCGTACCCCGCGCCAGTCGCCTTGGCGGTCCTGGGCCAACCACATGGTGAAGCGCTTCATTTCCTTTGGTGAAAGGAGGCCAAGGTGGGCTTCCTCCCACCAGCCACGGGTACGGGCGAGGGTGACGTGATGAAGGCCGGGCTGAATGTGGCGTGCGTCCTGGCTGTCGGTCCACGTCCGGCACAGGCCTTCCAACCGGACCCGAAGGATGGGTACCGCTTCGGCTTGAAGGCTGGCGAGGCGGAACGGATTGGCGAGTTCACCAAGCAAGAGGAAGGGGCGACGTTGGTCCAGCGGTGCCGCTCCTTCGGCGTTCAGGAGATCACCAAGGCGTGCCCCTTGGTCGTCCTGCAATGTTCCAGCCCACGACCGCAACGCGTCGAGATCGAACACGTCGTCCGGAGCCGACGTCGTTTGAGCGGTGAGGGGCACCACCTCGGATGGCGTGTAGAGCACGTCGACCTCAGGCAGCGCCACCGGTGACGATGCAGGGTTGTACGGCCAGAGGCGTGGTCGGACCCGGTCCATGCAGTGCGGGGCGTTGGCTCCGACCAAGAACTCCGCGCTCACGCGGAGAAGGTCGTCACCGCGCCGCACGCAGGGCAGGTCACGCGGATGGGTCGAACGTCAGGAATGCCGAGGGCGGCAGCACAGGTGGGGCAGCGGATGGCCTGTGCCACCTGAGCCCGGCGCTCCTTGGCTTCCTTGCTTGGATCGTAGGCGTACTGCAGGCCGGACATGTCCAACCGCTCCGCCGCTTGAGCGGGCGGTGGGGCGGGGGCGGGGAGGTCGGCTGCCTCGGGCGCGGGTTGGGTGGATCCGCTGGACTGCGCGAGGAAGGCCTGCTCCACCTCGGCGAGGCTGCGTCCCAAACGCCGGGCCATCTCGTCCATGGCCAGCATGCGGTCGTAGCCGTCGAGGCCGGCGAGCCGGGCCACGTCCTCGGGTGCGAGCATGGCCGCCTCATCGCTCGGGGTGGTTTCAGGCTTGCCCGCGCTTGGACCGTGGCCTCACGCCTCAGTACCTTCCTGCACGTCCGGTGGCATCACGATGCTGGTCGCAATGATGCCAATGAACGCGGCGAGCACCACGACGCCAAAGGTGGCATGGACGGTCCAACCGTAGGGGACGAGGTGCAGGTCCGTCCCTTCCATCCACGTGCGCACCGACCCCGTGTTGGGCAGCGCCCGTAGGGCCCAAACGAAGCCGATGACGACCTGGGTTGCGGTGGCCAAGGCCATGAAGAGGTACCGCCGTCCGGACAACCACAGCCCACGAAGGACTTCGAGCAGCACCGCCCACACCAGACCCTGCACCAACGTTGCAAGGCCATTGTTCGCGTACACCCAGACGCCGACGGCGTGGACGGCTCCGATGAGGAACAACGTCCCCCGTGCAGGCTGCCATCGGCGAAGGAAGAGCAGCAAGGCCCCAGAGGTCAGCATGGCCTGCACGTAGATCATGTTCAGGCCCAATTGCAGCGCGTCTTCGTAGCGGTCGTCGCAGCCCAGCGCCCCTTCTGGGGCGTAGCAGACCTGCTCCAACGGAGCGATCCACATGTGGCTGAAGCGTGTCAGGAGCAGGAGCACGGTCCACGCGGCCCCGACACCAAAGGCCAGCAAGAGTTGGGACCGGAACCCCTCCGTTCCGCTCTTCGCGTCCACCCAAGCGGACCACATGGGCCCCGATACCGAAAGCGTGAGGCCGGCGAAGAGCCCGATGTGTGTTGGCGAGAGGAGGATATCGATGCTGCTTTCCACACCGAGCACTTCGTGCCAGATCATGTCACCAAACCCAGCAGCGCCGAAGACAACGATGCCCCACACCCCTGCTCGGTGTTGAGGTTCGAGGTCCCCCAGCACGCCGAAGGGCCTTCGTGCCAGTTCACCAAGCCCTCCGTCGGGAAGCACGGCATAGAGGATGTAGGCCCCGTATGCCGTGGCACCGGAGTACCACAGCGCGTGCCATTCGGTGAAGAAGGTGTCATCCACGACGCCGGAGATGTGGGCTGATGCGTCGATCAGCAAGCCTGCAAGGCACCAGAGGCCGAGCAGCAGGACGAACACATCGTAGCCTGCTTCGCCAACGCGGGGCAGCCTGCCCATGCGCTTGTGGGCCATGAGCGCAACGAGGCCAGCCACGATCAAACTGCCGAAAAAAACCACAGGAAAGGTGAACAGGAGCGAGGATGCACCATGGTTGCCAGCCATGGTTCATCCTCATCGCGGCCGACATAAGCGTTCCCGCACCTGCGCGGGAAGGGCCTCAGATTCCACGGTAGGGGACGCTGTACGGTTGGCGACCCTTGAGGGAGCGGTTGACGGTCATGGCGAACCAGAGCACGACGATCCAAATCATCGGCATGGTCAACTCGCTGAGGATGGACGTCACTTCGAACGTGAAATCCCCGGCGAGCACCTCGGACGCGATGTTCAACGAGGAATCGATGAAGGAGTGCACGACGAGGCCGAAAATCGAGAGGATGATCATCCGCCCTGAGAAATTCCCGCGCTTGATGCGGAGCAGCATGAAGCCGGCGGTTGAGGTCAGGAACGCCAGCACAATCCACGGCAGGGCACTGTGCAGCGTGTCGAGCCACACCGATGCGTTGACCGGTCCGGTGGTCGTCAGAAGGTCGTACTGCCTCCATCCTTCAGCGAAGGCGAAGAGGGCGCTGAACAGGGTGCCCGTCCACAGCAACGAGGTGAACATCGCCGCATCGGCGTTTTCCCTCATCTCCTGAACGACGCGGTTGACGTTGTCGTCGATGCCTGCGCCCTTGGCGAAGATGTACAGGCCGGTCAGCAGAGGAAGGGCGCCGAGGACGATGCTCCCAATCGCGTCAGGCAGCATGACGCCGAGGCCGAGGATTGCGAGGATCAGCCCGGCAGGGATCATGAAGCGCGATCGCCACTTTGGGTCTTCCAGCGCTTTCACGATGTAGTAGTAGGTCCCCTCAATCCCCTTCGATTGCTTGACGATGATCTTCTCGACGTGCTCGATCTTCACCCGAGACTGGATGAGGGGCAGCACCGCCTCGTCTTCGGCCCCGTCCGTGACCACAATGCAGCGGTCCGGTTGGAAGGTGTTGACGACCTCGTCCAGTTGAGCCGAGATGGCGCGGTCGGAGCGTTGCCCGACCTTTTCGTCCCCGGTCAGCACCGCGACCTCGACTTCGTCGTCGCTGGCTTTACCCTCAAGCAAACGGTCGTACTGCGCCAGGGCCCCAAGGATGGCGTTCGTGTCGCTCTCCTCAGGGTCGGCCATCCCCAACTTCAGGGCGGCGGTCAGCACGCTGCGCCGACCAACGACCGGTCCTCGGATGGAGGTCTTGTTGCCAAGGTCGTCGTCCCGATCGACGGTCAGAACGAGGATTCGGTCCATGCGCAGCGCTGCTCCTGTTGGGCCGTTGACGTCCTCATGCTCAAAACCTGCGCTTCCGCCATGCGAACAACAGGGGGTCTCGGGCTTACCCCGTCGAAGGGGGACTGCCCGCCTCCACCTCGGCCTGACGGTCCTTCCACTTCTGTCGGGAGCGGACGTACTTCAGCGGGTGGTCGAGCCAGTCGCGGTCGCACAAGCGGTCGTCGCCGGGAAGCACCGGGCAGTTGTGGTTGACCTTCAGTTTGCCACACCCTGCAGGGGTGTACTTGTGGTCGTACACGTGGTCCACCTGGTAACTGGTCGTTCCCTCGCTGAAGTCGGGTGCGCTCCGGAAGAAATCCACGGTTGATGCACGAGGCAGGTCCATCGTCGACGCCATTGAGGCGAGGAAGACCCGACCAAAGTGGTTCACGTTGACGCCTTGGGAGAGGTCAGCGATGATGCGGCGCATGCAGGGTGGCCAATCCTCCTCGGCGATGCCCGTCAAGGCGATCTGCTGCGACACCCGTGCTTCCAGCAGGTTGCGCACCATTCCCACAGGTTGGGCCAGCCGCGCCGCGAGGTCGTCCGTGACTTCCGACATCTTGCCGAGGGCGTCCTCTTCGATGGCGGCCTTGATTCGCTCGCGGAGGAGGCGAGCCACCTTGGCCGACGAGCTGTAGGTGGTTTCGTTGTGCAAGCGGATGCGGCCGTTTGACACCTCGGTGTTGGCGAGCCGCCAACGGTCGCCGGTGATCTTCGGGCAGACTTCGAGAAAATCGGTCATTCCAATCGTCCATTCAAGGTGCGTCAGGGCACCGCCACGCTCGCCTCGGCCCGCGATGCTGCGGCCTTGAGGTGCGGCGGCGTCGATGACGGAGAAGTACGTCGCTGCCACCGCGGGAAGCGCGCGTTCGTCGCCCAGAAGCAAGCGCTCGGCGCGTTGCGCTTCGGCGAGGGCCCACCGGGCCACGAGGCGTTCATCGCGCGTGGCGCAGACCACCAGGCGCGCGTAGTAGAAGGAGAACACTTCGAGCAACCGACCCGTGTCGGAGTGAAGGTCTCCGCCCACGACGCCAACGCCGTCCTCGGCCTCGACGGTTTCCACGAGTCGGAGCCGTGCGCGTGCGCGGGAGGGGTCCATCATCGGGCCGTCGAGCAATTCGTCGAGGGTGATGCCGTGCTGCTGGGCCATTGACGCAATCCACGGCGAGGCCTGCGGCAGGAAGGGGTAGCGTGCCAACGTCACGACGTCCTCGACCGGAGCAGGTTGGGCGGGGACGGGCACATCACCGACAGAGCGTCGACCGCTTATCAGGCTTCGACGGTGCACCGGCCGCTTGAAGGGGAGCGTCCCCCCGCGTGGGGGTGTGCTTGACCCCGTCGTGCGGTCGGTGCTCGACGTGCAGGACGAGGTGCGTGCTGCGTTTGGGTGGTCGCTGGACGCCGACCGTGCCAGCGCCGAGGCTGCCTGCACAATGCTCGACGGGGACGCGCCCTGCGGCCGACCGTCGTGGTCGCCTTCGGCGCGGACGCACCACCTCGAGGCACTGCGCCGTGTTGTCCTCGAGGCGAGCGCGGTGGTCGTTGTCGGCGCCGCCGCGTCCGAGCGCGACGTTCGCTCGGCCTGCACCCCGGAGGCCGTCGTGGTGGCCGCCGACGGCGCCGCCGGAGCGGTGGGACTCGACCTCCCCTTGGTGGCGGTGGTCAGCGACCTCGATGGCGCCGAGCACCTCGAACGGGCCGTCCGACGAGCCCCGACGCTCGTGCTGCACGCGCACGGCGACAACTCCGAGCGATGGCGGGAACGGCTGCCGGCCTGGTCGGCGGACGTGCATCCCCTTCCCCTCGTGCTGACCCACCAAACGCCATCCCCGCTGGCCGGCGCCGAAAACCCCGGTGGCTTCACCGATGGCGACCGCGCAGTGTGCTTGCTGCTGGCGTTGGGCGTTCCAGCTGAGCGGTTGACGCTCGTGGGCTTCGCCACCGATCACGTTGGTCCATGGTCGGGCAGCACCGACCCGGACAGGAAGCGTGCGAAACTTCGCTGGATGGCCGATGTGCTTCAGCGGCTGGGCATGCCGCTGCTGAACGGGGACGAGCACTGATATGGTCGAACGCACGACCGTGTCCCATGCCCGAGCCGGCGCGCTTCCGTAGCGTGGTGCTCTGGGTGGTGGCCTTGTGTGCTGTGAACGTCACGTGGGCGATGGTGGTGGACGGCGAGGCGGTACGGGAACTCAACGGCCCTCAGCAGGCCTTCGACACGGAGGTTGAGATTCCGCTGGACGGTTTCCTTGGTGCGCAGGGGCCGATGCCAGCGGTGCTGGAGGTGGACTTCACGCACCGCTCTGACCCGAACGAAGCGGTCGGCGCAGTGCTGCTGACCTCTGCTGGTGTGGAAATGTGGCGCTGGAACGGCACGGCGGCCGACGCCGCCGTGCAGTGGGAAGGCCTGCTCGAGCCAGGCCGGTACGTGCTGCGGAGCAGCGGACCCGACCTCGTAGAGGCCGAGGCCAGCCTGACCTTGTCTCCGCTCTTACCCGTGCGTGTGGAGGGCCATCTCTTGGCCACGCTTGGGCTGGTGGTGCTCGCCTTTGTGGACGCTGGCGTTCGTCGTCGGTTGGAACGGCGAGGGCGGGCGCCGGGGGACGCGGTGCCGGTTGGCTTCCGCGAGGTCAGGCCTTTGCGGGACGAAGGGCCACTCGAACCTGTTGGGGCGTGGCAGGACCCGCAACGCGGGTGATCAGAGGAAATCGGCGAGGGAGAGTTGCCGCGCCCTGTCGTTGTTGAACAGGCTGTCCACCGAGGACGCGAGCCATTCCACGTTTTGCTGGGTGTAGGTGTCCACGCCGTAGGTCTCCATGACGTGCCGCGTGACGTCGATGTACTTCCGCACCGCACCTTCCGAGACGGTGAGGGCGAGGTTGCCACCGCATTGGTCGCCCTCCGACCGGCCCACGCCGTGGGCCGAGAGGCCGCGGCCGGTGACCTTCGTGGGCTGAATGCACTTGCCTGCCAGCGGCATGCGTCGGTAAGAATGCCCGCACTTGACGCACCGCACCTTTTGGCGGGCGTAGGCGTTCAGGTTGCCACGCAGGTCGGGCAAGAAGTGCGAGCGAATCACGCTGCTCGCCACCAAGCGGATGTCCACGGCCCGCAGGCGGTGACCAAGGTCCAGTTGCCCGTTCATCTTGTCGATCATCGATTCAAGCGTCTTGTAGGCCGAGAGGGCGGGCCCACGGTCCATTGCCTCGCAGTCGTGGGTGAAGCCGTAGCCGCGCACCGCGGCGACGGTGCCGAGCCGGCGCTCGGCGATGTCCATCATGTCGAGCAGTTGCTTCGGGTGCGGTTGTTTCTTCGTCGCTTCGTAGAAGGCGGCTTCGTAGTACCACGCACAGTCGACGTTCAACGCTTCTTTGTCAACTTCCGTCGGGTTCAGGCGTGTCGTCAGCACAAGGGGCGCGTCCATCTGTCCGCCACGGTTCGCAGGAAGGATGTCGCGGCTGAAGTTGAGGAGGCCGTCCATGAGCAGCATGATCGCGTCTTCGTCCCCGTCGCAGTTCCGTCGCTTCGCAGCGTGCAGCAGCGGGTGGGCGTAGCCACCAGAGCAGTCCGCCCAGCCGATGATGCGGGACAGCACGCCGCCTGAGGTGTGCGGTGCAAGGACGCAGATCAGGTGGCCAACAAGGTCCTCCGGGGTTGAGGCTTCGTAGAAGGCCGGCATGCTGTAGAAACGTTGCAAGAGTTCGTCGATGAAGGCCGTCGTGCGCAACAGGTAGTCTTTCGCAGACGCGGCGACGATGAAGTCCTGCGGCAAGATCTCCAGCAACTGATCCTCCCGTTCGAGCGGAGCGCCTCGGTGGTCGTGCGTGTACCCGAGGTCGAGCAAGGCGCTGACGCTGGTGCCGATTTCTGCGGGTCGGAAATGCGTCACAGGGACGTCGCTCATGTCGAAGCGAACGGTCCCGTCACGGAACACCGGCAGGTCATGGTGCGCACGGAGGATCCCCTTTTCGATGGGTTCCGGCGTTTGGTTCCGGCTGGGGAGGACCTTGACGCACTTGACCTGACGGGGCAGGCGGTCGAGGCCGAGGCGAATGCGGGCGTCCTCAAGCAGGGTGTCGAGGTGCAGGGTTTGCAACTCGCCCCTCCGTCGACCGTCGCTGCGGTCGCCACCGTCCATCGTGGTCGGCCCGCCGCACGTCTCCCCCACGCGTTCGATCCCGTCGTCGCCCACGCGACGGTGGTGGCACGAGAGGTAGGGGGACGGCTTTCCACACGCCGTGCAGGTTCGACGACCGACCTGCACACGGATGGTGCGCTTCTCTTCCGCCGCGGCCAAAAGGCGCTGTGGCCCGCCGGCGAGGTCAATCGGGAAGAGGGCGTGCGAGGTTGGGCTCATCATCCGGGGTGCGGCCTTCTCCGGCCGGCCCATGCGGCATCCCACGCGAACGGGAGCGGCATGTTCCCAGCGGAGGCTCGACACCGAACGCACGAGCGGAAGCAAACCGTCGACGGCATGATCGTCGTCCAACCGGAGGGCGCGCAGGTGTGCGTTTGGGTCGTCCGGTCCAGGGTCAGGAACCTCATCGGCGGCCTTCCGTCCCACCTCATCGGTTTCCGCGATGCCGAGGCCACGCTGCCTGGCGTCGGTCTCTGCCGCGATCCGGACCGTGGCTCGCTTGGCCTCGAGGGCCTTCTTCCGAGCACCCTCAACGGCCAATTCAGCGGCGGCCGCACGCAGGTCGTCCAGCCGCTGCTTCACCTTCGTCGCCATGTCCGCCACGACCATCGGGCGGTCCCCCTCGCTGCTGAAGCCGAGGGCCTCAAGCATGCCTTCCCATCCAGTGGTGAGGACAAGGTCGTCGCCTTCGTGGTGGTGCTCCACGCCCAGCAACAGCATCGCACCCTTGGTCAAACCGTGCTGAATGAGGGTCCACCATTCCGCGGGTTCACCGCCAAAGATGGGCGCTTGCGGCAGCAGGCCGCCGCCGGGGATCCGACGCATTTCGACGTCCGGCGCACGTTCAGGACGGAGTTCGTCCATCGTCTCCGCTGTCCACCCTCGGACGGCCTCGGGCAAACGAAGCCGTCGTCCATCGGCGCCGTCTTCGATTCGCCCCCCTTCCAGCACGTCGAGCAGGGCCGGGACCCATTCGATCGGCAGGTCGAGCAGCCACGGGTTGTGGGGGGGCGGCAAGGCGCAGCCGAAGCGCTTCGCGACGCCAGAGGCCTGCGCCCAGTCGAGCGTTCGGCGCCGAAGGTGCTGGTGCCAGTCGATCCTCGCCAACGCTCGAGCGTCGTCGTCCTCGCCCGGAGCGACGCCCGGCAGCCCGTCGGGCAGGGCGTCGCGCCCGACGCCAAGCAGCGCGGCCAGATCCTCGGCGTCCGCATCCGTGACCACGCGGTCCAGCAGGTCCGAAGCCCACCAGTCCATCGTGTAGCCGGCCGGGACGAGGGTGCGGTTGTTCTCCATGAATTCGCCGTATCCAAGCACCAACTCACCGTTGTCCCACACCGAGGCGACCTCGTCCTTCAGTTCGAGGTAGCGGTCGAGGTCGTGCACCTTGAGGAAGCGTCCGTCGCGCAGCACCACGCTCGGGCCGTCGGATTCGTTCGAGGGCGTGACGGCACACGCCTTGCCGGGGCGTTCGATCTTCATCTGGGTCCCGACGGTGATGAAGTCGTCCATCGCGGCCATGCAGGCGGGGTTTGCGCTGGCAGCGGCAAGGCCCGAGGGCCGACCACGCCCGTAGCGGAGCCGGAACCCACCGGCGGTGAGCGGGCCACCGAACACCGGGCGGCCGGCGATGATGTCGGCCATGAACTTGGAAATGGGCGCCACCTTGCGGGAGGAGAAGCCTTCGGGGCCCGACCCGTCCTTGGATTTCCCCTTCGCTGCGAACTTGGAGATGAAGTCCCAACCGGGCACCTTGAGGCGTTCCGTGTGCTTCTGGATCTTCGGCGCCTTCAGGCACATCCCTTCGCCAATCACAAGCAAGACACCGCCCCGAATGCGGGTGTCGTCGACGTTCCGAACCCGGCCGTACCCCGCGCATTCGATGCGTTCGGTGGACTCACCGTTGATCATGATGGGGCAGGCGCGCACGATTTCCTCGATTTCCGCGGGTGAGGGCCGGTACTGGAGGTTGCCGCGGTAGAGGCCGAATTCCTCCTTGACGCGTTCCACTTCGGGATCGGTCGGGCGGTACGGGTCGATGCCAAGTTCTCGGCGGATCATGTCCGCGATGAGCACCGCGAGGGCCTGGGCGGTGCCGCCGGCAGCACGGATTGGGCCCGCGAAGTACACCGAGATGAAGGACGACCCGTCCACGTTGCTGAGCAACTTGACCTCGGAGATCCCCTCAAGGGGGGCGACGAGCACGGCTTCGGTCAGGACCGCAAGGCCCACCCGGAGCCCGACGTCGATGCTCTTCACGAGGTCGTACCCTTTCTCACGGAAGGCCCGCGCGACCTTCTGCGCCATCAGGATGGACGTCGTTTCCCGGTCGTGCTCGGCGAGCATGGCGCGGATGTCGTCCGCCACGGGGTGCGCCTCAAGGTGTTCGATGAGCAACTTCTCCGTTCGGCCGGCAAGGTCCGCGGCCCGAGGGATCTCCACGTGGTCCCTCGGGTCAAGCCGCTTCTTCCGTGCCTGTTCGGCGACGGCGTAGGCCTCCTCGGTCCGCTCGTCAAGCCAGAGGTGGTAGCGCTCCATCTCGGCCTCAAGTCGAGGGATGTCGAGCCCGAGGAGGGGGT
>JAYPDK010000018.1:0-27316 GCA_038125145.1 Candidatus Poseidoniaceae archaeon
CGGCCATATGGAGCGCTGCGCACGCAGCACCAACACCAACCCCAACGATGGTGGGTCGGATGGTGGACACGTACATTGCCGCCATGGCGTAGAGGGGAAAAATCAGGCCGAAGTGCACAAGGCGCGTCGCCCATCCCCGGCGGAGGTTGGGGGCGACGCCACGGCGCACCCCTTCATGCGCCACGATCAGGGCGTTGGCCGTCAGGGCCTCGTCGAGGCCACCCTTGACGAGCGCTCCTGCCATTGGGTTGATGGGGGCTTCGTCGAGGTAATTTTTCCCCTCAGCAGCAGGCTGCAAAGCGATGGCCACCTCAAACTCGTTCATGTCCGGCTGCTGGCCCATCAAGGCCGCAAGGCCCTTGACACGAGGGTCCTCACCGTCGCTTTCACTCAGTTCGTCAAGAATGGAACGGGCTTCATGCCAACGGCCGACGTCGATGAGGCAAAGGGCCACAGCGATGCGGGGTCGTGCACCAAGAGGGTCATGACGTACGGTTTCGAGCGCCAAGTCCAACGCCTCATCGTGCCGACGCTGGGCACGGAGCAAGGCCACACGGGAGATGAGACCGACGATGCTCAAGCGGTCCGTATGACGGTTCATTCGCTCTGGATTGGGATCCCAATCCTTCAGCATGCGCATCATGTCCTGTAGATGGTCGATGGTCGAGTTGTTCTCCCAATCCCAGATGTCGTCTTCGTCCACTCGACCATGCCAAGGATCGAGCCATTCGCAGAGGAATCCAATCAGTTCCGGCTCGTCGTAGCCTTCAGGCTGCTCCAGACCATGCAGGGCTTCTCGAGCAGCATCCAGACGCCGAGACGCGATGTACGAGACGGCGATCAACAACCGCACCTCGTCGTCGTCACCGCCCGCCTGCGCGAGGACCTTCTTCGCTTCTTCAGCAGCCGCTGGCCACAATCCCCGAAGCGCCAATTCCCACATCCGAGCCCGAGCCTTTTCGTGCCGAATGAGGGCTTCATCGTCGGTGAAATCTGCGTTTTGTAGCCGTCGAAGCATGTCAAGGTCATCGTTCTGTGCTGCCTTTTCGATCAGGGTGCGGAGCCTGCTCCCCGTGCTCAGCATCACAGCACCATCACGTCGCTGGTCGGGATCGAGGTCAAATCGGAGGCGACGCAGGGCCCCAAACCGCCCGATGGACAGCAACCATGTGAGAAGGAAGATGGCTTGGCCGACGGCGATGAACATCCACGTGGTCAGCAAACGCATTTCCTCATCGAAGCCCATGCCATCGAGGGTATCCGTGTACGGCATCAAGGACCCAAATTCCTTGTAGCACACCAAAATGAGGAGCAAGACCGTATATCCAGAGAATCCCGAAAAGCAAAACGCGACCAGACGACCCCGCACCTCAACTTCGCTTCGGATATCACGAGGGGAAGCGAGTTGCACCCCGAACACACCACCAAAGGATTGCCCGCCAAGCAGCAGGTTACGCGTGAGTTCGAAAATAAACGCTAACCCAACGATGGCCACGTTCAGCGAAAGGTACACCGAAAGCATCTGTGGAAGGCTCTTGAGGGCCTCCCATTCACCGACGATTTCCATGATGAGGTCGATGTTGGAATAGATGGAGTAGCCAATGATGCCTCCATAATTCAGAACTGCCTCGGCATCTGCCGGCTCGTTCACAAGAACGTGAACGACGGTCACGATGCCATTCAGGGCCGTGACGGGCATGGTGAACAGAAACAGGACAAGCACAACTGCAGCGATGCGCCCGAGCAATCCTGGCCGTGAGGGATCGATAGGGGTGGTTCGACCACGAAAAGAGCGCCATTTGTTCAGAAGAAGCACGTTCCAAGACGCGCCCATGATGCGTCCGTAGGCGACGATGGTGGGTGCCATGAACACAAGCATCGCCAGAGCAAGCCACACAGGTGTGATCGCCCCTTCAGAACGAATACCTGCAAGCACTGTAAACGTGGATGCAGCGATGAGGAGCGGCAATGTTGTGAACCTCCCGAGCCTTGAGAGGAGGCCTTTCGCGGTCGAGGAAGTTTTCATCCCGGCCACTTGAGCGTTCAAGGTCTCCCACGGTGAGAAAATGATGGGCACGATGACCAGCAAGGCCATGATGAAGAGGTTCGGTTCGTAAAACGTCGAGGGGTCAAACGCCAATTCGGCGATGAGGAGGAGAATCCCCGTCATGCCCATCATGTACAATCCGGTTCCGATGCTGACGGTTCGCTCACGCAACAAGTCCCTGGCGTCGCTCGGCGTCTTTGAGACGCGGTGGACTTCGTAGAGGTCATCGTCGATCTCAAACGCGACCTGGAGGGACGCCAACTGACGAGGGACAAACCATCGCCACAGCACGAGCGCTGCGAGAAGCGCCACGGAGAGTGGGATGGCGAGGTCGACGGAGGGTTCACTGGGGTGGACGACGGTCAACTCAGCGCGTGCCAAAGGCGCGCTCAGTGCACCCAGCATGGCCAGCACCACCACCCGAAGGTGCCCTGACCGCATGGTTCGTGGCGACGGCCGGCACATCAAGAACCCACCTCCGACATCCGTCAAGGAACACGATGACGTTGGAGAAACCGCTCGATGCGGTCGAAGGCCTCGTCGAGGACGGTGACGTCTGCAAGGTACACAATCCGGACATGACCGGCTCCCTGCTCAACACTGAATCCACTCCCATGGACGAGCAGGACGTGCTCTTCTTCGAGCAACCGCAGCACGAACTCCTTGTCGTTCTCAGCCCATCGAGGGTCCGTCAACCGTACGAACATGTAGAACGCGCCTCCTGGCGCTTGCACCTCGAGCCCTTCGATGGCGTTGATGCGCTCCAAACAACGGTCCCGTTGGCGCCGAACGCGATCGATGTACCCCCGCATCCACGACCTGTCGCCCTCCAAGCCAGCAAGGAAACCGCGCTGCGCAGGGGTGGAAGCACAAAGGCGTGATCGGAGGAGACGCTCCATGGCATCGCGCACGACCGTGAGGCGCTGGGTTGGGTCGTGAAGGCCAAACCAACCAATGCGCCACCCGGGTGCAAAGTACACCTTCGATACCCCGTTCATTGTGATGACGGGCACTTCGCTGCTTCGGCTCGCGACCGCAACCTGCTGTCCACTCAGGTCCAGTCCGTCGTAGATTTCGTCCGCCAAAACGATGCAGTTGGGCCATCGTTGTGCAATCTCAAGAAGGGCATCGATCCGTGCTGCATCGGCAACGTTTCCCGTCGGGTTGTTTGGGTTGATGAGCACGAGCAAGCGAACGCGATCCGACATCTTCGAGGCAATGTCCTCGAGATCGAGGTCCCATCCGTTGTCGGGATCGAGGCGGTATTCCTCGGTGCGGGCCCCAAACATCTGTGGATAGGCCATGTAGGGGGGATAGTGAGGCCCGGGAGCGAGCACGACGTCGCCTTCCTCCAGCAGCGAGGCAAAGATGATCTGAAGCGCCTCCGTCACGCCGTGGCAGACGTAAATGTCATCTGGCGTGGCCGGCCATCCCTTCCCTCGTTCGTCCTTGGCGATGGCCGACCGAAGTTCGGGGAGCCCATAGGATGGCGAATAGCCGTTCATTCCCTCGTGGACTGCTGCTGCGTATGCGTCCACCATGTGCTGTGGGGTCGGAAGGCCGGGGTAGGCAATCGGGTCACCGATGTTGAGCTTGAGGATGTCATGCCCCTGTGCCTCAAGGGCCATCGCGGGAACGACGACGTCCCGAATGGCGTACTCGATGGACAACGCCCGTGCCGCAGCAGGTATCTGTTCCGCCGTCATGCATCCTCACCCAAGAGGTCGTGAACATCGAGGCCACCAAGTTCCAAAATCCGACGGAAATGATGCTCGTCGACGGTCTGGATGGAGAGCCGTTGGCCACGCTGAACCAGGGGCATGCCTTCGAAGTACGGGTCGTTCTTGATGTCGTTCAGGGCGACGGGTTGAACGAGTTCAACCACCGGCTCAATGTCCACCATGATCCACCTCGGATTCTCCGGTGTGGCCTTCGGATCGTGGTAATGCGACGAAGGATCCAAGGCCGTGTGGTCCGGGTACCCCTCCTTGCAGACCCGCGCGACACCAGCAACGTGCGGTGGATTGGTGTTCGAGTGGTAGTACAGCACGAGGTCTCCGATGGCCATCGCATCCCGCATCATGTTCCGCGCCTGGTAGTTCCTCACTCCGTCCCAGTGCGTTCGTCCGTCCCGAACGAGGTCTGCGAAGGCGTAGACATCGGGTTCCGATTTCATGAGCCATCGCGCTGGCATAGGGGTGCGTCCGTAGGGGGGTCATTGAAGGCTCGCTTCACCAAGCGTCCGTTGCTTCGCTGATGAGGACCGCGTCGTAGACGACGTCCTCGTTGCTTCCTTGCTTCCGACCGAGTCCAACGCGACGGGCCAGCGCGTTCGAAGAAGCGACGGGAGGATAGCCGGCCTGCTCCATCGCTACGAAGATGGCAGGAAGCAGCACCAGCGCACCCGCCGCTGCCACCCAGAGGAGGATCAAGATGACCGTGAGGAAGGGTTTGATCTCAGGGATGGGAATGCGGTAGGCCGTGATCAGACCCAACGACGTCACGGTCGCTGCTTCTGCCAGCGACATGCCGGTCCCGACGGCAGCGGTTCGAATCGCATCAACGCCCCCGCCGAGTTCTTTGATGCGGTTGGCGATATGGATGGAGAAGTCAACACCTACGCCCACCAAAATCGACCCGATCATCACGGTCACCAAGGACAAGGGGACATCCAACTGCCACATGACGAGCCATTGCATGGCCACCGTTGCGATGACAGGAGACGTGGTGAGGAGCGAATACCTCAGGTCGCGAAACACCACGGCCAGCGTGATGATGGTGAGGGCCACGGCAAAGCCGAGCGAGTTCCATTGGGAGCCGACGATCAGTTCGTTCACTTCGATGGCCGTTGCCGCAACCCCTGTGATTTTCTCAGCACGTTCGCTGTTCTCGCCTCGGAAGGCTGCGGCCTCTTCGTTGATCCGTACGACGCTTCTTGCCGTGTCGGCCACGGGAATGAAGGGCATGTCGACCAAAATGAGCGTCCTGTCGTAGTCCTCGTTGATGAAAACCTGCAGCGTCTCCTCCGTGATGGAGGCATAGAACACGTTGAGCAAGAAAATCTGCGTTTGCGTGTCTGCAGGCATGTTGTAGGCAGAAGGATTGGTGAGCACGTCCCAGAACGACGCGTCCGCGATGACCTCTTGATTCAGCAGCGCCGAGGCTGCGTCTTTGATGTTCTCAGGAACACCAGGGACGGTGTCGATGAATTCTGAGAGCGGGGCACCCGAGATGGAGACGGCCACACCTGTGGCCTTCATTAGGAAGACGATCGACACCGCCGATGCGTTTTCGATGGCGTTGATTTTTCCTTCAAGGACGTTGATTTGCTCCAAGATCGAGGCGGGGTCGTCGTTCTCAGGGTTTTGATCGTTGATGTCGCCCGTCACGTTCGCGTGGATCAGCACCATCCCGACTTGACCGGCATTGAATTCCTCGCTGTACTGCTTCATCTTGATGACCGCAGGCTCACCTTCGGGCGCCATCCCGAGCAGGTCGATGTTCTCCTCTACGTTCGCCTGACCAATGGTTGACGATACGAGGATCAACAACAAGAACACCGCCAACACGGCTTTTGACCGCTGAACTGGGACTTCAACCATCGTGTGAAACGGTTTGAGCGGGGCGTGTTTTGGCTTCCTCAAGTCCAGCAGCAGGGTCAGGTTGGGGACCATGAACATCGTGAGGATGTACACGATGACGATCCCGCCAGACAAGGCGATACCGACCGTTTTGATCGGCGCCATGGGGGTGAAGACGAGGGAAATGAACCCGATGACCGTCGTGACGGCAGAGAGGAAGACGGCCCGGCCGGTGGAGGTCAGCGCTGAGCGCATCTTTTCGTCCTTTGAGCCACCTTCCTCCGCGTATCTGTTGGTGATGTGAAGGCCGTACGAAACACCCAAGGCCAGCAAAATTGGGCCAACGATGATCACCGTCATGGTCACTTCATAATCGGTCCAACCGAGGATGCCCATCGTCCAGAACACGGCGCACAACGTTGGAAGGCCTGAAATGATGACGACCTTCAAGCCCTGAAGAGGACGAATGCCGGTCAAGCCGGACTGAAGCACGTCCGAGTGAAACACAAAGAGGCCAATGGCCACCAGCACCACGGCCATCGGAAAAATTTCCCAAAACAAAGCGAACGAGAACTCGGTGACCGCGTTCGTGATGGGCACAGGCCCGGTGAGGGTCATCGTCAAACCGAGGTCTTGCCACGTGCACAGGCCAGTTGCAGGGTCGGGGTTCCCGTTTTGATCGAACTGGCACGGTCGCTCCAATGAGGCAATCCTGTCCAATTCACCTTGGGTTTCCAAGATGACTTCCTTGGGCGTTTTCGCCTCGGTCACGGCGATGGCCATCACAGCACGGTCCAGCAACGCGTCCTCATCGTCCGCGCACAGCCTCCCCGCCAGGCTGCACGGGTTCGTGTTGCGGGCGAGTTTGTCAAGGCCAGGTGTCGGGCTTCCATCGTCTTCGTACATTTCACGAACGATGAGGTCGATGGTTTGTTGCGAAGGGATGGACCGAGCACCGCCGAATGTTGAATCGGTGCCTTCCAGGACGTCGTTCAGCACGGCGGCCATGTCGCGACTCGCGCATTCGTCGCTGTTGGGTGGGCATCCGACTTCCCCCAGTTCGGTCACAAGGGCCGAGCGAACGCGTGGGGCACTCGAGTTGACTTCCTTGATGACGGTGGACAGCGACAAGATGTAGATCACGTCGTCGTTTTCGCTGTCCGAGATGTACGGGTTGAGCCGTTCTTCTACGAAACTGATTTCCTGCAGAATTCGTTGGTCGGTGATGTTGTTGTCCTCGGATTCGATGTAGATGACCATCACGTCCGTGGTCCAATCCTCTTCCACCAACCCAATGAGTAAACTGACCTCGGAACCATCGGGCAGGTACACTTCCATGTCACCGTTGACGTTGAGTGCAGGCGTGGTCAAATCATCGTCAAACCTCGTGCCGTCGAGGAAACCCGACTGCGTGACGAAGAAGACGGTCATCGCCAAGAAGACAACCACGGTGAACAAAGGAAACCGCGTGATGGCGCCGATGGCGCCGCTTTGTTGCCATTCACGGCGGATGTTGGACGGGGCGTCGAGCACCGCATCAACGGCGGTCTTGGCGTCGAAACTTCGAACGCGGCCTCGCAAGTCCGATGCTCGACGAGAAACGGAAGCACGTCCGGCCTCCCGGAGGGCCGCCATCCGGCCCTCTCGCGCCCCACTGTCGGGCTGTTGCTCATCGACCATCGAAACGCCCTCAACGCCACTGCCGCACGCCCGTTTGAAAGGGTGTTGCCACGAAGGACGCTGCCGACGACGCTCGATGGGATGGCTTGAAGAGCGGGGACCCGAGGCCCGGGTGAAGGAGAGGAGGGAGAACGATGGGGGACCCGAAACTGCCCGACAAGCGTTGGACCATCGACCTCGAAAAGCGGATCCAAGAGGAACACTACGCGGACGAAGCAACCTACGCTGCTCGCTACGGGTTTGATCCTCACAGCACGCGGGAACCTTTCGTCATCGACACCCCCCCTCCGTATCCGTCGGGAACGTGGCATATTGGAGCCGTCGCTCAGTACTCGATGATCGACGTCATCGCCCGTAGCCAACGCTTGCTCGGAAAGGAAGTGTACTTCCCCTGGGGTGTGGATCGCAACGGGATCAACATCGAGTTTACCGTGGAAAAAAACACCAAGCGCAAGATGCGCACCTACGAACGGGGAGAATTCCTTGACCTCTGTCGGGACACCATCGAGACCTTCACGCAAGCGATGCGGACGACGGCCAAACGGGTTGGACTCTCCTGTGATTTCGACAAGGAATACCTCACCGACGCGCCCGATTACCGCAGCGTCACGCAGGCCATTTTCATCGACTTGTTTGAGCAAGGGGCCATCGTCGAAGACCTGCGGCCCAACATCTACGACCCCGTGGAAGGGACAACGATTGCCGATGCCGAAGTGGAACGCATCACGCGGGCAACGAAACTGGTCGACGTTCGCTGGAGTGCCCAAGATGGGCGTGACGTCATCATTTCCACCACACGGCCGGAGATGATCTGCGCGTGCGGCGTCGTCGTGGTCCATCCAGACGATGATCGGTACCGGGACCTCGTCGGTCTTCGCCTGAACCTCCCGATCGACGTCGAAGGACGTCCTGCATCCGTCGAGGTCCGCACCCACCCCTCGGTGAAGATGGAGTTTGGTTCTGGAGTCTTGATGGTCTGCTCCTTTGGTGACCAGAACGACGTCGCCGTGTTCCGCGAACTTGGCCTCGAACCCTTCCAAGCCATCGACCTCGACGGTCGGATGACGGCCCTTGCTGGTCCGCTCGCCGGCATGACGGTGCTGGAGGCCCGTGCGCACGCCATTCAAACGCTGGACAATGCGGAACGACTCGCGGGCGTTGTCGAAAAAGACCAGGAGGTGCCCGTATCCGAACGTGGCAAGAATCCTGTGGAAATCATCCTTCTAAAGGAATGGTACGTCCAACAAACCCACGTGCAAGGCAGGTTGCGGGAACTGGTCGAAGAGGTGGAGTTCCATCCTCCACGCAACCGACAATTCTTGCTTGATTGGATGGACAACATCAGCATCGACTGGCCCATATCCCGCCGTCGGTGGTACCATACCGAGATTCCAATTTGGTACGTTGATGATGGAAGCAAGGTCGTCGTCCCACCAAAAGGAACCTATGTGCAACCTTGGCGTGAATCGCCTCCAGCCGGAAGCCGTGTTCTGGACCGAGGCACGCGTGAAGATGTCGGACTGTGGGAGGACCTTTCTGGCACCTGGACGGACCTCGAGGGAGAAGAGAAGGTCTTCGACACCTGGATGGATTCGTCCAATTCAAACCTCTTTGTCAGTGGCCTGCTTGAGGACGACGGGCGTTTTGAACGGTGCTTCCCCACCGCCCTTCGTCCGCAAGGCAAGGAAATCGTCCGCACCTGGCTCTACTACACGATGCTCAAGAGTGCACTTCTGCTCGATGCACCCGCGTTCAAGCACGTCTGGATCGACGGGCTTGGCATGGACCCGTGGGGGCGAAAAATGTCCAAGTCCTTGGGGAACGGCATTGACGCCGACAGCGTCCTTGAGTGTGGTGCTGGAGGGCGCACTGGTTCATGGAACATCAAGGGCCCGGACGGTAGCGTGTCCCTCAAGGCCAACAAGATTGGCAGCGAGTGCTTTCGGCTCTGGAAGGCATGCGAGGCTCAAGTTGGTGACGACTTTCACATCAATCCAGAGGAGATTGAACAGAAGTACTACGGCGTGTTGACCAAGGTGTACAACGTCGCGCGTTTTGCCTCCCAGTTTGATGTGCCAACAGACCTTGAGACGGTGCCGGAGAACCTCTCCGCAGAAGACCAGTGGATCCTTGCAGAGCATGACCATGCCTTGCACACCGCACACGAAGCGTGGGCAGCACTGGACATTTATTCAGCCACGCAGGCCCTGAAGAACTTCCTCACCGGCGTCCTGCCAAGCCATTGGCTTGAGATGGTCAAAACCCGATTGTACGACGGCGACGGTACCGCGGCGTGGGTGCTGCACCGGATGGTGCGGGATGCCTTGACGGCGTTCAGCCCGGTCTGTCCCTTTTTCACCCACCACATCACGACCAGCGTGTACGGGACCTCGGCCGTGGACGTACGTGCCTTCCCCGGTGCCGTTGGCGCCTCCGGCGCAGAAGGAGGAAACGGTTGGCGGGCCTTCACGTCCAGCATCACGGCCTTCAACAGCACCGTGTGGTCGGCCAAACGCGAAGGTGGAATTGCTCTGAACCAACCGATCCAAGGCATCGCAATTCCGGAGGAACTTGCACGGTTTTCAGCAATCCTCACGTCGATGCACAGGCTCGAGTGACGGCGCATCGTCGTAGCGCATCAGCGTGGTCTGGCGCGTGGGCGGGTCTTCCAAGTCTCCCAACCGGAAGCCAATCAACCTCACCGGCCGCCCGTCTTCCACCGAAGTCGCAAACAGACGTTCAGCGATCTGCGCGAACACGTCCACATCGTCCATCGCCACGGGGATTGAACGCCGATGGGTGTGGGTCTCGAAGCCCGTGTATCGGAGTTTCACTTCGGCCAACCTGCCGACCACCCCCATCTCACGTGCAGACCTCATCACACGTCCAACCAGGTCCAACAACCGAGCCATGACCACCTCATGGTCGCGTTCATCCACCTCGAAGGTACGCTCCTTGCCGATGGAGCGTCGTGACCGCAAGGGACTGACTTCGTCGCTCGTGGTTCCCTCGACGACCGCCAACAGCCACCGAGCAAACCGCTCGCCAACCATTCGACCCAAGGCAAGGGACCCCAAGGCGTATGCCTCGTCAATTGTTTGCACGCCCCATTCGCTCAATGCTGTGGCCGTGGCTGGGCCGACGCCCGGCAAGTCACGCATCGGGCGTCCGTGGAGGAAGGCGTGAGCATCGCCGGGCATCAACCGGAACAACCCACGCGGTTTCCGTTCTTCACTGGACATTTTCGCGAGGATTCGGGTCGATGCCAGCCCGAAGGAGGCGGTCAGCCCTGTCGCTGCCTCGATGTCCTGTTGCAGGCGTTCGCAGAGCGCTAACCCTGCGTCCCAGTCCCCTCCAACCGCGTCCGTGATGTCAAGGTAGGCCTCGTCGATGCTCGCCTGCTCAAACGGCCCCCCGACCTTGCGGAGCACCGTCATCACCTGCCGAGAGGCGCGGCCGTACAACCTATGTGAGCCACGCACGAAGGTCCCCGGTCCGTGAGGAGGGCCTGGGCAACGTCGCCACGCTTCGCTGATTGGCATCGCCGAGCGAATGCCGTAGACCCTTGCAGCGTAATTGCACGTGCTGACAATTCCACGTCCACGGCCTTGGCGTGGGTCGGCTCCAATGATCAGCGGTTGCTCGGGATCAAGGCCCCTGTGCAGCACCTCGACAGCAGCAAAAAAGGCGTCAAGGTCGCAGTGGACGAGCAATCTTGGGGCTCCCACGGCACCCCCTTTGTGTCGATGGTGCTTGAGGGCTGCGGGTTCACTTCTCAACAGGGGTCCACCAAAAGCAGGTAGGATGCCCGAACGGACGACCGAGGTCTGGTGAACCCATGCCTGAGATGACGGTGGTCGCTCGCGCCGCAGGTCACGTCCGCCCGCGTCGGCCAGGAATTCACCTCGTTCTTGCTGAAGGACGGCACGGCAGGGCGGGACGACCGTTGGTCGAAGCGTGGGCCAGCATGGCCCTTGCCTCGGGGCGTGTGGTCCATTGGGTGGACGGCGCGTCTCGCCTTGATCCGGGAAGGATGATTCCCTACCTTCGCCACCTTGGACGTGGGCCCCGCGACTTGCAGCATCTGCACGTGGCCCGCGGGTTCACTGCACACCAATATGCATCGCTCGTGGCACGTCTTGCAGGAGAGGTCGAAGCCAGCGATGCTGCTCTGGTGGTGCTCGATGCGCCTACGGCGATGCTGGATGATCCCGAGGTTGGGGGTCGCGAGGGAAGGGACCTCGTGCGGCACCTGTGCAGCGACCTTCTGGACCTCGTGGCACGCTGCGGTGTTGTCGTGCTCGTCGTTGGAGCGCGCCACGGCACGGCTCGCCAGCAATGGCGCACTGCACGACTGGCCAGCGTGGCCACGGACGTCCTCACGCTGCGGGGGAACGGGCGCGATGGCGTGCTGGACGTCAGCCGGAACGGAGACGGATGGACCACGGTGCAGATCGGTGAGCGATCACGCCTGCCGCTGCAAAGGCAGCCGACGCTGTCCTGCTGGACGCCGGAGGGCCTCGAACGTCCAGCCAAAAGGGCCCAGGAGGGACCACGCTGCGCGGTCCAAGCGTCGGAGGTGGACCTCGAGGTCGAGAGCAGGGAAGGGGCCAGCGCCAACCAATTCACCGTCGAGAAGCACGCCCTCGTCGTCCGCGTTCACCTCCACGAAGCGAAGACGTGAGCCGAGCGCCACCTGCCATCCCAGCCGTTCCGACCTTCGGAGGGCCCGCTGAAGTGAGGTGACCGCCCGCCGTCCAGCAAGACCACGCTCGACCCTGCGTGCAACAAGCAGGTCGTCCAAACACACATCGCCTCGGACAAGCCGCGACCGGGCGCGCTCATGGGCCTCGAGGAGCACGCCCTCAAGCGACGCCGTGTCGTTCAGGCCGTGGTCAAGAACCCGAGCCCGAAGTTCCTCAAGGGCCTCGAGTTGAAAGCGACGAACAAAGGGGCTGGTCGAATGCTGCCGTGCTTCGATGCCGCGCACCTTGACACCGCTCACACCGCAGCCCCAGTACCGCGTCAAGGCACCCGCCCCGTCGCGTCGACGGGGAAGGATGGCCAGAACCGGGAAGCGCCCTTCGACCTCGAGGGGAACACCCGTCAACGCTCCGATGTGCGCTGCCAACGCGGCGGCTTCCGACTCGATGTTCGATGGTGTACGGGTGCTGCGGTCCACCACCCAGAGGCTGTCCACGATGCCATGAACAACTTCCCAGCCATGGCTCCGCGCGGCTTCGACGCCTTGAATCATCACCTCACGGGCCCATGCGCAGATCGCTTCGTGGGCTTCAATCCTGCCAAAACGTGCGTTCCTGTAGCCTGTGTATCCGAAGCACGTGACGAGGAGCCACTTCAGGGCCTTCTGACGCCTGTCTGCCTCGTCGCCCGGAGCCGTGCACTGCCGCTTCAGTTGATGGCGACGCCGAATCAAGGGGGCGACCACCCGCCCAAGCATGCCATGGCGCTGGGAACAGGTGTGGAGGGGGAGCCCTGGGACGCGGAGGCCAACGGGCGGTGGCCATGACGCGCCCTCAAGGTGCCTTCGGGAGGCCCTGCTCCGAAACCATGTGCGCGCCTCGTCGGGATCAAGCGGAACGAGCGGCGCATCATCGCTTGGCCGGCAGCACGCGCAGCCGAGGGTCTCAGGTGAGATGTTTCGTGTGGCGATGATGCTTGGGTAGAGGCTTGCGAAGTCAAGTTCGACCACCTCGGCATGCACCCCGGGATGCGGGTCAAGGTGCAGGCCGCCGCGGTCAGCGTGCAGCAGGTCCCACCCCGTGCTCGTGTCTTCTGGCCGGTTCTTCCTCCACGGCACGAGCACACCGTCTTGAAGCACGGTTTGGATCTGGATGGCGCTGATGACCGCTCCTGGAGAGCGACGGGCCACAGCATCAAGGGTGCGCCCCGAAGATGCACAGAGTTCCACCAACCCCGGTAGACCCGCTTCGCGCCCGAGAAAGCTCGTGCTGAGATCGATGTGCACACGGCCCTCAAGCCGATGGTGCCCGCCCCGACGAAGAAGCCGCCCATAGGAGTGAACGGTCGTGCGGCGTGTTGGTGCGGGAAGAGGAGCCTCGGTACGCCCCAACACCAACGGCACAGACCATCCATCGGCAAGGCCTTGCAGGGCAGGAAAGAGGTGGGCGTCCCCTCCATCGGTCAACACGATGTCCGGGTCCTCTGCCCGCACGTGGTTCAGCAAGCGCTGGAGATCATCGGGGCCGTTCAGGAGCATCGACATGCCGGGCCCGAGGGGCGCGAAATCCACCGCATCCACAACGCGAACCACGGCACCTTCGAGGTGACCGTCAAGCATGGGGCCACGCCACTGCCCCTCCATCCGAAGGACACGCATGTCCGAAAGCACCTCGGGAGTTTCCCCCTCCACCCACGCATCGCCACATGGTCGAACGCCCCCAAAGAGACGGAGGTTGTGCTCACCCAGCCATGCTTGCACCGGTTCGACATCGACCGAATGGAGCACGTGATGCCGATGCAGGCCACGGTCGTCGATGGTACGCGCGAGCCGAAGGCGGTCCCGTGGGCGTTCCAGGAGGATTTCCAACACAGGCGAAGGAACTGTGGCCTCCAAGGAGGTGCGCAGGTTCACCTCGCGGGAGTGGAGGATGCCATGATGAAGGCGAACCTCAGGTTGGTCGAGCCAGACCGACAGGGCCCGAAGGCGCTCCGCGGATGCTTCCACATGGAGGACGCACGGAGCACGCACCCGATGCGGTCTCGCCTCGCCTCCAACCGTTCGGACCCAGACGACAAAGGATCCCGTCCCGTCGTCGTGTACGTCAAGAAGCCAGTCGTTAGACGGCATCGCCTTCCACCCGCCGTTCAAGGGCTTCAAGGCGAACCCAAGCCTCGAGGAGCGCCGTGAGCAACAGAGCCGTCCACGGGTCATGCGCAGGGAGCATGCCCGCCACACCGCGACGGCCCCTGAGGTGGGCGACCATTCGATCGAGCACCTGCCCCTCATCGTGGGGGAGCAAACGACGGTACGGCGTCAACGCGTCAAGCTCTTCGTCCACCCTCGTTCGCCACGTTGGCACGCTCCGGCCCATGCCAAAGGGTGGCTGAGGAGGGCTCCCCATCATCACGGAGGGAGGGGGCGCTGAATGAGAAGTGAACCTCAGAGGACGTCGCGGTTCACCACCGTGGAGCAGGTCCCCGATGCCAGAGTTTGGAGCACGGCGTCGACGATGTCCATGCCGACACGCCGCTGTGCTTCGAGGGTGGAGGCTCCGATGTGCGGGGTCCCGAGGAAGCGTTCGTGCTTCAGCAAAGGATGGTCGGGAGCGAGCGGTTCATGCTCAAACACGTCGAGAGCGAGGCTGGAAAGGACACCTGCATCCAGCGCAGCAGCAGCATCGCCTTCATGCACGAGGCCTCCACGAGCGCAGTTGACCACGTGGTTGCCGCACGCCACACCGTCAGCGCCAACACCCGGCATCATGGCAAAGCGAGCCGCGTTGGCCAGATGCCGCGTCTCGTCGGTCAGGTTGCAGTGCAGGCTGATGTGGGTGCAGGCTGCGAAGAGGCTGTCGAGGTCCATGTGACGGTGGATGGCCGGAGCGATGTCAACGCCATCAGGAAGGTAGGGGTCGTAGGCATGGACCTCCATGCCGAGCCCGCTCGCCGCCTGTGCCACGCCACGGGCGATGCGACCGTAGCCGACGAGACCGAGGCGCTTTCCCGCAATCTCGGTCCCCGTTGCCTGCTTCTTGATCCATCGACCGTCACGGAGCGCACGGTCCGAAGGGCCAACGAGCCGTGCAGAGGCGAGGAGGTGCCCGACCGTCAATTCCACCACAGACCGGGTTGAAGCCCCGGGTGCGTTGACGACGCGCACGTTGGCGTTGGTCGCGGCGGTGAGGTCGATGTTGTCGACGCCAACGCCGGCTCGACCAATCACGCGAAGGGAGGGGGTCGCGGCAATGACCTCAGAGGTCAGTTTCGTCGCACTGCGCACAATGATGGCGTCCACGCCGTTCAAGGAACCGTTCGCAAGGTCCCCCGCAGCGTGATGTTCAACGAGGAGCGTGGCCCCCGCCGATTCAAGCGCGGCCAAGGCGTCGTGGTGCAGTCCGTCCGTGATGGCGATGCGCATGAACCCGGCTCAAGTGGGCGGGCCATCAAGGTTGCATCCGATGCTTTGACGGTGGGGAGGTCCACCTTGAGGCATGGCGACCGGCATGGAGGCTCTTGCTTCCGCCGTGGGCCTGCTTCTGGTTCCCGTGCTGTTGGCTTTGCCGCTGCGGATTGGCTGGCAAGTGCTGGTTGGTTCAAGCCTCGACACCATGTCCTACCGGGCGGACGTGCGACGCATTCTGCACGCAGGCATGCCCTTGGAAGCCTTCCGCGTCGCTCTGGATGACCGCGCACGTGAATCGGGCATCACGCCTCAGCGGCAACGCCTGTTGGAAGCAGATACGCTGTACCCACTCGGCTTTGCGCACTTCATCCTCCTTCCGGCGCTCTTCATTTTTCCAGTCGCGCTCATGCTGGCTGCCCCGGTCATCCTTCTCGCCTTTCCCGTGTTTTGGCTGGCTGAATTCATCCTGATTCGCCGTCAGGTTCTGACGCTGATCCTGGACCTCATTCGTCGAACCACGAACTGGCAAATTGTCCACATCCCACGCTCGCATGAAACGACCGAAGCCTCAAGAGAGCGTGTCATGGAACTCTCCCATCACCTTCGTTTCTTTCACGGTGCACCCCGTCTTGCCTTCTTGGGCTTGTTTGCATGGTTGATCATCCACTGGGCCTTGCGGTTGAACCACTTCGGGCTTGAACTCCTCATCACCACCGTCCTCTACGTGGTGCTCCTCGCTGTTGTTGGTGTCGTCACAGCAGCCTTGGAAACGGACTTGGTTTGGGCCGACCCTGCAACAGCCAACATCACGCCAATCGCCATTTGGTTGGATTCGATGCTGAAGCCTGTGGTTGGATTCGGGCTCGTCCTCTTGCTCGCCCGTTCGATTGCAGAAGAAGTGCGCAACGGCAACGCCGTGCTCTTTTCTGCGTCCGTGATCGCCGTCATCTACGCAGCAGCCCTGGTTGGATTCGCCTACCAGTGGGGGTACGCCTTGGCCAAGGGACGAAAGGTCAGGACCGAATTTGAGGAACAAGCGATGATTCGCTATGCTCCACTCATTTCGTACGACCTGACGAGGTCGGAGGGCCGTCTTGTGTTTGGTGCACGTATGTCGATGGCTGAACGAAAAGAAGTGGCCAGCGAACTGGTGACGGGTGGCATGACGTTCGCGGACCTCGAGGCCCTGCCCCGTTCCGAAGAGGCGGGGCAGATCCCTCGCCGGCCGAGTGTGTGACGCTCACCCTTCAAGTTCGGCGTCCACGACGTCCTTTTTCGTTGGCGGAAGCACGCGTGGAGCGTCGATCCTCGCCGCGCTCAACGCATACCCTGCTCCAACGGCTCCAACAAGCATCAGCGCGAGGAGCATCAGCGAGGCCCCGGCATGCTCTGTGAACACCGCGAACAGGGCCGAAAAGAACCCGTCGTCGTCGCCCTCTTCGGCGTCTGCGATCAGGCCAGCCGCGAGGGCCGCGACGGCCTCTTGATCAAAGACGGGTCGGGTGAAGGTCAGGCGGCCGTCCAGCTCGCTGCTGTACCCTTCCGAGGGCGTCGTTGGATCGAGGTCTGTGTACGTTCCAGACCGCTGCTCAAATGCGATGTCACGAGGCTCGCTCAGGTCGAGCGTCAGCACAACATCGACCGTGTATGGGATGCTGGCCTCGAAGAATTCGGGGTCGTCGAGGAAACCCCACAACACGACGGCTTGACCTTCCACATCGAATTCCGTCCACGTGCCCCAATGCTCTGGGTCGACGTCCAACGTGTAGGTCCATGTGTCACCGGACCGCTGGCCCAGACCCTGTGCATCGTTGTTGCCGTCTTCGCCCATGTCGATGCTGAGTTGAAGGCCACCCACCTGCCCCGTATCGAGGTCCCATTCGGTGGGAACAAAACTGGCCACGAGGGTGGTCGTTCCATTCGGGATGAACATGTGGTGCGCGTCGTTGGTGGTGTAGACGGCCCCGTTCTGTCCGTTGTTGAAGTGGTTCCAATCGCCTTTCCACTGATGTCGAACACGGTCGGTGTCCACAGGGATGCTCCGCTCGTCGAGCATGGCACCATAGATGTCCCATGCATCCCATACCGTGAACTCAGGGTGGTCGATGAAGCCGTCCAAGTCAGGGTCGCGAAGAAGGTGGAGGGTGCGCGCAAGCGCCATGGCCTCGTCAACGTCCACAAGCCCGTGCCCAACGCGCCAGTCGTGGCAACCTCCCGTGGCCGACCGATAGCACGTTGCTGGGATGTCGTTGCACGAGTCTTCGTCGTTCCCGTCTTCGCAACTGTTGGCCATGCCCTCGTACCGGGCCGTGAGTTCAAGGATGAGTTCAACCTCATGCACTTTCGACCAGTTGGCATCCTCCCAAGCGTCAAACTGACCGTAGGCCGCTGCCCCAGCGCCCATTACGAGGCTGTCCCCTTGGTCGTGGTCGTCGCTGTGGTACGACGCTGCACGAAGGGATGGAGCCACATCAAGCAGCAAACCAGCGACGCCGCCAATGTGCGGCGTGGCCATCGAGGTGCCGGAGATGGCCATGTAGTACAGGTCGCCTTGCGTCCTCGTCGATGCGTCGATCGCCGTCCCGCGGGGCGCCGTGGCCCAGATGTCACGCCCCGGGGCACCCAAATCTGGCCATGTGTGCTGTTGCGCCATGCATCCCCGCGAGGAAAACGACGTCACGGCCGTTCCATCGTGGGTAAGGGCCGCGATGGAAATGGCCGAAGGGGTGTTGGCGTACACGTTCGTCCTCAAATCTCCGGAGCATTCACCACCGGACCCTCCGGAATTTGAGGCTGCGAAAATCACTGCAACGCCGTGGTCGTACGTGAGCATGTCCGTAAGCCGAGCGATGACGCCTTGAGGGTCGTAGTCACCGTCCGTCCCCCAGGAGTTTGATACCACCCGAATGTGGTACTCGTTCGCACCGGGTCGGGAGTGTTCGTACGTCCATTCCAAGCCTTGTTCTGCTGCAAAAATGGAGGCACCATCACCCGTCCCGAGGGCGATGAGTTGGGCACCCTTCGCCACACCAGCGCGACGACCTGCAGACGCATCACCGTTCCCCGCAATCGTCCCCCCAACGTGCGTGCCGTGGCCCGACGACGTGTCCGAGTTTCTCGTTTCCACCCATGTTTGGCCGTTGAACTTTGCAGAATAGAGGGTCTTGTCCCCGGCCCATGGCTCGAGGTAGTCGTAGTCCGGGTGTCCTGCATCAACACCCGTGTCCAGGTCGACGATGGCCGTGCCGTCACCGTCCCATTCGCTGAAACCGAGGTCAAGGTCGTAGGCCACGCGGCCATCCGGCTGCACAACCACGCGGTGCCATGCGTCAACAGCGTCGATCACGTGAACGGTGTCGTGCATCATGGTCCCGACATCGCCCTCGGGAAGGCCGCCCCATTCTGTTGGGAGGTAGAAAAATTCCAGTGGCCGATCGAGTTCCATGTAGCGGACGATGTGTTGCGTGCTCAAACGACGGAGGTTCATGTCGGTGGCCTCGACGAGGTGTCCGTCCACCAGCGCAGCCGTCCCAAGCACGGTCGCATCGTGGTCTGCGAGCACGTTGTCCACGTCCTCGCCGAGGGGTGACGTGAATTGGACGATCACGCGATGCACATCACCTGCCTCTCCCTCAGCAAGTGCATCCCGAAGTGCGGCGTCCATCACCGTGACGTCGCCGTAGGTTTGGCCGCCTGCAGCGAACGGAGCCGCTGACATCGCGAGCAGAACAACAAGCATGAGGATGGCAGCGCCTCGCTGCCGACCGGCGGTCATGCCATGCCCTTGAATCGGCCCCTCAAAGGCCTTCGCTCGACCTCAGTCAAGCCAAGGGATGGCATGTGGCAACTCGCCAAAGAGGTTGGCAGGGAGCGCGACCTTGATTTTTGAAACACCGCCAAGTCGGGCACTGGTTTCGGCCTGCCACGTCCGGTACGCCTCAAGGTCGGTCAAACCGAGGACGGGATTGTGCTGCCTGTTCCATTCCAAGGTTTGCATCTCGGTCCCGGGAGGGTCGTGACCGGTGCAGACAAGGACCGAGCCAGGAAAGCGCTCGAGGACGTTCAAGGCCTCCCAGTGCACGTCAACACGTCCGCTGGGGAGGTCGTCCCGACCCACACCGCCTGCCCCCGTGAAGAGGAAATCTCCGGTCATAATGTGGCCATCGGCTTCCACGATCATGGAGTCGGACGTGTGCCCGGGTGCGAAATGAAACCGAAGTTCAAGGTCGCCGACAAAGCAAGGGGTCGATTCGTCCACGAGTTCGCTGACGCCCAACGATGCCGTGTCCTTCCACATCACGTAGGAGCAGCCTGTTCGCTCCCTCATCTCGAAACAGGCCGTGATGTGGTCGGCGTGGGTGTGCGTCGCAATCGCATGGGTCAACGTCAGACCTCGGTCCTCCAACATGGCCAAATCCTGCTCCAAAAAGTCGTACACCGGATCCACCAACGCTGCTGATGTGCCGACACCGTCGTGAAGCAGGTACGTCTTGGCCCAACCGTCCCCGTGAAGCAGTTCGACAACCATGAACATGCTCTGTGGGACCGATTCATCAAGATGACGCTGCTCGGACCACAGGCTTCATGCGGAAGCCGGCGACGTCGGGGACATGGACCACCCTTTGCGCGTGGTCCACTTGGAGCACGACGGGAAAGTGCTCCTCGTCGATGAGGCGGGAAACGGACCACGTCAAGCGGTGAAAGGAAGGGTCCTTGAATCACCAACCCTGAGGTTCCCAACCCCGGATGAAGTCTCGGCCATGGGCATTGAATGGACCGTGAAGCGAACCGTGTCCCTCGAAGACGTCCTCCCCGACGTCCACGTCGACTTTGGATACCCGTCCATCGCATGGCCATCGCACTGGCCATGGAAGGACGATCTGATCTCCGACAACGCCGTCCATCCCGTTGCTCGAGAGAGCGTCTACCGGACCATCCATCGCGTTGTTTCCAAGGTGATCGTCACCGATGCCGATGGAATGGTGCTGATGGGGCGGGTTGCACGTGGCCACTTCGTTGGCATGTGGACGTTACCCGGAGGCTACCTCGACCACGACGAACACCCGACGGCGGGGTGTGTTCGCGAGGCGATGGAGGAATTTGGCCTCTCCATCCACCTCAGCGACTCGGCTCCAGTCGTCACGCAACGCGTCTTTGACGAACGAGGCCTCTCCTTCCTGTCCTTCACCTACACCGCACGGTCCACGACGAGGCCTGAAGTCACGGTCGAAACGAGCGAAATTGCGGAGGCGGGCTGGTTCACGCCCTCAGAGGCCATGAGCCGAGCCGTGTCCCATTTTGATGCGACGGCCCTACGCGCACACCTCGATCGCTCATGAGAGGCCAAGCAGCGTTCGTGCCTCGTTCAATGCGTCCTCCAGTCCGTCCGGATGGCTACCGCCACCTTGTGCGAGGGTGGGCCGGCCACCGCCTCCCCCACGGATGTGAGGTGCAATCGCGCGGAGGATCTCGACGGCGTTGTATCGTTCTGCGGCCACCGACGCTTCGGTGACGGCGACCAACAATTTCCCGCCCGAATCCTTCGAGCCAAGCACGGCCACCGTCGGCGTCTCCGGGTCCCGCGTCATGGCACCGACCATGGTGGTCATCTGCTTGATGTCGGAGTCCACCTCCTGAACAATCATGCGAACGCCATCAATCTCTGTCGTGCCGCCGCCGCCGGAGGTGCGCAGGCGTGCAATTTCGAGGTCCTGCTGCTTGATGCGCTTCTGCTGTTCTTTCCATTCGGTGAAAAACCGTTCAGCAGCCCGTGGGAGGTCCTCCGGCGTCACGCTGAGTGCTTCGGAGGCCTGCCGAAGGAGGGCGTCTTGTTGGCGCGCGAAGGCCAGTGCCGCCTGGCCCGCGACGATGGTCAAGCGCTCCACACCGTCCTGAACCGCTGTCGAACGGACGATGCGAATGGATCCAATTCGTCCGGGCTCGTCGTGGTGGGTTCCGCCGCACGCCTGCACGTCATGGTCAGCGATGCGGAGGATCCGTACTGATGCACCCTTGGGGGCCCCACCTTGGTACAGATCAAAGCCCCATTTCCGGTCTGCCTCTTTGCGTTCGAGTTCCGTTTTTTCCGTGCGGTGGACCTGAGCGAGCACTTCGTTGGCGAGGTGTTCAATCGCGTCAAGGTCGTCCCGCGAGAGCCGCGTGTGATGGGTGATGTCGAGACGAGCACTTTCCACGGATTTGTTCGCTCCAGCCTGGAAGACGTGCGGACCGAGGATCCTTCGAGCCGCTCCCCCGACGATGTGCACGGCCGTGTGATGGTCCATCAATTGCTTCCGGCGAACGGCGTCCAGGGACCCCGTGACAAGGTCACCAACTTCGAGTGCTCCATCGGTGAGGTGGAGCACCAGCCCCCCCTGTTTTCGGGTGTCCAGCACACGACGTTCGATGGCCTCCGTGGTGAGTCGGCCGTGATCACCTTCTTGCCCTCCTCCCTCCGGGTAGAAGCAGGTCTTGTCGAGGATCACCGCGTGCGTTACCCCTTCCACGGCCCCGTTGCCAACAGGAAGGCACGCCAGAACGGAGGCTTCCATGTCCACTTGATGGACGTCGTCGTAGTACAACGGCATCGTCTCGGGAAGGTCGGGGAGGGAAGCAAACAAGCCCTCGTTCGGGTCTGAACGTGCTGCTTCCTTGGCAATGCGGGCATGACGCTCTGCCATTTCAGCAGCAAAACCTGCTCGGAGTTCCAGCTTTGACCATCCTGCTTCGCGGGCCACGCCGATGGTGATTTCAGGTTGGAGGCCGTGCACATCCGCCAATTCAAACAGAACGTCATCGCTTACGCAGTCCGCTTCCTTGCTGAGGTCAGCGATGGCTTTTCGAACAACCCGTTCAGATTTCCTCATCATTTCGCCGTACCTTGCTTCTTCCAGCGAGAGGATGTGGAGCATACCCTCCCTCGTTTGCTTCATTCGTCGATCGACAAGATGGTGATCGATGTGGTGCGCCATAAGGTCAGGTAAGGTGATCGTCAGACCGAGGTCATCGCGCATGCGGAGCACCCTTCGTGCGAGCATCCTCGCGAGGTAACCGTCTTTCGCGTTTGAGGGGACGAGCCCATCGCCGAGCATGTGGGCCAAGGCGTGAAGGTGGTCAGGGATGGCATAAATCCTTGACAACGGTTCGGTCACGTCGCGTAGAAGGTGTGCGGTCACGGAAACTCCGCGCTCCGCAAGCCGTGACATGAGCACGGTGCGCAACGCGTTCGCGTCGACACCGGCCTCGATGTTCATAATGCCGTTCAGGCGGCTTAATTCTCCAAGGAGCCTGTCCACATCGACCCCATCGTGGCGTGCCAAGACCTTCTGGAACGAGGACAGTTCCTTCAGCCAAGCCACGCTTTCGGGGTAGATGGCCTCGTAAATCGTCGGGGTACCTGCGGCCGCCCAGCAAAACCGCTCCAATCCGTAGCCCGTGTCAATGATTTGGAGGGGCATGGTCCTGTATCGAACCCCTTTGATTTCGACGTCCCCGTCAGGGTGCTCCTCGAGGTCCATGAACACCAACGTTGCGAGCTCAAGTCCGCCCACGATGACTTCCACCGCGGCCCCTGCGTTGCCTCCCCCGCTCCATGGATTTTCGACGTAGGTCACTTCGTTGTCGTCGATGCCGAAGGTCACGGTCAGCAATTCATGGCAGAGTTCCACACAACGTTCAATCCAGTAGTGCTCGTCATCGTCGTCTGGACGATTAAACACGTGATGCGCCATCATCTCGAACGTGGTCAGGTGGCGTCCAGAGCGCCCCACAGCATCAACGTCCGTGAGCCGGATGCAGGGTTGGGAAATGGTCAACGGGTTCGCTGGTGGCTCGGCCAGGCCGCTGGTCACGTGTGGTTGAAAGTCGGCAATGGAGGCGATGGTGAGGTGAATGTCGTCCCGCCACCTCGCGAGGACGGGATACGGGTCCACCCGCGTGTGCCCGTTCGCTTCGAAGGCTGCAAGGAAGGCTTCTCGCATGCGGTTTTTGAGCGCCAAGCCTCGTTCGGACCAGCCCTGAATGATCGGCTGGCCAATGAAGGTGTATTCGTCTTCAACGGTGTCGCCGCTGGTTGTTCGGTCGGGGTCAGAGGACCAGAACGGTAGGCCTGAGGCATGGCAGATCTTGCGTTCGTACCCGCGGTCACGCAGGACCTGAAGGTCGAGCCCGTTCATGACCTCACCCAGACGGGCCTCCGTGCTGACCTCCTTCAAGCCTCCCACCCGGCGGCAACGAGAAGCGTGAAGTGGACGTCCCACCTGCTCCACCCATGCAGAGGTGGAAGGACCACCTCGAGTCCCTCGGCCCCGGCATCGTCGGGATCCGCAAACACGGCAGGATGCTGACGGATGCAGCGGTCGTGACGAGGGACCCGGATGCGCTCATCGGAGGCGACCAACGTGCACCAGAGCAATTGGTGAACGCTGCATGCGTGCCCGGTGCCGTCGGCCGTGTTTGGGCCATGGCCGATCACCATTTTGGCTACGGGCTCCCTATTGGGGGCGTCCTGGCCACCGACCACGACGCAGGCGAGCAGGGGGGTGGGGTGAGCCCGGGCGCCGTTGGATTTGACATCAATTGCGGCGTCCGTATGTTGGCGTTGGACCTGATGGCCGACGACGTGCCGGACCCCGCACGCCTCGCACGGCGGCTTGGCGGCCGACTGCCCGCTGGAACCTCTGGAGGCGGAGGCGTTGACCTCGACGCACGTGGCCTTGAGGCGATCCTTTCTGAAGGGGCGAATGCTGCAGCAGACCTCGGACTGGGTTTTGTGGACAACGTCGCCCACCTCGAATCGCATGGCCGGCTTGAAGGCGACCCCTCGTTGGTGTCCGAGCGCGCACGCGCGCGCGGCTTGACCAGCCTTGGAACGCTTGGAAGCGGAAACCACTTTGCGGAACTTCAGCGGGTTGAACAGGTCCTCGCACCAGATGCAGCCGAGGCGTGGGGGATTGAGGAAGGTCAACTGGTGGCCATGATTCATTCTGGGAGTCGAGGTCTTGGCCACCAAGTGTGCACCGATCACGTCCGGCACCTTGAGCGTCAGTATGTGGAACGGGACGGCGGGTGGTGGAGCGAGGCTCACGGCTGGTGGATCCCGGACCGGCAACTCGCTGCGGCTCCACGCCACCACCCGGACGGTGAAGCCTACCTCGGCGCCATGGGTGCAGCGGCCAACTATGCCTTTGCCAACCGGGCCGTCTTGGCACAGCGGCTTCTTGACGGTCTTGAAGCACACCTCGGGACGCCGATTGACGCCGCCTCTGTGTACGACGTCGCACACAACATTGCCAAAGACGAACAACACGTGGTCGATGGACGACGGTGCACCTGCTGCGTGCACAGAAAGGGAGCGACCCGAGCGTTTCCTGCTGGACACGATGAATTGACCGCGCGCTACGCCCCAACCGGACAGCCGGTGCTCGTGCCCGGTGACATGGGCACTGGATCGTGGCTCCTTGCAGGTCCAGGTCAGATGAACAGAGCGTTTGGCTCCTCGTGCCACGGAGCAGGCCGGACGCTGTCGCGCCATGCTGCGCGTGAACGTGTCGATGTTGCCGCGCTCAAGGAAGCACTTCTCGCGTCGGGCGTGCACCTCAAACATGGTTCTGACCGAAGCCTTGGCGAAGAGGCCCCGGAAGCCTACAAAGCCGTGGATGACGTGGTCGACGTCACCGTCGCTGCCGGACTGGCACGTCCCGTGGCCCGGCTGACGCCGAAGGTGGTCGTGAAAGGCTGACTCACATGCAGTACGCGGTTTGAGGGCCGCCAACGAGGGCTGGGGCTGCTCCGGTGTGTTCACCGTCGGGCTCCTCACAGATCACGCTGAGGAGCGTGTTCACCAGTTCCCTCAAGTCGTCGACCTGCCCTTGGAGGTCCCGAACTCTGCGTTTCAAATCGTAGTCCTGCTCTCGCTCTTGCATCGTGCATCCCATCTGGAGGCGAACCTCCAACTCCTTTTCACCGGAAACGAGGCTTATACTTTGAGCAAGCACGCTGGCAACGGTGGTGCTTTCGGCAGGAGGAGCCACCGGCGAGAATCGAACTCGCGACCTTCTCATTACCAATGAGATGCTATACCGCTAAGCCACGGTGGCAGTGGCCGGTCCACCTGACCTCCGGATATAACCGCTTCGCGACGACCCCTTGCATCGGTACGATGGTTGAAGAGCGGCAAGCCATCACCTGTGGCGTGGAGGCATCGTCCGAGGGGGAGGAACATGGCGTGGAGGCGTCGCCCAAGGGGGAGGGAGAGACGCTCATCGGCGTCGACGGCCTCGTAGCGCTTGCAGCAGGGTTGCTTGTTGCCCTTGGGCCAACGCTCGCACGGCTCCTTAGCGGCGCGTCGCTTGTGGACGCGTTCTGGCCTGCAGCGGTTCGAACCCTACGGGACGAATTTGCCCTTCGCGAACACCCTTCCTTCGTTCTTGGTGTGCTCATCATCGGCCTGCTGGTCGGGGTGATGGTGCGACGGACCAAAGGACGGCTTCGTCGATGCGGCGCATGGGGCTTGACCGGCGTCGGGGGAGGGATGCTCCTCACCCACCTCCTTCTCGATGTGGCCTATTTTCGTGGGGCCTTCCTGCTCGCCCCGGCCGCGTACGTCGGTTGGTTGATGCCCGCATTGGTTCACGCCGGAGACGGCGTTTCCCAACGCCATAAGGACGCGATCGTCGCGTCTGTGTGCGTCTTCGCGGTTGGGCTCATGGCCGTCTCACCCGCACTGCCCGCGATGCTTGGCGTGGCCCCTTCGCCACCAGCGGTACCGGCCTACGGGTATGGTGCCTCCCCAGGGCCGTTTGAGACGACGGAGGCCGTGTTCGACTATCCGCTGCCGCAACAGGTGCTTGACGCCATGACGGGCGATGAGGAAACGGCGACGGTCAGCACGCTGACGGTTCGGATTCCAGAGCTTCCTTCGAACGTTACGGAAGCCCCGTTGGCCTTGCTTCTGCATGGCTTTGGATACCCACTCGCCGACGAATACCGAGATTGGTCACGCCAACTGTCAGCCAAGGGGATGGTGGTGGTTCAGATCGCGTATCCCTCGGCCCTTGACGCCGTCGGCATGCCCACCGATTGGGAGCCGACCGAAGGCCCGGGCACCTCCGACCATCCACAACATCGGCTTCGGATGTTGGCCATGAGCAGCGCCCTCGATGTCGTGGACACCGACGTCTTGCCAACGCTCCCACTTGACGTACGGCGAGATGTGTTGTGGGTCGGTGGTCATAGCCTCGGAGCAGGCATTGCGATGATGCTCTTGCCGACCTTGGAGGCGTGGAATTGGGGCACAACGGCGGTCGTCGTTGACCTCGAACAACCGTACGCGCACAGCATCGACCCAAGCGTCGCGCTACCTTTGCACGTCTTCGATGGTGCAACGGTGGCGCACGTCGTCGTGGCCGAAGACGACACCTCCGTGGGCTGGTGCCACGGTGTTGGCCATGCAGAGCGCCTGTTCACGGAGGCCCGGGTTGACGACGTGATGCTGGTAAAGGTCCGCTCGGACCGCCATGGATTTCCTCCGCTCGTGGCGTCGCACTACCTCGCTGCAAGCGCCGTCCACGATGCGCTGGCCGATCAGGCGATCTACCGGAGGGCCGACATGCAAGCGGATTGGTTGGTGGCCATGATGCGAAACGACACCTCAACGGCGTCGTTTGCTCATGCCCATTTGGTGGATGTGGACCTGCTTTCGCCAATGGGAACATGGTCCGACGGAACCCCTGTGAATTCGCTTGAAGTGGTGCCAAGGGCCTTGGATTCTTCGCCACGATGGGTGACGGACTGCACCGCACCTACGGGAGAGTAAAAGGCGCCGAGAGGGAGATTTGAACTCCCGCGGGACGGACCCACGTGATTTCCAGTCACGCGCACTACCGGGCTATGCGATCTCGG
>JAYPDK010000019.1:0-27216 GCA_038125145.1 Candidatus Poseidoniaceae archaeon
GCACGCCCCAAGGGCCTCCCCTCCGAGTTCGAGATCGCTGGAACTGGAAGCCGCACCATCGGGGCGTGGTCCAACATGGTCGTGAATTTCGGCTTGATTGCCGTGGCGACCGTGATGTCGATTTCCGACACCAACTTCACCACCACGCTGCTGTGGGGCGGTGCTTTCGTGATGTACCTCGTCAACGTGGTGGTGATTCCTCTCCGCTTTGGTCGGAACATCGGTCAATTCGTCTCCCGGACGAAATATGTGAATTCCTCCGGTGAAGCGCCCCCGAAAATTCACGCGGTTCTGAACAGCCTGCTCGGGTTTTTGCTGTTGCTTGGCACCTTCCTGGTCTTTGCCAACATGGGTGACCTGAAGGACGGGGACACGAAGGCCATCACATGGTTCAGCGTTGGCTGTGTCATGGTGCTCATGCCCATCATGAACCGTCAGTTCAAATCATCAAGCGATCTGAACCAAGGCATGTTCGACCGCTTGTTTGCCGCCTACCTTGTGAAGCACGTTCCCGTAGCAGGCGAGGCAACCGGAGGTTGGATGCAGCGCCTTGAGAGCATGGGTGACTTCGGCGACCGCCTCCAGGAGCGACAGCGACAGCGTGAGCAGCGGGCAGCTGAGAAAGCCGCTGAAAGGGCGGCAGCGCAGGAAGCAACTGAGGCTGAATCCGACGGGGCCGAGGATTGAATGGTCGCTCGGCGCATCGCCGACCGGTTCCTTGAGGGCCCCCCGAAGTCGGTACCGAACACCCTCGATGATGCATGGGTCGTCACGATCGTCGATGGCCCGAGAGGCCCTGTCCGAGTTGCATCGAGACGCCCAGAAGGTACAATCGTGTCCACCATCGTGCTGGTGCACGGGTGGACTTCAGGCGTTGTCCGGTCTGCCAACAGGGTGCGGCACCTCACCGAACGAGGGATGCTGGTGCACCTCATGGAAGTCCGGGGTCATGGTGACAGCCCGAGTCAGGGGCCGTGGACGGCTGGTGCGGTCGTCGACGATCTCGTAGCGATGCTCGAGCACGTCGAGCGTCATGGGCCATGCGTGCTGTACGGCCATTCGCTGGGTGGCTTCGTGGCTTTGCGCATGTTTCACGAATCCAACGTGCACCACTCGGTGGACGCCCTTGTCCTCGAATCCCCGATGACGATGTACGCACCGGTGTTCGAGGAAGGCTGGTCCACGCTCGGTGTTTTGGGTCGCATTCCGGGATTGAAGCGGGCGGTTCTTCGCTCCCTTATCGCCACCTGGCAGGACGAACACCCGGGTTCAGGCATCACGTCCCTCGAGGATGTCGGCGTCCCAGCATGGGGGATGCCAACCTGCCCAACGTTGGTCCTGCAAGCCGAACCTGACGGCCGGCTCGGTCCTGCACATCTTACGGCATTGCTGGACGCTTGGCCGGAGCACGTCCCCATTGAGGTGGTCAGGGATACCACCTTGCGCCACTCAGGAACGTCCAATCATCCGGCACGGAACGAGGTCCTCGATGCGTGGTTGGAAATGCAAGGCCTCATTCTTCACCGCTGAGTGCAGCTTGTTCCCTTGCGTATTCCCTGAGGTCTTCGACCTCATCCAATTCGTCGACGAATTCCGCACCGACCAAGGTTTCCAGAACGTCCTCCAACGTGATGGCGCCTTGCGTGCCTCCAAATTCGTCAACGACGAGGGCAAAGTGTTGCCTCGATCCTCGGAAGAGCACGAGTGCGTCTTCGACGCTGGCCTCGGCACTGATGCGAATGATGGGTCGCATGAGGGACGCCATCGTCGCACCGTGTTCGTCCTTGGACGAGGCCGTCAGCACGGAGGAGCGGAGCACAAGGCCAAGCACGTCATCAAGGTCCTCACCAAGCACCGGCATTCGTGAATACCGGAGGACAGGATTGCTTTCAATGACCTCTTGCACGGTGTCCGTATCGTCCACCCAGTGCATCACCGTCCTTGGGGTCATGACCTCTTTGACACGGATCTCCCGCATCTGGAGCACGTTGTGGATGATTGTCTCTTCATCGGTTTTGAGCACGCCACCTTCTTCGCCGAGGTCAGCGATGGCCGCCACTTCCTCACGCGACACCTGCGACAGGTCACCATGCGGCAGCACCCGCTTCAGACCTTGGATGGGGACAATGAGGACGGTCATGGCGAGGACAACGATCACCAGGAGGGACCCACACGGGCGGGCCAGGGCCCTCCAGTAGGCCGATCCGAGGGTCTTTGGAATGATCTCGGAGAGGAACAACATCGCGAGCGTCAACAGCACCGAGGCCAGCGTCAGGGCACCATCGCCGTAGAGCAATTGCACCTGCGAGCCGACGCCGGCGGCTCCCATCGTGTGTGAAATCGTGTTGAGCGTCAAAATCGCCGTCAACGGGGCCACGCTGTCGTCCTGCTTGAGTTTGGACCACGTCTTGCCCAACGATGTGCCGGCGTTTTGCTCCACCGCGACCCACGTCGGGCTGATCGACAGCACGACTGCCTCCAGGATGGAACAGAGGAAGGAGACGCCGAGCGCGATGGTGGCGTACGCCACCAAAAGACGTACGTCACCTGTGCCGGTTGCTTCGATGTTGGCCCCGGCGGCCATCATGATTTCAAGGACCATGTGAGCGAAGACCCCTGTCGGAGACAGTTCACGCTATGGCGGACCACTCATCAACCTGACGCAAGGCAGCACCAAAGATAGGGCTAAGAGGGGCATGTTCGAGCCTTCCCCAGATGACGTCCGACGAGCACGTCCTCATCAGCGTGGCGTGGCCGTACGCAAACGGCCCCCTGCATCTTGGCCACGTGGCTGGCTGCTACCTACCACCCGATATTCAGTTCAGGTACGAGCGTGCCATGGGCCGACGCGTGCTGATGGTGTCCGGCTCCGATGAGCACGGGACCCCCATCACCGTGACGGCCGAGCAAGAAGGCATCTCCCCACAGGAAGTCGTCGACAGGTTTCATGAGATCAACAGCAAGGCACTCGATGCGCTTGGCTGTGCATGGTCCACCCATGTTGACCCACGGGGGATTGAATACGGCGGGGCGTTGTTCAACCGAACAAGCGACCCAGAACACGCCAAGATTGTCCAAGATACGGTTCAGAGCCTGGAACACGCAGGCCTCTTTGAGATTCAATCCTCCCCGCAATTTTTCGAACTCAACGAGGAGGGTGGCCGATTCCTGCCCGACAGGTACGTCGAAGGGACGTGTCCGTCGTGTGGTGCAGACGATGCACGAGGTGACCAATGCGACGCGTGCGGTGCGACCTACGAATCGGTGGAATTGGGTGAACCACGATCGCGCATGCATCCAGAGCGCAAGATTGAGGTTCGGGACACAGAGCACTTGTTCTACCGCCTTGACAGGTTCCAATCCACGCTCGAGGCCTTTGCTGCCACGGGTCAGGGACGTTGGAAATCAAACGTGCAGGCCATGACCAAGCAATGGTTGGACATGGGACTTCGACCGCGCGCGGTGACGCGTGATTTGTCCTGGGGCATCCCCCTTCCGTTCAAGGGTGACGAATGGGACGGCAAGTGCGTCTATGTGTGGTTCGAGGCCGTTCAAGGTTACCATACGTGCGCACGGATTTGGGCGTCCCGATATGCGAGGGACCACCCGGACGGAGCCGACGCGTGGCGCCGTTGGTGGTGCGTGAACGACGACGGGCGGTCGCCTCGTCACCTCTATTTCCTTGGAAAGGACAACATTCCGTTCCACACGGTCATTTGGCCTGCCATCATTCTTGGCCTCAACATGGCGGAACGTGGTCTAGATGCACCTCGTCTCCCCATTGCAGGTGACTTGGCGCTGCCCCACGACGTCCCAGCCATGGAGTACCTGATGCTGAGCGGTGGTCAGTTTTCAAAATCAAGGAAGCACGCGGTCTGGTTGCCGTCCTTCCTCGAGCACCATGACCCGGACACGCTTCGCTATTATCTGGCCATCAACATGCCCGAGGGCCACGACACAGATTTCACGTGGGAAGATTTCGTAGCCAAGGTCAACAGCGAACTGATTGCGGCATACGGGAACTTCGCACACCGCGTTTTGACCCTCAACGCCAAGGTTCAGCAGGCCGGTCACGGCCCTCTCAGCAGATGGGACGGGTCGGGAACAACGTGGTCGGAGGACATGGCAGCATGGCAGGCACAACACGAACTCGTTGGGCGCTCCCTCGAGCGACACCGGTTCAAAGAGGCCCTGCGAGCGGCCATGACGATGGCACAACAAGGCAACGGCATTGTCCAAAGGGCCGCGCCATGGGTCGCCCTGAAAGACGACACAAGCGAAGAGGACCGAACAGATTCCTTCGCTGGGCTCGCCCTTGCCTTGCGTGTGCTTCGATCCCTTGCCATCGCGCTTCAGCCCTTCATGCCCGCTTCATCGCAGCGCTTGTGGGGCATGCTTGGCGAATCCGGAGCAGTAAGCGAGGTCCCATGGGGGGCGGCGGTCGACCTTGACGTCCCGTTGAGCGAACCAACACTGTCCCCAACCCCGCTGTTTGAACGGTTGGATCTGGCCGCTATTTTGGAACGTGAAGGCTTGGTGGCAGAAGCGCACGCTCCCGCGTCAGAGGCACCGAACGTCACCGGCGTCAAGGGCGGCAAGAAGGACAAAAAGGACGTGAAACACATGGAACGAGAAGGAATCAGCACCATCGATTTTGAACAGTTTACCGCAGTTGACATGCGCGTGGCTCGCGTCACCGCCGTGGAGGCGCATCCCGATGCGGACCGGCTGTGGGTGGTCTCGCTTGACGACGGTTCTGAATCCGGTCGTACCATCTGCGCGGGCCTGCGGGACGTGTACGCTGCCGAAGACCTTCTCGGACTTCACGTCGTTGTGGTGGCCAACCTGGCGCCTCGTAAGCTTCGTGGCATCATGAGCGAGGGGATGATGCTCGCCGCCGACGACGGTGAAGGCGTCGTGCGCTTGCTCACCGTGCTTGATGCCATTGCACCTGGTGCTCAAGTGCGTTGAGCATCCATTCGACGACGCACACCTTCCATGCACTGACGGCCGAGCACGCGGACGTCTTCACGCAATGACGGAAGCCGATCTCGTAGGTCTGCGCCATACTCCAACGGCAGGGCATCGAGGTTGATCTGCACGTTGAAGACCGCGCCTTTGGCCGCTGCGGAGGCCAAGAGCGAGGCCATGCCGGCGTCGCTGACGGCGTTGGGGTTGCCATGCTGGACCATCGCATGCACGTGATCAAGGAGGGCCCGTGCACGTTCCGCGGTCCGCATTGGGACCTCAGCAGCGTGGAGCGTCGCCGCTCGGATCGCCGCCCGACGCGCGGCTTTCTGTTCGTCCGTGTCCTTCGGAAGACGGAAGGAGTCCATCACGGCATCGAAGGCCAAAGCGTCTTCATCACCGAGGTCGAGCGCATCCCGTCGTACCTGCTTCGCCTCCTCCAGAGCACGACGCGCAGCATCATGACCATCTGCCCATCGTTCTGAACCTAAGGTGAGCGACGCCACCATGGACGTGAGCGCGGCTGCTTGCCCCAAGGCCACGGCGGCAGCGGTGCCACCACCTGGTGTCGGTTCACTTGATGCCAAAGCCGACTCAAAGTCGCGAAGCGAGAGGTCGGCGACGTTCATGCTGCGGCCTCCCGAATGGCGTATTCGATGATCCTCGTTGCCGGGTCAAACGGGGTCAGGGAGTTGAGGCCCAAGCCCTCCACGGCCGCACGAACAAGGTCCGATTCCTCGTTGGCTTGAGGTGCGTACCACCGTCCCGCTTCCAGCATGGTTTCGAGGGGAACGAGTCCGACGAGTTCCGAGCCCACAACGTCCAACCCGTGGTCGGCGGCCAGGCTTCGGACGGCTTCAAACGCATGAAGCATCCCGTGCTTGTCGACGTTGGTCAGGTTCATGCTGACCTGAGAGATACCGTGCGCATCCAGAACCACGCCCATGCCTTGCACCGATTCCAACATGCCCGTGGCTCGAAGGACCCCCGAGTCGTTGCGCGCGAGAATCCGTCCAGATCCCCGGAGGAGGCTTCCAACAACCTTGGCAACCCGGGCATCACGTTCCGGGATGTTGACGTTGTACGCCACCAGCACGGGCCGTGCCCCGTAGGTGCACCCTCCCGATCGTGCAGCAGCCTCTGTCCAGCCCTCTTGATGGCCAAAATCGGGCAACCTGTCCGTTCCCCCCTCAAGTCGCTCCCTGAGCCCTTCGTACTCCCCTTTGCGAAGGTAGCTCAATCGGGTTCGTTCGTCGTTCTGAGCGGCGTGCCCGTACAGGAACGTGGGTGCCTTTGTCTGCTCATGGACGGCGATGGCGACACGCTTTGCGACGGCAGCGCAATCCGCCATGCTCACGCCAGCAATCGGTACGAACGGGCAGACGTCCACGGCGCCGAGTCGAGGGTGCTCCCCGGAATGCGTGCGCATGTCAATGGCGTTGATGGCAGCCACGCTCAAATCAACGGCCGCCTTCTCAACGGCCTCAAGCGGACCAGCGAACGTGATGACGGTCCGGTTGTAATCTGCATCGGGTTCAACACCGAGCACGGTGACGCCCGGCGTCGCTGCAGCAACGTTCGCAATGGCTTCGATGGTCGCAAGGTCACGCCCTTCGGAGATGTTTGGAACGCATTCAACGATGTCCTGCATGACCGTGAAGGCCTGCTTCCCCCGTCCTTGAAGGTTCGCAACTTCACGCGTACAAGTCCGCAGGGTCGCGTCGTCCACCCGCGTGGTCACGCTTGGTGAGGAGTCGAGCAACCGCCTCCTTCAAATCCCGTTGTTGGACGTGTGTGCGCTCGTCGCGAATGGCGATCATGCCCGCCTCAACGCATGTGGCTGCAAGTTCTGCCCCAGAGAATCCATCGGTGCTTGTGACCAATGACACGAGGTCAACCTTACGGGTTGACATGCCCTTGAGGTGCAGTTCGAGAATAGCACGTCGTGCCTCATCATCTGGTTTTGCAATCTCGACGATGCGGTCAAAGCGACCGGGTCGCAGCAGAGCATCGTCCAAGATGTCGGGTCGATTTGTTGCTGCAATGATTCGAACATCCTCAAGGCGATCAAACCCATCAAGTTCGGCGAGCAGTTGCATCAAGGTCCGTTGCACTTCACGGTCCCCACTCGTTGAACCATCGAGACGCTTTGCACCAATTGCATCAATTTCGTCCAAGAAAATGATGCTGGGGGATTTTTCTCGAGCCAACGCGAACAATTCGCGAACCAAACGCCCACCTTCACCGATGTATTTCTGGGCAAGTTCGCTACCAACCATTCGAATGAAGGTAGCGTTTGTTGAATTGGCCACCGCTTTCGCGAGGAGCGTTTTGCCGCATCCAGGAGGTCCAACCAAGAGCACGCCTTTGGGTGGGGTCACGCCGACACTCCGGAAGAGGTCCGGTCGAACAAGGGGCAGTTCAATCGCTTCACGCAAGAGTTGCTTCTCCTCGTTCAATCCTGCAACATCGTCGTATGTGACGTCGGGTGCCTCGATCATTTCGGCTCCGCTGACCATCGGGTCCCATGCATCGTTGAGGATCTCGATAATCGCCAAGCTGTCTTGGTTCATCGCGACCCGGGCGCCTGGTTTGAGGCGAGTACCATCGAGCCGTTCGTTGACGGACACTTGGAAGACGGTGCCGTTTGATGACTTGACGACGGCCGTGCGCGGTCCGAGCATGTCCTGCAAGGTGCCAATGATCATTGGTGGATTTTTGAGGTGCGTGAGTTCGTCTTCAAGACGTCGTGTACGCTTGTGCAATCCTCGAAGTTGCGTTTCGAGTTCGTGGCGTTGATGGTTGAGGTCCTTCGCCTCATCCTGCAAGCGGCGGATGGTTCGTTCAAGGTCAGCGAATTCATCACCACGGGCCTCTTCAGAACGAGGCCCAGTGTCCACTTCACCCATGATTCAATCCTCGTATGACCCACTAAAAAGGTCCATCGTTGAATTGTCGACGAAGAGGAGGGAAAAGCCATGGTCGACACATGCTCGATGCAAGCGGAAGGGGTAAGTCCCGCCGGCCCGAAGGATGCATCATGGGGGAGTGCGAGGTCTGTGGCGCCATGAACGTCGGGACCCGTCAGGTGCCCATGGGCCGTGCCTCGGTCGCCGCATGCAAGCGCTGCGCCGACCGGGTTGGGCCGAAACCGCAGGGGGTAGCGCCCGGACTCGCAGCGGCGTCCAAGCACGCCTCATCGCCTGGAAAGCACCGCGGCCCTTCAGGCATCATGCGCCGCAGCGAACGCGTGCTTACGGACGACTTTGGCCCTCAGATTCGTCGTGCACGGAGCGGTCGTGGGTGGAGCCAAGATGAACTGGCACGCCGGATGTCAGAGAAGGTGAACATCGTAAAAGCAGCAGAATCCGGCCGGCGACCGACGGACGCTGTCATTTCAAAATTTGAACGCGTGCTCGGGATTTCGCTCATGGTTGAATACGACCCCGAAGAGCACCGTCGTGTGCAAAGCGGTCAAGACAGGGGCTTCACGCTGGGGGACTACCTCGATGGCCTCCGATGAGCAATCCACCACGGTCCACCTCCACGCGATTTGGCTGGCCCAAGACGACCCAACGAAGAACACGGCCGTTCGGTCGTCTCGACGTGGCGATCTCACCCTGCACAAACATCTGCGGGGCTTGCCGAAGCGGGGCGTCCTGCTTGAGCCCCTCTGCGGGAAAGTGCTGGGGCCTGAGGACCATGACTCGATTCGTGGAGGGGCCTTGGTCGCGTTGGACTGCAGTTGGGCCCACATTGAGCCATCCGTGGCGTCGATCGTATCGAAGACCAGGCTTCAGCCTCGAATGCTTCCCTTGCTCTTGGCGGCGAACCCTGTCAATTGGGGAAAGCCCGGTCGGCTCTCAACCGTGGAGGCCTTGGCGGCCTCTCTTGTGTTAATGGGCGAAGACGGTCAGGCGCGGTCCTTGCTTGGAGGGTTTCGTTGGGGCCATCGTTTCCTCGAATTGAACGCTGAGCCGCTCAAGGCCTATGCCGCCGCAACCTCCTCAGCGGCGTTGGTGGCCATGCAGTTCGAATTCTTTGATGTTGATGTGGAGGATGGCGGATGACGGGTGCGTCCAAGCAGCCCGTCTTGCGGGTCGTGGACGGTGCGTACCATGCTGGGGTTGACGCCCTTGCCATCGAAGCGCCAATCCGCATCACCAGCGAGGCAGGGCACGGTGTTGAACTGCTGGCAACCCCAACTGACCTTGTAGAATTGAGCATCGGCCATGCCATCTGCGAGGGGTGGTTGCCCACGCTGAACGTCCTGCCCACGGTCGAACGTTCCGATGTGGACGGCACCGTCGTGCTGCATCTGTCGGGGGCATCCTGGGCCACCCCGCTTTCTCATCGCAGCATCATGCCTTCCTGTGGTGGTTGCGGCTTGACCCTCGATCCACCCCCTTCTGGGACCTTCCTCCCCCCAGCCGTTCGGGTTGAGCCAGGCGACGTGGAGGGTTGGGTGCACGGGCTTCAGACCGAGCAGCCGCTGTTCATCGCCACGGGAGGGACCCACGCAGCGGCGCTGGTCTCCGATGCAGGGTTGATTGTTCGGGAAGACATCGGCCGCCATAGCGCAGTGGACAAGGTCATTGGCGCATGGGCCCTCTCGTCCTCACGTGCCTCGGTGCGTTGCTTGATGGTTTCAGGACGTTGCGGGTGGGACGTGATGGCCAAAGCCGTTCGAGCGGGTGTGCGGCAAGTCATCGCTCTCGGAGCCGTGTCGTCTCAAGCAGCAGAACTCGCCCGTCACGAGGGGATGCTTGTTGTTGGCTTTGCCGCAGGCCATCGACCACAATTCCTTGGCCCGTGGTCGTCGTGATGGGAAAGGCTTGAGCCCAACCGCTTCAACGGTGCCTCATGGGTCATCCTTCGCCCCCGGGCCGGACCCCTGCGGACGAACGTCCGTTGACGGTCAAACCAAGGAAACAGCGGGCTGCCGGCATTCCTGCTGTCGCCTCGAGCCTTCGGCATGGGGTGCGGAGGATGGGCCTTGCTCGTACCGTCCAAACACTGCGGATGGTCAACCAACAGGATGGATTTGACTGCCCGGGTTGCGCGTGGCCTGACCCAGAACATCGTTCTGGATTCGAATTCTGCGAAAACGGAGCGAAGGCCGTCGCAGAAGAAGCGATGACCGCCCGATGCACGCCTGATGTGCTTGCGTCCCGGTCAATCCACGACCTTTCGATGCTGAGCGATTTTGAACTGGGGTCACTCGGACGGCTGACGTCCCCTACGGTTCGTCGTGCAGGGAAAGACCGGTTCGAGCCCATCGGCTGGGACGAAGCCCTTGACATGGTCGCCGATCGCCTTCGTGCCTTACCGTCCCCGGAACGGGGGGTGTTCTACACCAGCGGCCGAACGTCAAACGAAGCCGCTTTTCTCTACCAACTCTTCGTGCGGTCCCTTGGTTCGAACAACCTGCCCGATTGTTCCAACATGTGCCATGAGTCGAGCGGAAAGGGGCTCGGGGGCACCATCGGCATCGGGAAAGGAACCGTCCGCCTCTCCGATTTTGAGCATGCAGACCTGATCCTTGTGATTGGCCAAAATCCTGGAACCAACCATCCAAGGATGCTCACTTCGTTGAGGGATGCGAAGCGTAAGGGCGCGCGCATCATCCATGTGAACCCCCTCCCGGAGGCTGGGTTGGAACGGTTCAAACACCCGCAGGACTACATGCGGCTGGACCTGTTCGACGACCAACTCGCAGACCTTCACCTCCCCGTGCGCATCGGAAGCGATGCAGCCTTGCTTCAAGCACTCCAACACTTGCAGATTGAAGCCGGTGCCTTGGACGAACCCTTCATTGATGCATCGACCAGCGGATTCGATGCCCTGCTCGAAGAACGGAAAACCCTCGATTGGGGCCGCGTTCTGTCCGACACCGGACTTGATCGCTCCACGGTCGAAGCCGCGGCGACCATGGTGGCCGCAAGCAACGCGACGATCGCATGCTGGGCCATGGGCTTGACCCAACATCGGAACGGCGTCGCCGTCATTCAGGAGGTGGTCAACTTGCTTCTGATGGGCGGCCACGTTGGTCGACCAGGGGCCGGTTTTTGTCCCGTCCGGGGCCATTCCAACGTTCAAGGGGACCGGACGGTTGGCATCTGGGAAGCACCGAGCGATGCCTTCCTCGACCGGCTCGAATCCGGCACGGGCGTCACCGCCCCCCGCAAGCACGGATTCGATGTTGTCAATGCGATACATGCGATGCGGCAAGGCGAGGTCGATGTGCTGATGACGATGGGAGGGAACTTCCTCTCCGCAGCCCCAGACACCGATGCAACGGCTGAAGCGATTGCTCGTGTCGGACTTGCTGTACACGTCGCAACCAAACCCAACAGAACACACCTCGCGCCCTCCGGCGGGGATGTCCTCTTGCTTCCATGCCTCGGCCGAACGGAACGCGACACCACCCATGGAACCACACAATTTGTCACCGTTGAGAACTCCATGGGGATTGTTCATCGGTCTCAAGGACGACTGGAACCTGCCTCCAAGGAGTTGAAATCAGAACCTTGGATTGTGGCCGAACTTGCCCACAAATCCATTGATGCATCGCCTGTTGATTGGCGTGGTTTGGTTCAAAATTACGATGCAATCCGGGACCTGATCGAAGCGAGCATCGATGGATTTGATCGCTACAACGAACGGGTTCGAAACCCGAACGGCTTCGAACTTCCCAATCCTCCCCGGGATGAACGTTCCTTTGCGACACCGTCTGGCCGCGCTGCGTTCACGGTCCACCCCCTTCCAGACCTCCATCCGTCCCACGGGGGAACCCATGTTCTGATGACGCTGCGTTCCCACGACCAATACAACACAACGGTGTATGGACTCGAAGACCGATACCGTGGTGTCAAGGGCAACCGGAGAGTCGTGTTCATGAACGCCGAGGAAATGGCCGAGCGCGCGTGGACAACTGGCCATCGGGTGACCTTGATCAGCCATTGGAGCGATGGAGTGAGGAAGGCCGACGATTGGCGTCTCGTCCCCTATCCCATCCCGAGGGGGAACCTTGCCGCCTATTTCCCAGAAGCCAACGTGCTCGTCCCTCTCGACTCAACGGCGGACGTCTCGAACACGCCCACGAGCAAGTGGGTGGAGGTCAGCATCCTTGACGCATCCCTTCACGAAGAAGAGTGATCAGGCGCCCAAGCATCGCTCGTGCAAGCACGTGGGCGGTTCGAACAGCAGTTTGCTTTCGAGGTCGATCAGGTCCAATTGCAGCGTGCTTCCATCGCCTTCAAGCACCGTGACGATGGACGAGGTGGTGGCAGGCAAGTAATCCTCCCCCGTGGATTTCAACGAGAGGCGAAGGTGATGCCCTGCGGGAACCGTGGCATCGAGGGGCATGAATTCCATCAACGCGGTGATGGACGCCAACGGTGCCGCCCAAGTTTGGATGTCGTCACCACCCGCGTGGTAACGCAGGTCCATGATGGCGTGGCCAACATGGATGCACGTGGCTTCGCTCTCGCAGGACTCAAGCAGGGCGTACAGTTGCCCTCCTACCGTCGTCGTGCGCACTTCGACATGAAGCCGTGGCGTGCCGACGAGGGAGAGGTCGCTCTCGACCGGCTCGGACGTCCAGACGGGACCCGACGACGCGTCCGGCAAGACCGTTAGGCTTCCACCGCTGAGCATGAGGTCGCTTCCAAGGGTCCATCGACGTTCTTGGGCATCCAACGGGGGATAACGGTCTTCCAACCTCCATTGGCCGTCGTTGGACTGAATCTCAATCCATTGGCCTGGTTGAGGTCCTAGCCCCTTGAGGTAATGGTCAAACCATTCGTGAAGGTCTTGCATCCAATCGTACCGAACCATCTCTGGAAAGGCTTCACCTCCGCGCCCCCCGAGGTCGCTTCGGTCATCGAGCTGCACAGGGCGGTCAGGATAGTCGTGATCCCATTGGCCAAAGAGACCCTTGGCCTCAATCCCTGCGTCGATCAATCGATTCATCGTCGGAACCGCCATGTGAGGGTCGACGTTCCAATCATGCATGCCTTGAATCAAGTAGACGCTCCCTTGGTAGTTCTCAAGCACGCGGTCCAAGAAATAGCGTTCCTCCCAATAATCGCCTGCGACCTCCGAGCCGAACACGTAGGCAGACACGCCGGTTCCGGGCCCAATGATGTAGTCGGGGCAGAGGTTCTGGTAATCCTCTTCGTCGCCGTCCAAGCCGTACGAACCGTACACGCCGTTGTGCATGATAGGGGCGCGTGCCTCAGCGGAACCGTTCCTCCACATCAGTTCCTTGACGCCAATCAATCCCGAAATCGGAACGATCGTCTTCAGGGCTTCGTTACCGTACATGGCTGCTTGCCAAGGTGTGCTGCCGTCGTACGACTTGCCGATCAGCGCCACACCTCCGTTGGACCATTCCTGTTCGCCAAGCCAGGTCACGGCTGCGTTGATCCCTTCCTGCTCAGCGAACCCCATCAGGTCCATGCAATGGTTGGAGCGGCCGGTGCCTGTCACCGAAATTTGTGCGAACGCATAGCCGTGAGGGAGCAGTTGGTTGACAATCATCTCACCGAGCCATGAACCGGGAACTTCGATGGTCGGTGTCTCAACGGACGGTTCCTGGAAATAGGGGCCGATTTCCGCAATCACCGGGACAGTCACGCCCTCTGGGACGTCCGGCCTCCAATACGCCAAGGAGATTTGAGGCCCTTCGGCAGCAGAACCCCCCTCCGTTAAGGGAAGTTCGAATTCAACAAAGACGTGCGTGCTGTTCCATTCGTTCTCGGTGGCCAATGGGAGATAGGGGCCCGTTTCAAGGACGAAACCGTGGGCAGCATCGGCCACGTACGGGAGGTCGCGTCGCTCCCAGACAGGCACGCGCACGCCGCTTTGATCAGCATCCACGATGGCTTCAACGACGGGTTGCACCGTCATCGAGAGGACGATCGTCAGCAGCGCGACGACGATGGCCGAGCCCAACAGGTGGTGGGCTGCAACACGCCGAGGGCCGAGCGCCTCCTCCATGCACCGTCGTCCCATGCGCCGTATTTCAAGCCTCAGCACGTCGTTCACCGTGGACAAACCACATAGGTTGACGTCCTGACCTCACACCATGGAGGCCGGCGCGGCACCGTGGTGGGACGCCATCACCGAGGGCATCCCGGACGCCCTCCCTGAAGCAAGGCCGCTCGACCAGAGCGTCGACCACGCACCTGCGCGCCCTGTCAACCTGACGGAATCCGAACGCGCACTTGCATTGCGAAACGCCCTTCGATACCTCCCCCCTCATCATCACGAACACGTGGTCGAGGAATTCCTGGCCGAACTTGACCACTATGGACGCATCGTGATGCACAGATACAGGCCGAACGTTGCGATGTACGCCAGACCAATTTCAGAATACCGCACGGCTTCCACCCATGCTGCTGCGGTGATGCTGATGATCATGAACAACCTCGACCCTGCCGTCGCTCAGTTCCCTCATGAGTTGGTAACCTACGGTGGGAACGGCACGGTGTTCCAAAACTGGGCGCAATTTCGACTCGTCATGTCCTACCTTGCTCGGCTTCATGACGCGCAAACCTTGGTCATGTATTCCGGTCATCCACTCGGGATGTTTCCTTCCAACGCCGAAGCACCAAGGGTGGTGGTGACGAACGGAATGGTCATCCCCAACCACTCCTCTAAGGACGATTTTGCGAAGATGCATGCCCTTGGTGTGACGCAGTATGGACAAATGACGGCAGGTTCCTACATGTACATCGGCCCTCAAGGCATCGTGCATGGTACCACCATCACGCTGCTCAACGCAGCACGGTTGCACCTCGGCCTTCCGCCGGAGGGCGACCTGTCCGGCGTTGCTTTTGTGACGAGCGGGCTTGGTGGCATGTCGGGAGCCCAAGCAAAGGCTGCGGTCATCACGGGTGCCGCTTGCTTGATCTGTGAAGTGAACCCCCATGCGGCCCACAAGCGCCACGAGCAAGGCTGGCTGTCCGAAGTGCACGACAACCTCGACGAAGCGATCGACCGTTTGGTGGCGGCCAAACATGCACGCGAGGGCGTTTCAATCGGTTACGTGGGCAACATCGTTGACGTCTGGGAGCGCCTGGTTCAGCGTGAGATTGCCGTCGAATTGGGGAGCGATCAAACGAGCCTCCACAATCCATTCGCCGGAGGCTATTGTCCCGCAGGGATGACCTACGACGAGGGCATGGACCTCCTCGCAAGCGATCCTGCACGGTTCCGGGACGAGGTGCAAGCCACCTTGCGGCGTCATGCCGCTGCGGTCGATACCATGACCGCCCGCGGCATGTACTTCTGGGATTATGGGAACGCCTTCCTCCTTGAAGCAAGCCGGGCCGGGGCCAATGTGTTGAATCCGGATGGGTCGTTCCGTTACCCATCGTATGTTGAGGACATCATGGGTCCGATGTGTTTCGATTACGGCTTTGGCCCGTACCGCTGGGTGTGCACCAGCGGGCGCGATGAGGACCTTGCCCTGACCGACACGATTGCAGCGGACGTCATCGAACAGCTCCTTGAGACCGCGCACGATGGGAACCGCCGCCAACTGATGGACAACCTTCGTTGGATTCGAGCGGCAGGCGAAAACAACCTCGCCGTAGGCAGCCGGGCCCGAATTTTGTACGCCGACGCCGTTGGCCGAGCCGCCATTGCCCGCGCGATGAACGAGGCCGTGCGTGACGGTCGCTTGCATGGGCCAGTTGTGCTTGGCAGGGACCATCACGACGTGTCAGGAACAGACAGTCCATACCGAGAGACCGCAGACATCCGTGACGGGTCGATGTTCACCGCCGACATGTCGGTGCACAACGTCATCGGCGATGCGAGCCGAGGAGCGACGTGGGTGAGCCTCCACAACGGGGGGGGTGTCGGATGGGGCGAGGTCATGAACGGAGGCTTTGGTTTGCTCTTGGACGGGAGCGTCGACGCAGACCGCCGGGCAGCGTCCATGCTGACGTGGGACGTTGAAAACGGTGTGGCACGAAGGGCTTGGGCTCGAAACGAGGGCGCGTTGGAGACCATCCGATTGGCGATGGCTCGACAACCTGACCTTGTTGTGACCCTGCCTGAGCAAGTCAGCGATGAAGATGTGATGCGGTATCTGGGGGATGCCTGATGCGTACGGTCGTGCTCACCGGTTCACAACTTACGTCGTTCGACGTCATGGCCATTGCACGAAGCGAGGCAACGGTTCGGATCTCCGAAGCAGCCCTCGAACGCGTTCGTGTTGCTCGGCGAACGGTGGACGGCATTTTGGAGCGTGGTGAGACGGTGTACGGCATCAACACGGGTTTTGGGGCCTTGGTCAACACGACGATTGGACCGGACGACGTGGAACGATTGCAGGTCAACCTGATTCGATCCCACGCGACTGCCCTCGGAGAACCGCTGTCCATTGTTCGAACCCGAGCAATGATGGTCGTGCGGCTCAATTCCTTGGTCAACGGCCACTCCGGGGTGCATGAGGATCCACTGCACCTCATGGTTGAATTGTTGAACGCTGGCATCACGCCCGTTGTTCCACACCTCGGAAGCCTCGGTGCAAGCGGAGACCTCGCCCCGCTGTCCCACATGGCGCTTGTCTTGATTGGGGAGGGTGAGGTCTGGCACAACGGCGTTCCTGTCCCTTCGACGGACGTGCTCAACGATGCTGGGCTGACACCGATCCGACTGAGGGCCAAGGACGGGCTGTCGCTGATCAACGGGACCAGCCTGATGTCGTCGTTGCTCGCTGAGGCAGACGTGCTGCTCCACGATGTGCTTCCAATGGCTGACCTCATCTTGTGCGGGGCCCTCGAAGCGCGTCGATGTTCAATTCGTCCTTTCGATCCACGAATACACGCCGTCCGCCCCCACCCTGGTCAACGGAAGGTGGCGGCTCGTGTCACGCGCTGGATGGAGCAATCAGCCAACGTTGCGGACCACGAGGACTGCGACCGGGTGCAGGACCCGTATTCCTTCCGTTGTGCAGCCCAAGTGCACGGGGTGACGTCCGAACGTTTTGATGCCCTTTCCACCACCGTACACGTTGAACTCAACGCGGTCACGGACAACCCACTCATCTTTCCCGACCCCGTCTCGCCGGGCCCGCACGAGGTCATCAGCCAGGGCAATTTCCACGGGGAAATCCTCGGCCAGACAGCGGACGCCATGGCCTTGGCACTCTTCGAGCAGGCGTCGATGTCCGAGCGTCGAATGGACCAGATGCTGGACCCTGCTCGTTCGGGTGGGCGGGCATTTCTCGCCCGTTCATCCGGTCTTGAATCCGGCTTGATGATTGTTCATTATGTGGCTGGTGCCGCTCTCTCCGAGATGCATGGTAGCGTCTTGCCGCGAAGTGCGTTCAGCACCGTGACCTCCGGGGGACAAGAGGACCATGTATCCATGGGAGCGACCGCATGTTTCAACCTCCTTCGAGTTCTTGACCGATTTGTGGACGTGCTCGCGTGCGAGGCACTGATTGCGTGCGAGGCCATGGAGGACCTCCCAGTGCAACCTTCTCAGGCGGTGCAAACGCTCCACAAGCAGGTACGTTCCGTGGCCGATCCGCTGACAGAAGACCGTTCGACAAGCGGCGAGCTCGAGTCGATTGGGGCCGCCCTTCGGACAGGTTCGTGGCATGCCTTGGTGCAATCCCTGCATCCAGAGCCGTGACTCATTGCTGAGCCGCGCGTTCGACGTCGTCCAAGCGTGAAGCGATATCCTCCAGACCGGTCAGTTGGCGCAACCGAAACCGGTCCCGTTCGACATGCTTGGGTTCGAGGGAATGCGCGCACGCATTGAGGCGTCGCTCGAGGTCGATGGCTGCTCGGACCCGTTGCTCAACGTCACGATACAGGGTTTCCATGCGCTCAGGTTCCGCATCGAGCGCTGGTTCCAAATCGGAGACATCGAACCCCATCCTGCGCCACTGAAGCAACCGTCGTCGAAGGGCGTCAACGCTGAAACCGGGAGGCAAGGTGGTGAGGTGGTGGATTCCCCCGTCCACCTCCAGTTCATCGACTGGACCTGACTCAACAACCGATGGTTCGGGGTGTGCAGGAGCGATGACGTCCTCATGCACGGCTGCATCCTCGACCAGCCAAGGAGCAAGGGCCAACCACTGGGCCACAACGTTGTCGTCGTTGGAGGCTACGTCAACAACCAACAGCACGGGCGGACCGTCGTGTTCAGAGATGGCATCATCAACGTGCAACAGCCATTTGGTCACTTCCGGTCCACTGAGGCCGTCAGGCAACGCGTCCAGCACGATGGTGTCGTGGGAGGAGATGGCATCCTGAACTGCGCGAAGCAGACCATCAGCGTCGACTGGAATGCGATCGGGACCTGGGCGGCGCGTGCACCAGAGAACCGACATGTGCACGGTGGCGTTTGAGATGGAAGGCCAAGCGTCTGGTGATCTGGTGAACACGACCGGTCGCCGAATGTCATGCTCAAGGACGAACCGCTGGACGTCGTTGACGGCGTGTGATGGCCGAACGGCGTGGAGGCTCGTCCGTCCCATGCGCTTCCCCCGTGAAGCCTCGTCCTTGCCCATGAATGATTATATCGTCGCTTGAAGTGCGTCAAAAGGGGACCACCATGTCGACGAACGATGGCCATGAACAGACCATGGCGGCCTGCGGTGGGTGCTCCGCAATCATTCCCATTGATTCCTCATCGTGTCCGGAGTGCGGCATCCGACTTGGCGGGGAACAGCAGCGCTGGGAATGTGGCGCGTGCGGTGAATTGTTCGACCACGAGCCACGTTCCTGCACCGCCTGCGGCGTGGTCTTCGTCGCGGATGACGTTGTGCACGTGCTTCGTGCCTGGCTTGACGACAACGGCATGTCTGTGATGGACTTGTTTGGGCGGTTCGACAGCAACGGTGACGGCGTTATCGATTCCAGCGAACTGAAAGAAGGCCTCTTGGCGCTCAACCTCGCAGCGCTACCTCCTGAGCAGGTTGATTTGCTTGTCAGCGCCATCGACGAAAACGGCGATGGAAGCATTGACCTGAGCGAGCTCGAGGCGACCCTCGCGTCGGATGATGCATCTGTTGAGGAGGGACAAGACGGATCCACCTCGTCGTTGGAATACAACGAAAACGTGCTCGAACGGGTGATGAGCAACCATGGTATTGGAGCCGAAGAACGGGATGCGTTCCTGGAACACGCCTCCGGATTCAACGACGATGGCAACACGTACCTGAAGAAGGACGAACTCGAAAAGGCTGCAGCGTCATGGGCTTCGACGAAGGTGGAACCACCGCTGTACGATGCAGAGGGTTCACTGGACGATGACGAAGGCGAAGTTGATCCTGCGTCCGAGGACGACGGCGTGGACGCGGAGGCCGACACGGCGGTTGAGGACGATGCCGACCGTGCTGAACCTGAACCCTCCACGGCGGACGACGACGATGCTCCTGAGGTCGTTGTCGATGCTGCAGAGGACGACGCTGACGAGGATGACGACGCTGACGAAGATGACGACGTCGAGGATGACAACGTCGAGGATGCTGAGGAAGGAGCCGACGTTGAGGCCGAGGAGACTGAAACCGATGAATCGGACGTGAGCGCAGAGGAAGAGGAACACGATGACGAGGATGCCGTCGAAAGCGAATCAGGCGTCGACACCGATGACCCCTTCGGTGCCCTGCTCGATGCGCTCGACGATCTTGACATCACCCAAATGTTCCATGAGGTCGATACGGACGGTTCGGGTTCCATCAGCATCGAGGAACTGTACGAGGCCATTGTCCAATTCACCGGTTTGGAGTTCTCAATGGAGCAGGTCGAGACCATCGCTCGAACCATTGACGCTGACAGCGATGGCTCAATTGACCGCGTGGAGTTCATCGCGGCCGTTGAAGACCACGATGGCGTTGTCGAGCCAGTTGTGATTCCTGAGAAGCCCTTCCCATCACCTCTGCAAAAGCGGATGATGTCGAAGTCGTGGAACGATGTTGTATGGCCATTGATCCACGCATCGTTCGGTTTGCTGATCGTTCTGCTGCTCGTCAATGCCTTGCTTGGTCCCGTGGACGGTTCAGGTGGCCCCGTTGCCTTTGACCCGTCGCAAGACCACATCGCCTCATTTGGCGAAGGATGGGAAGACCCAGACGGAAATTCCATCCTCCCCGGAGACATCTACCCGTGCGACAAAGCCGTGCAAGAAGGCAAGTGTGCAAATTCCCTCACGCCCCTTGCGGGAGCCTCCTCTTCGATGCCTGCCGGTTTCTATTGGGACGGTCTCCTTGGCTTGGTGCTTGGTTTCGGTGGGCTCATCGTCGGCCTGGTCATGCAGTACGTGATTGTCCCAGGCTGGCGTGCCCGTGCACGCGCCATGCGTGAACTCGAACTTGACCACGAAGATGCGTCGTCCGAGATGGACGACGAAGGATCCAGCGACCAACCGGCCGACGAGGACATCGACGAGGAGTACGACGACGAAGAGAACGACGACAAAGAGTACGACGACGAAGAGTACGACGACGAGGAGTACGACGACGAGGAGTACGACGACGAAGAGTACGAATCCGAAGATGGCGACAATGAACCTGCCATCGATGTTGGAAGCCACGTTGGAGTTGAACTCGACGGTGAGGATTACTTCGGAACCATTGTTGAATTCAACGACGATGAGGGAACCGTGACGATCGAAGAAGACGGCACGGGCGACCTCATTGAAGCAGACCAAAATTCGATGTTCCTGGAGTGACCGTGGTGCGAGAAGGCCTGGAAGCCTTTCGTGGCCTTGCCTTCTGCCCGGCGTGTGGCTGCCTTGATGCGCGCGGAAGCGTTCGGTGCATGGAATGTTCGACCTTTCATTCAGGGTCGATCCTTGAGGAACGTGACGCACCTCGTGAGCCGGCGCCCAAACGCGACGTTGATCCGTCCCAATACTCCCTCTCGGGCCAAGGAACCGAGGAGATCGAGACGTTTGAACAAGCCGAAAACATCCGAACCTGGAGTGGTGGGAACACGGATTTCAGTTTCAGCGACGACGAACAACCTCCCGCGTTGATCGAGGACCCCGAGAAACTTCTCCAGTCCTTGCCATCGCCAGAAGAGTTGCTTGAAGATTGAGAAGGAATTTTTTCATAGGTGAATCATAGAAACATTGCTTCGATTGATCTATGCCGAATATTCATCATGTGATGTTGGAATTTTCATACTTTCATAGGCAAATCCAAGATTCATCTATGGTTTGATGATTAACCCTAAATCATAGTTGGGGCAAGACGCCTCGCTGTCGGATGCAGAGGTGGGCTCGGCCAGAATCGAACTGGCGATCTTCGCCATGTCAAGGCGACGTCATAACCCCTAGACCACGAGCCCTCGTGTTCTGAGCCACCGTGGGCCGGTATTTATCCACATCGGTGAGGGGGCTCATCGCACGATTTTCGAGATTTTTCCGGTGCATCCGGATTGGGAGCAAAATCCTGCGACTCGAACACGCCCGTTCGCCATCTTGACTTCTTTTCCGTCCTTGATTGGCCCGTACGTCTTGCACTTCAGGCAAAATCCCTGAACGCCGTCCATGACCAAGCGTCCTGTGGGGAGGTCAAAGGGTTTGCTCGTGCACAAGAGGAGGAATTTCGTCTTCTGAGGCTACCCTCGGGGCGCCAAAATCAGGATTTTGTTCGATGCCGACGGCGGTTCGATGAGCGTTTCGTGGTACTGCGCCATTGCGTGACGACTTCGCCTCTTTCGATTGCCATGCGATGTTCAGCATCGGTCGCATAATCCATCTTATGCGTCATCACGATGCTCTTCCACAGGCATGGTCGGGCCCTCAAAGGCCCCAACCAACGGTGGGCCAGCCAACAGGGACTCCAAGGCATCATGAGGGCCAAGCGTTTTTTCCACGTGGTCGGAGATCGTGCGCCATGCTGCTTCATCGGTGAACCAGGATTGCACAAGGAACATCGGTTGCCCGTCGAGGGATCGCGAAACCCACGACGCACGGCAACCATCCTGGCGTTGACGGAGGGTCGCCCTTGCTTCGAGGGTACGGCGGAGCCTTGCATCCTGACCTTTCCGTGCGGAACAAATGACGGTCTCGAACCATCCTCTATTGATATCAATCTTCACAACGATACACCACTCAATTTAGGAAAGACATTTGGAGAGGGAGAAAGTCCATTTTCATGAACGACGAGTTGCCCCCTGACGACCGTCGCTTGGAATGGGCTGTGTCCGGGGCCAGTGCACCAACCCTGCCATCTCGACGAGCGGAGAATGTTCATGTCGGCGACGGCCCCCACTTCAAGGACGCCTTGTGTGAATCCATCGGACCTCGATGTCGTTTGAGCAGCGGAACTCGTCACGGCAGCCAAGGCCTCTCCAGGGCTTACGGCACACCGGTGCACGAGCAATGATGCTGCGAATGGAAGGCTGAGGCTTGGACAATTCGGATTGAAATCCGAGGCAATCGTCCATGTGCCGATGGCATCGCTTGGGGGCCTCAGGGTCATGCCCATCATGTGTGGAGTCCCCGGTAACCAGCCGACGTTGACGCCAGCCTCAGCCATGGCGATGAGCCCTTCAGTGGACGACTTCAGGGCGTGATCGGCGGTCGTCGCCCCCATCGATGCCGCAAGTTCAGCACCGCCGCCGTCTTGGAATTCATCAACGTGCATCCGTACCTCGAGGCCGTGGTTTTTTGACGCCGTCATGAGGGCCTCGCTCGAATCCACGCCAAACCAACCAGGTTCACAGAACACGTCGGCCGCAACAGCGTGGCCTTGCTCCACGACTGCGGGAAGTTGCTCGTTCAACAAGGCCTCAACGGTCTCTTGCTCTGACGCCCCATGGGGTATGGCGTGTGCACCAAGCCATGTTTGTTGAATCGAGGGGAGGTTCTCGCCCCCGTCAAGCGCATTGCCCACACGGAGCAGCTTCAACTCGTTCGGTGTATCGAGGCCGTATCCTGATTTGGCTTCGAGGTGGGTTGTTCCGTGACGGAGCGCCACTTGGGCGCGTTGGTGTCCGATGGCTGCCAACCGTTCATCGGTCGCTGCACAGGTGGCCTGCACGGTTCGCTGGATGCCTCCGCCTTGTTCAGCGATTTCTGCATAGGACAATCCAGAACGTCGCATGGCCAGTTCGTCGCTTCGGTCGCCGTCCCAAATCAAGTGCGTGTGTGCATCGATCAACCCGGGAATGACGGCCCTCCCATGCAGGTCAATGGACTTCACTTGTTTCGTGGTTTCCCTTGCATCAAACTCAGCGAGCAAGGTCCCGTGCGCTTCCACACGTTCGATCACGCCGTTGTTGATCAACACGTCAGCGCCTTGCATGCATACGACCTCTTGGGGCGTGGCCCGAACGACCACCTCGCCTGAGGTATGCAACAACGTTCGCATGAATTCGGTTTGGAATCGAGGGTTGATGAACCATGAGCCGTAGCGAAGGGTATGTCCGGTTGGGTCCTCGGACTGGAATCCACGGCGCACACCTTGTCGTTCGGAGCGGTCACTGCCGATGGCGCAGCGCTGCCAGCATGCATCGACACCCTCCGTCCGACGGAGGGTGGCATTCACCCGCGTGTGGCCGCCGACCACCATCGTGACGTTGCTGGTGGATTGCTTGACGACCTCCTTGCCAAGCATGATCTGGACCTGGCAGATTTGGGAGCCATTGCGTATTCACAAGGACCCGGTCTAGGAGCCTGCCTTCAAGTCGGTGCTGGGATCGCCCGAGCCTTGGCTGTCCGCCATGATGTCCCGCTTGTGGGGGTCAATCACTGCGTCGCCCACATCGAAATCGGCCGAGCCGAGTGCGCGTGTGAGGACCCAGTGCTCCTCTACGTGTCTGGAGGAAATACCCAAGTGATCACGAGGCTGGACGGGCGATATCGCGTGCTTGGAGAAACCTTGGACATTGGTATTGGAAACATGCTCGACAAATTCGCACGCCGGTTTGGACACCCCTTCCCGGGCGGCCCTGTGATCGAGAAAGAAGCCGCCCGTTTCCTCGAGAACAATCCACAGGCGCGATTGGCCGAACTCGAACTTCCGTTTGCCGTTCGAGGAATGGACATGGCGTTCTCAGGCGTTCTCACGGCGGCCACCACGATGGTGGAACGCGGTGTTCCCTTTGAGGCGGTATGCTGGTCCTTGCAAGAGCATGCCTTCGCCGCATGTGTCGAAGTCGCCGAGCGTGCGATGGCTCACGCCGGCAAATCCGAATTGTTGCTTGGTGGAGGTGTGGCGTGCAATCAACGGCTCCGTGACATGTGCACCATGATGGCAGAGGAGCGGATGGGCACCAGCCACGTTCCTGCTCGATACTACTGCATCGACAACGGCACAATGATCGCACGACTTGGGTGGTTGGAACATCACGCCGGTCGCAGCACCCACCTCGCAGGAAGTGCCGTTGACCCTCAACTGCGCACCGATGCCACACCCATCATCTGGTGAACTGCGTCGCATCCTTTTTATTCGGTGGTCGGAGGACCGTGAAGGAGGAAGCATCGTGGTTCACGGACGAGGGGGGCGAGGACGTGGCGGTCGAGGGTCTCGAGACGGCCCATTGAATCCGTTTGCCCCCAACGCCGGTGCGGAACGTAACCGCCGCCGTGAGGACCAACAAAAGCGAGCCCGCGAAGCCGAGGCACGTCAGCAACGTGCAGGCCACGTCCGTCAGGCCTCAGGCGACGCATCAGAGGAACTTCGCCGCCGTCAAGAAGAAGCGAAGGCTGCGCTTTCCGATGACGCACAGAAGGTGGAGGTTCCCACAACGGCACCTGTGAGCGCTCCAGTTTCGGTTCCACCCGCCACGGTTGATGCCCCCCCTGCTGAGAGCGACCTCGACAAGCTCCGACGCATGTCCGCGAAGAGCACCCAGGCGGCACAATCCATCATTCAGGCCAGCACCGCCGCTGAAGAAACACTCGTCGTCGTTGAAGAACAGACAAGCACCGTGACGGCTGCAGTCAGCGTGGTCGAGAAGGTCATCGACGACGACGACGAGGACGATGATTTCGATATCGATCCTGCCACCATCTCAGCAGGCACCTCCAACGTGTTCAAGACCATCACCGTGGACAAGCAAAATCGGCACGTCGGGCAACGTCGCAAGGGTTCCCGTGAGAAAAAGGGCGGTGGCCGCCAGAAGCAGGTCAGGAAACTCAACCGTCAGAAGTACCTGGAGTACAAGTATGCAGCCAAGGATATCTTGGCAAACGAGGGTGTTCCTGAAGAGCACCGCTCGAACGTTCTCGGACAAGTGTGGGCCAAGGGAGAACGCATCTCCTTTGAGGCCGCTGTGGAATTTGTGGAAGAAAAGGAGGCGGAACGCATCCTTCCACCCGACGTCGCCGCGGAGATGCTGAGGCTCCTCCGCCGGATGGACACCCGGAGGTAGACGCATGAGCGAGATCCAGAACGATGCAGTAGCAAGCGTGCACTATACAGGTACCTTCCCGGAAGACGGTGAGGTGTTCGACAGCAGCGAGGGTCGAGACCCGCTGACCTTCCTCGTCGGCCACCGCAACATGATCCCCGGTTTTGAAGAGGAAATGCTTGGTGCGAAGGTGGGCGAGCGTCGCACGTTTACCCTTGAACCAGCACGTGCTTACGGTGAGCGCGAGGAGGCCAACGTCGTCACCTTCCCGCGCGCAGAGTTCGCCGAGGTGGAGGCAGAGGTCCCCCTTGAAGTTGGCATGACCCTTGTGGCAGGCATGGAGGACGGACCTCGGCCCTTTACGATCACAGAGGTGCGTGACGACGACGTGGTTGCGGACTTCAACCACCAACTCGCCGGCCGGTCGTTGACCTTCGCCGTTGAAGTCGTGGACGTGCGTGATGCGAGCGAGGACGAACTCGCGCACGGTCATGCACACGGCCCAGGTGGCCACCACCATTGAGGACGAGGGTTCAAGGGACGGCGGCAGCACCACCGCCCATGACCGATGCCGACCAGCAGGTCACGCTGGGCGGCCTTCCGATCGAAACCATCCCCACTGTGGATGACCTCGGGCCGGACGCCCATCGTGCCGACCCCGGCCAGCCCCCTTACGTTCGGGGGATCCATCGGGCCATGTACACACAGCGACGGTGGACGATGCGCCAATACGCCGGATTTTCCTCTGCAGCAGCGACCAACGAACGGTTCCGGCTCTTGCTCGACCGGGGTCAGAAGGGACTCTCTGTGGCCTTCGATCTTCCAACACAACTCGGGCTGGACGCCGACGACCCGCTCAGCCAAGGGGAGGTTGGTCGTGTCGGCGTTTCGGTGTCGACGCTCGACGACATGAGGGACTTGTTTCGCGGCATTCCACTTGATTCTGTGTCAACATCGATGACCATCAACGCTCCAGCCATGGTGCTCCTTGCGATGTATGCGGTCGTCGCCGAGGAGAACGGGGTGCCGATGAGCGACATTTCTGGAACGATTCAAAATGATATACTGAAGGAGTACATCGCTCGCGGCACCTACATTTTCCCACCGGGGCCAAGCATGCGGTTGATCTGCGACATCTTCGAATTTTGTTCTACTGAAATCCCTCGTTGGAACACAATTTCCATCTCAGGATACCACATTCGTGAAGCAGGTTCGACGGCCGTGCAGGAATTGGCGTTCACCTTGGCCGACGCCCTCGCCTACGTCGAGGCGGCCGTGGATCGTGGATTGGATGTGGACAGTTTTGCACCCAGATTGTCCTTTTTCTTCAATTGCCACAACGACTTCTTTGAGGAGGTGGCAAAGTTTCGAGCAGCCCGAATGTTGTGGCATCGCTTGATGACGGATCGATTCTCCCCTTCCAATCCGAAATCGACCATGCTTCGTTTCCACACCCAGGTGGCTGGCGTTTCGCTGACGGCCCAGCAACCGCTCAACAACGTCGCGCGGGTCACGATACAGGCCATGGCCGCGGTATGTGGGGGGACCCAGTCCCTCCACACCAATTCGTACGACGAAGCCATCGGCCTCCCAACAGAGGCTTCTGCGACCGTTGCGCTCCGCACCCAGCAAATCCTCGCTGAAGAATCAGGCATAGCCGACGTCGTCGATCCGCTGGCTGGGTCGTACCACGTCGAGCGATTGACGGACATCATGGTTGATGCGGTGCTCGCTGAAATTCAACACATCGACGAACGAGGCGGCGCCCTCAAAGCGGTGGAGGATGGTTATCAGCAGCGTGAAATCCATCGGGTGGCCTTTCAGCATCAGCGTGACGTGGAGGAAGGTCGGCGTGCAATCGTCGGCGTGAACGTGCACGTGATGGACGAGGAGGGCTCGATTCCCGTTCAAC
>JAYPDK010000020.1:0-22188 GCA_038125145.1 Candidatus Poseidoniaceae archaeon
GAAGGTCGCTTGGAACATGGAACCACGAGAACGCAATGAGGTCGTAGGCGCCCTCCTCAAACTCCACCTCGACGAGGTCCGCGACGTCGTAGTGGATGGAAACACCGCAATGCTCCGCGAGGGCCATCGCCTTGGCCCGTCCTTGCGGGGAGAGATCGAACACCTCCGCCGCCCACCCTTGGCTGGCGAGCCACACCGCGTTCCGCCCCTCGCCGTCGGCGGGCACGAGCGCGCGGGCCCCCTCGGCCGGAGCAAGCGCCGCGACCTGTTCGGCGACCCAGACGTTCGGTTCGGTGCCGTAGGCGTACACCTCGCCGCTGAAGCGCTCGTCCCACATCGCTGCACCGTGCTTCACGCTCATGCTTCGTCCTCCTCGTCGTCCGCCCGCACCCGGGCTGTGAACAAGTCATGGTCTTCAACGACGTCCACGGCCCCGGGCAAGACAGGGAGGATGTCGTCGACGCTCAGGCCGGTGGCCTTGGCGATGCGGTTCGCCGCTTGCTCCTTCTTGGTGCGGCCACCGCTGACCACCGCCCATCGCCCTCCGAGGCTCGAGGCGTGTTCAGGCGTGGTGCCGAGCAGCAACGGCACGCCGTTGATGGCGATCAGCACGAGACCGAGGCGCATGTCGAGGTCCTTGTACCACGTCCGCTGACCGCGTACGATGAAGGCCCCAGCGCCAACGAATTCACCCGTTTCAGCGGTCTTGGAGACCTGCGCCGGTTTCACGCTGTAGACGGTGCCGTGCGCACCGCCGCTGCCCCATGCCCGGCTCCAGCACAGTGCCAAGCGGGCTGCATCGGCGAGGTCCTGCTCCGTGATTGACCCAACATCAAGCCGGTCGGAGAGGCGGAAGGCGGGCAGTCCTTCTGGAAGGTAGGCCGGTGGGCGCTCGTCCACGACGAAGCCACGTTGCGACTGCAACGCGCAGGACGGAGCGCCGTGCAGGTCCGCGTGGAGGTAGCGGTCCTCGCTCTTCAGGTGCTTCTTGACGATGGCGTCGTTGCCCTTCGCGTCCCGTCCGCCCACGAGCAAGCGGCCGCTTGGAAGCATCGTCCATCGGTGGTGCTCAAACCAGAGGCGCTTGGCCCGCTTCACCCGTACGACCTGACCGCTTGCCTGCTGCTTGGCTTCCTTCTTCTTCGCGCGTTCGAGGTGCACACGCGTCTCTTCCAACGCCTCGATGGCGCCCGATGACTTGTCCTTCTGACGGCGTCCTGCTTCGAAATGGCGCTGGGCGTTCTGGTGCACCGTTTCGTCGAGGTGCAGCACGACCTGCGTTGAGGAGGGCTGACCGTCCTCGCCTGGAAGCAGGCACGTGAAGGTCCGGTTGGCGGCATCGACCTGCAGGATCCACGGGATGCTCTTGATGGCCGAACGCACCCCGTCCCACCCCTGCCGCTCGACCGCCTCGCGCGTTTGCGTGAGCAGCCCGTCGACGTGCGTCCAATGCTCCTGAATCGCATGCCCAAGGGCCTGCTGCTTCTCGACCTTGGCAAAGAAACCCTCCAGGGCCTTCTCCTGCTGCGCCAACCGACGCTCCAAGCGCTCGACGTCGGTGGAATGCCCGCGGCCGGGAGCGGCCGCGTTCACCTGCTCCATCTCACGCCGAAGCAGGGCGTCGGCGTCGTGCCCGCCCCACCACGCATCCACGGCCTCGAGCAACGACGGGAAGGCCACGTGCGCTCGTTCCGCGTGATCAGGGAGGAGCAACGGGCTTGCTTCGTCCACGTGGTCCTGCAGCCACGTGTCGAGTTCGCCGGGGGACGTTGGGCGTTCGGACGGTGCGCCCTCCTTCAGCACAAGCACGCCTCCATCGGAGGCAGCGAGGCCGTCGAGCAGGCGCCGCAGCGCCAAATGCACGGCGTTCGGGTCTGCTTCGGTGGCGGCGAGGCCGGCCTCGAGACCAGCGGCAGCGCATACGGCGTTGGCGAGCCGTCCGCCGAGGTTGACCTGCCCCCCCAACGTCGACGCCAAGTTTCGGTCGGAGGCGGCGAGGATGGACGCCACATCCGCCACGTCGAGGTCGTGCGGGTCGACCGCAGGCGGTGGGGTCTGGTAGGCCTCCCCACGCTTCAGCGTCCGGTCACGGTAACTCGCGTGGGTCAACGGTTGGATGATGACGTCGTTGTCGTCCAAGAGGATGACGTTCCCGTCGCCGAAGCATTCGACCATCAGGTGGCGATCGCCTCCCTTCGTTGAGAAACTGAGGCGCAGCAGACGGTCGAATGCAACCTGCTCGACCGAGGTCAGGCGGGCGTTGCCCAACTCCTTGCGCAAGAGCATCGCGAAGGGAGGAGGCGATTGCGGCATGGGCCGGTCGCGGCGTGAGACGGAGATGCGCCGGCCACGCACGATGACGAGGTCAAAGGCGTCGGTGTCCTTCGGATTCATCCTCAGGACGACCTGCTCGTAGTGCGGCATGTACGATTTCTTCACGAAGGCGCCGACGAAGGTCCGAAGTTCCGCAGCGACGGCGCGGAGGTCGAACGCGCTCATCGCCTGCTTCATGCCGACCCCGCCCGAAGGGCAGCGGCCTCGTTCTTGACGCTGATGCACGACGGAGGCGGCTCACGCGGTACCTGAGCGTCCGTTCACGAGGTCGAGGGCGTTCAAGGATGCACCACGGGGCGTCCGCTGTCCACCCAACCGGTGATGCCTGTCTTGAGTTCGCGGACGTCCGTGTATCCGAGGTCGAGCAAGGTTTGCGCTGCCTGCTGGGAGCGGTTGCCGGACCGGCAATACACGAGGAGTGGTGCGTCTTTGTCCTCCGGGAGTTCGTCCGACCGTGCCTCAAGTTCGGTGTGAGGGACGAGGGTGGCGCCTTCGATGTAGCCGTCTTGTTCCCATTCCGTCGTGGTGCGGACGTCGAGCAGGAAGCCAACATCCGCGTCGATGTCGTCGGCAAATTCGTCCACGTCAAGGCGCACCCACGCCGTGTCGCCCGAGGTGCATCCTGCGAGCGGAACGGTGAGGGCAACCAGCGCGAGGAGGAGCAGCGTCGTGGCCCTGTTGCGCATGGTGTTGGGCCGATGGTCGACGGTTTCAACCTGACCGTCAGGGCAGGCGCCATTCGGCATCCTGCTCGACGACCTTCCCTTCTGCAACGAGGCCCAACAGGTGGGAGCGGGTTTGGTCCTGCGCCAAACCGGGGTGGGCCTCCGGAGAGTCGGCATAGGCGTGGGTCGCGATGTCGAGGATGGCATGATGGCCAGCACGAACCGCCTCGAGGACGCGCCCGTGCCGAGCGCGACGATGGCTCAGGTACTGCGTCAGCACCGCCTCGGGTGTCGTGATGACCGGACCATGCGAGGGGAAGATCAGGTGCGGTTGAAGCGCCTTGAGACGTTCGAGTTGCTCAAGGTACGCGTGCATGTCGCCCTCGGTGGAAGGGATGAGGATGGTGCCGACCCCTGCCACCATGTCGCCAGCGACAAGTCCAGCCGGTCCGAACAGGCAGAGGTGCCCAGGATGATGCCCTGGGGTGTGCAGCACGGTCCAACGGTCGCCACTGAGGTCGATGACCTCGCCGTCGTCGAGCGCTCGGTCAACGCGCATCCCGCCCAAGCGATGCCCCCACACGGGTGCGTCGAAGGCCTCCCGAAGCAGGCCTTCGTCGCCGAGGTGGTCGCCGTGCCCGTGCGTGAACAGCACGGCGATGACGTGGCCTCCTCGTCGGTCCATCACGTCGGCCAACACCTCCATGTCCTCGCGGTTGCGAACCGCAGGGTCGACGATGACGGTCGGCCCACCCACAGGCCCAACCAGGTAGGCGTTGGTGTGGTCGGCCGGAGGCAGGGTCGCGGTGGGGACCGGATGCACCTGCACCCCATGGGCAAAGTGGATGGCTTCTCGGCCTGGTTTTCGTTGCGCCAGCGTGGCCATGGCCGCGCTCCCGTCACCGTTGTGTTCCTCAAGCAGTCCTTCGAGGTGCATCAGCAAGGACGCGACGGGTGGTGCGATGCGGCGTTCGTGGTTGCGCCAAGCGTCCAGATGATCGTCCACCGTGTTCCAAGCCATGGTTTCGAATTCGGTTTGGGGTTCGAGGTCAAGCGGTGGGGTCAAGGCCGCATCTCCGATGTGAAGGTGGAGGAAGGTGTTCTCAAACTGCATTGGGCCAAACGGGGGGGTGGTCCGGCGGCTGATGACGCGAAGGCCGGTTGGATCGACGCGTAGGGCTTCTGGAACCAGCGCGTTCCACGCGTCCCGTTCATCGAGCAAGCGCTGCCTCAGGTCGGCAGGGACGGCCTGTAGCGCGTGCCCGTCCCACCACCAACCCAGTTCTTCCGCCAATTCTCGGCACGCTGCAAAGCGTGCAAGGTCGTCGCCATCCTCCAACTGTGGAAGGCCTGCGGCGACCATGCCCTCGCCGTCCCGTCGGGACACGCCTCCGCCGGGGAAGGCCCACGTGTCAGGAAAGGCGCGCATCGTCGGGGATCGAAGACCAAGAAGCACCTCCAAGCCCTCCGGCCCGTCGCGGGTCAGCGTCACGGTGACGGTTGGTCGAGGTGGCGGGCGCTGGACGGCGCCAAGCCGCACGCCGGTCGGGACCTCGCTCATGCGCCGACCTCGAGCGAGCGGTGGTTGAAGCCTTGCCTCAGGCTTAGCCTTGAAGGCGCGGCCGGGTTCCGACGGGCATGGCGAAGCACGCCACCGTCGAAGACGAGCTCGCTGAACTGGCGGCCATCGTGGCAGACGCGGAGGCCATGGGCATCGACCCGTGGCCCGAGCCGAAACCGTCCCGGCCATGGGCGAAGTGGGGCATTGCGACCTTTCTCGTCGTGATGATGCTCTCATGGGTGAGCAAGCTGCTGTTCAGGCTGGTTGATGTCAGCAGCGGCGGAAGCCCGTAGGCAAGGGACTGAACCGCTGCCTTCAAATGGGAACCGCGGCTCCCCGTGAAGCGCACACAGTCCCTTAGTGTAGCGGTCCATCATAGCGGGTTCTGGTCCCGCTGACCTCGGTTCGAATCCGAGAGGGACTACCTCTCATTCTTCTTCGACGTCCGGTAGGGTGAACGAGGTCACCAAGTGCATCGGATCGCCGTGTTTGAGGGTCCCCGAGAACTGCGCCACTTCGCCAAACACCGTGGTTCGCAAGGTGTAATCGCTCGTGGTGTTCGTCCCCCGTCGGCGATGGTGGCGGTAGAAATGGACGCCAACGCGGTAGGTTCCCGAAGGCGCGTCCTTGGCCCAGACAACGTTTTCCACGGGCGTGGAGGACGTCGGTTGCGCGTTCATGTCCACGTCGAGGACGCCACCACAGGCGCTTTTCCGGTTGTTGAAGTAAATCCGCTCTCCGCTCGGAGCGTACACGTGCAGGTCGAGGTCGTTGCGGTCCTCCCATGCAAGGCTGATCTGCACTTGACCTGCCGCGCCACCTTCGCGGGCGACACGGTCCTCGATGGTGGTGTCCTCGACGTCCACCTCTTCGATGCGGACCCCCAGACCCACGTTCTCTTCGAACACGGCGCCGCGTGCGTGTCGCTCCATCCCTTCGTTGACCTCGGTGATGTGGTGGCTTCGCTCCTTGAGGGCGATGGCGACAAGCGCGTCAAGGTCCGGCGCTTGAGGCACGTCAGGCGCTTCGGGGTCTTCGGCCTCAAGGTGTGGTGGGTTGAGGTGAAGTTCGAGGGCCTCCAACCGCCGTCGGGCCTCCCGGTCCAGCCGTTCCTGTTGCCGCGCCTCGTCGAGGTCGGCGAAGAGTGGCCCAAGCATGGCCAGCCCGAGGCCGACCGTGGGGAGGTCGTCGTCCATCGCCCGAAGCGGTGCGAGCCGACCAAAGCCGTACTTCCTGGCCCGCATGGCGTCGAGGAGGTCATGCTCGTGTTGACGTCGGGCCCGCAGCGCCCACCACGCTCCTCCGCCAAGGAGCGCCACGGCGACGCCAACCTCGACCAGCATGGAGGAACAGTTGGGTCCGCTCGTCTTCAACGCTTCCGGTGCTCACACACCACGGAAGCGAGCCACCACGGCCTCAAGCGCCGCTTCCGAAGGCCGCAGCGCCTCGGATGGCAAGTCGATGAGGGACTGCTCGGGCAAGCCGAGGTTGTCGTGCATGTGGGGCGTGTCTGCATCGAAGTAGAGCAGGCCGGTGACGTGGTGGTTCTCGCCGGCTGCGTTGTGAAGCGCGGCGAGCGCAGCCACCGCGTCCGAGGGGTCGTGCTCGGCATCGATGGTTTCCAAGCGAATCACAGAGCCGTCATGGAGGGTGATGTCGCGGTAATGGCCTTCGGGGACCTCCACTTCCTCCATGGGCAACCGTTGCGGAATGTAATCGGCCATGTGCAGGGTCACCTCGTTCTCCTTGACGTAGCCGTACGAGCGGTACGATTCGTCGTTGTTGTTGAAGGTCACACAGGGTGAGATCACGTCAATCAGCGCAAACCCTCGATGGGACATCGCTGCCTTGAGCAGCGCGTTGAGTTGCTTTTTGGAGCCCGAGAACGAACGAGCAACGAAGGTGCAACCGAGGTTGATGGCCAAGGCGCAGAGGTCGATGGGCGACTGTTCGTTCGCCTTGCCCTTCTTCTTCTTGGAGCCGACCTCGGCGGTGGCGGAGTACTGTCCCTTGGTCAGACCGTAGACGCCGTTGTTCTCCACGATGTACACCATGTCGAGGTTGCGACGGATGGCGTGGATGAGTTGGCCGATACCAATCGAGGCGCTGTCGCCGTCGCCGGAGACGCCGAGGTACAACATGTCACGGTTGACGGCGGCCGCGCCTGTGGTGACCGATGGCATGCGCCCGTGGACGGTGTTGAAGCCGTGGGACTGGCCGAGGTAGTAGGCAGGCGTCTTTGAGGAGCAGCCGATGCCGGACATCTTCGCAATCGTGTGGGGTTCGACCCCGTTCTCCCACGCAGCGCTGATGATGACGGAGGAAATCTGGTCGTGGCCGCACCCCGGGCAGAGGGAGGAGGGCCCGCCTTTGTAGGCGTCAAGCGGCTGGTCGATGACGTTGAGTTTGACCACGCGGTTGGCTCGGGGGGCGTCGCTCATGCTTCCACCTCCTCAATGGTCTCGAGGATTTTCTCCGCATACACCGAGGCGCGAGGCGGCATGCCGTCGGAGTACGCCACCGAGTGGACCCGGTCGACGAGGTGGTTGGGCAGTTCGCGGCGCATGATGCCCCAGAGTTGCCCATCGCGGTTGATCTCCAGCACGATGACCGTCTTGTGACGAGCGCAGAAGGCCTCCACCTCAGGGTGGAGCGGAAGGCTTCGGACGCGGCACTGCGAGACCTTTCGCCCTCCAGCCTCGATGATGTCGTCGATTTCTTGGATGGTGTTTTCCATGCTGCCGAAGTACACGATGCCGACATCGCATTCCTCCTCCTCACGCAGGATTGGCGCGGGCAGGTGAGGTCGTGCGCCATCGATCTTCCGGCGCAGGCGCTCCATCAGGTCGAGGTAGATGTGCGACTTCTCCGAATACTTGCCCGACGGGTCGTGGCCCGTTCCACGGTACAGGATCGGGGCCATGCCGCTCCCGGGGAGGGTTCGGTACGGGATGCCGTCGCCGTCAACGTCCCGGTACCGGCCAAAATCTTCCATCGCCTCAAACACGTCGCGGTCGCGGATGACCTTGCCCCGGTCCATCGGGACGTCGGGGTAGGTGAATCCCTCACACGCCCATCGGTTCATCCCGAGGTCAAGGTCAGAAAGACCGAACACGGGCGTCTGGAAGCGCTCGGAGACGTCGAAGGCCCGCCAGCCGAATTCAAAGCACTCCTCCACGGTGCCGGGAATCAACACGATGTGTTGGGTGTCCCCATGGCTTCCTTCGTAGAGCATCTGGAGGTCCGACTGCTGCGTGCGGGTTGGCAAGCCCGTGGATGGGCCCACTCGGTTCACGTCCCAGAACACGGACGGAATTTCGGCAAAGTAAGCCAGGCCGATGAATTCCTGCATGAGCGATATGCCAGGACCTGAAGTGGCGGTCATGCCGCGGGCACCGGCCCAGCCAGCCCCGATCACCATGCCAGCCGCAGCGAGTTCGTCCTCGGCCTGAATCACGGCGCAGGTGGCTTCGCCGTCCTCGTTCGTTCGGAGTTTTGGAATGTGGTTGATGATGCCTTCAGCGAGGCTGGACGAGGGCGTGATGGGGTACCACGCAAGCATCTGAACGCCACCAAAGATGGCCCCGAGCGCCGCGGCTTCGTTGCCTTCGACGAAGAAGCGGCCGCCGGGATTGCCGCGTGCCTGAACGGTGTACGGGTCGGCCTTGGTGAGTTCATCGCGTGCAAAGGACCGGCCAAGGTGGTAGGCTTGCGTGTTGAGGTCGATCGCTGACGCCTTTCCTTTGAATTGGCCGGCAATCGCCGCGGTGATGGCGTCGTCGTCAATGCCGAGCATCTCAGCAATCACCCCGACGTAGATGACGTTCGCCACCATGCGGGCGAGCTTGGCGTTGAGCGTTCGCGCCATGGTGGTCATCGGCACGGGGTAGGACACCACGTCCTCGCGGTCCATCGCCATCTTCGCATCGGTGTTCCACACCACCACGGTGCCGGGCTCCAGCTCGGCGAGGTCGTCCGCCCACGTGTCGGGATTCATGAGCACCTGAATGTGCGTGCGATCGCCCGGCGCTTGGTATCCCGCATCGGAAAGTCGGACGATGTACCAGGTCGGGAGGCCAGAGATGTTGGAAGGGAAGAGGTTCTTGCCGCTCACTTCGATGCCCATGTTGAACAGGGATTGGAGCAGGATGAGGTTCGCGGACTGCGAACCGGTTCCGTTCGCGGTGGCGATGTTCAGGGTGAAGTCGTTGACGATGGTGGTCATCGGGTGGCCTCCGTGCTTGGTCTTCCACGCACGTTGACGTGGCGTCTCGCCTGAGTTCGGGCCTTGACTTGCGCCCTTTGAACATGACGCCGCCGGCGGCAACTCGAGGTGGGACGGTTCAAAACGGGAGGGTCCATCGCGGGGCATGGCCAGCGAACAGATGCAGAAGGGTTGGGAGAAGGTCGAAGCCCACCTCGACAAAGGACACCCTGACCGTGCCCTCAAGTTGCTCGAGGAGGTCGATGGTAAGGGCGAGCACGCCACCACGTGGATGCTGGCCGGTCGTGCACGTTGGGCCGAAGCCAAGGATTCGGGAGCCGCGTCCACCTACCGAAAAGCCGCCTCAAATTTCCGCCAAGCCATGCGCATGGACGCGAAAAACCGCAAGTTCAACGCCGCGTACAACGACCTGCTCAACGACATGAACGAGAAGCGGATTGGCGAGTTCCTCATTCCCCCGCTTGTGCGGGACGGCACCCCAACCATCACCGCTTTCGGTGCCATGGGCCTCGGCTTTGTGCTGCTGCTCTTCGCGATCGGCCAACTGAACGGCGGCGGCGCTCCGAGCACGGACCAGACCGTACTGATGACGGTCTCGTACACCGACGCCTCCGGGCTCGCGACGGAGGGCGACATCGAGATCCGCATCCATGCCGACGCCCCGAGCCACGCTGCATCCTTCCTCGACCACGTCGAGGCAGGCATCTACGACGGGACGGTCTTTCACAGGGTCATTGATGACTTCATGATTCAGGGCGGTGACTTCCAAAACGGCGACGGCACCGGCGGCTACGCCGCCAGTTGGTACGGGTATTGCGATGGCGTGCAGCAGTCCACCTCCGCAGAATGCAGCACCACCGCCTACACCTTGCCGGACGAGGTCGACAACGGTCGCAACCACGAGGCGTGCACCCTCTCGATGGCCAAGACCAGCAGCCCCCACACGGGCGGCAGCCAGTTCTTCCTCATCCCTGAAGACAGCGCACCCGACTGGCTGGACGGCGTGCACACCGTCTTTGGGACGATCACCGAGGGCTGTGAGCACGTCACCGCCATTTCCGCGACGAACACCGACAGCAGCGACCGGCCGATGGCACCGGTGACCCTCGAAGAGGTCGTGGTCACCTCCACCGATGCCTCGCCGTGGTTCGTCTTTTGGTGAGCCGTGACGCCGTGGCGTGAGGGCCGAGCGGCGCGTTCATAGACGGGTCGCAGGTCCGCTCCACCATGGGCGACGACCCCTTCAACGCACGGCGAACGTTGCCCAACGGTGGTGCCTATTTCGCGCTTGACGCCTTGGACGACGCAGGACTCGACACCTCGTCCCTTCCGTACAGCATTCGTGTGTTGCTCGAGGGGGCCCTTCGCAACCTCGACGGCTTCCTCATTCGGGACGAGGACGTGCGTGGCATCGCCTCGTGGACCGCGAACGGCGAACGTGGGGAGATCCCCTTCCGCCCCTCCCGCGTGATCCTGCAAGACTTCACCGGCGTCCCGGCGGTGGTCGACCTCGCCGCCCTGCGCGATGCAATGGTCGAGATGGGCGGCGACCCTGAACGCGTGAACCCTCAGGTTCCGGTGGATTTGGTCATCGACCACTCCGTGCAGGTCGATGTGTCCGGTGCCGACCCTTCGGCCCTGGACCTGAACCTGGACATCGAATACCACCGCAACGCGGAACGCTACACCTTCCTCAAGTGGGGGCAGCAAAGCCTCGCGGATTTCCGGGCTGTGCCCCCTTCGCGCGGCATTGTGCACCAGGTGAACCTCGAATACCTTGCGACCGTGGCCCGCGAGGAGCGCGGCGTGTGGCTTGCCGACACGCTGGTCGGTACGGACTCCCACACGACGATGGTCAACGGTCTCGGTGTTCTTGGTTGGGGCGTCGGTGGAATCGAAGCCGAAGCCGTGATGTTGGGCCAACCGATCTACATGCTCGCGCCCGACGTGGTCGGTGTCCGCTTGTCGGGCGCCTTGCCCTCGGGGGTGACCGCGACCGACATGACGCTCCGCATCGTCGAACTCCTGCGTGAGCACGGCGTGGTGGGCAAGTTCGTCGAATTCTTCGGCCCGGGCATGGCCGCGCTGTCCTTGGCCGACCGTGCCACCATCGCGAACATGGCCCCGGAGTACGGGGCCACCTGCGGCTTCTTCCCCGTGGACGAGCGTACGCTCGAGTACCTCACGCTCACAGGGCGGGACGAGGGCCACATCGCCGGCGTCGAAGCCTTCTGCCGTGCCCAAGGCCTGTGGTACGACGCGGCGTCGGCCGAGAAGTCCTACTCCGCCCTGCTCGACCTCGACCTCAGCACCGTGAAGCCAGCCCTTGCTGGTCCGAAGCGACCGCAGGACCGCGTTGATTTGGATGCCATGCGGGAGCATTTCCGCGCCTCGTTGACGGCGCCGCTTGGCCTTCATGGCCACGGCCTTGAGGAGGCAGCCTTGTCGCAGTCCGCCATTGTGGAGTCGAACGGTGACGTGTTCGACCTGAACCACGGCGACGTCGTCATTGCCGCGATCACCTCGTGCACCAACACGTCGAACCCAGACGTCATGCTTGCCGCGGGCCTGCTCGCACGCAAGGCTCGAGCCCGTGGCCTCTCCGTCAAGCCGTGGGTCAAGACGTCCCTGGCGCCCGGAAGCCGCGTCGTGACCGAGTACTACGAGGCGACCGGCCTGGACGAGGACCTTGCCGCCATGGGCTTCAACGTCGTCGGCTACGGATGCACGACCTGCATCGGCAACTCAGGGCCCCTGCCCGAGGCCGTGGAGGCCGCCATCGACGAGGCGGGCCTTGTGGTCGGTTCGGTCATTTCCGGGAACCGAAATTTCGAGGGGCGCGTCCACGGGAAGGTGAAGGCAAGTTACCTTGCGTCCCCTCCCCTTGTGGTGGCGTACGCCATCCGTGGAACGCTCGATGTCGACCTTGCCACCGAACCGCTCGGCCACGGTGCTGACGGACGCCCGGTCATGCTCGATGAGGTGTGGCCCACCGACGATGAACTGGCCGAGGCGCGGGCTGCCATCACGCCGGACATGTTCCGCCAGCGGTACGACGACGTGATGAGCGAACCGCGTTGGGACGCCATCCCTTCGGAACCTTCACCCCTCTACGCATGGCAAAGTGACTCGACCTACATCCGCCTCCCCACCTTCTTCAGCGGACTTGGCCCGACGCCGTCCCCCATCGCCCCCATCCAAGGGGCTCGTGTGCTGCTGAAGTTGGGCGATTCGATCACGACGGACCACATCTCCCCGGCAGGGTCCATCCTCGCGGACGGTCCCGCCGGGATGTGGCTGCAAGAGCAGCAGGTGCCTCCAAGCGACTTCAACTCCTTTGGGAGCCGGCGAGGCAACCACGAGGTGATGATGCGTGGCACCTTCGCCAACGTTCGCATCCGCAACCAACTCGCTCCCGGCACGGAAGGCGGATGGTCCGTCGACCACGCCACGGGTGACGTGCTCTCGGTGTACGAGGCTGCGCAACGCAACGATGGCCCGATGGTGGTCCTCGCAGGTGCGCAGTACGGTACGGGTTCCTCCAGGGACTGGGCAGCCAAGGGCACCTACCTGCTTGGCGTCAAGGCGGTCATCGCCACGTCGTTTGAGCGCATCCACCGGTCCAACCTCGTGGGCATGGGGGTGCTCCCGCTCACCTTTGTCGAAGGTCAGGACCATGCGAGCCTTGGACTCGACGGCAGTGAGACCTACGACATTCCCATCACAGACGACGTGCAGCCGCTGCAGCGCTTGACGGTCACCGCCACCCACGCAGAACGCGGGTCAACGGCGTTTGAGGTGGACGTTCGCTTGGATACGCCTGTGGAAGTCGAGTACTTCCGAAACGGCGGCATCCTTCACACCGTGCTGCGGCAAATGGCCTCGGCCGAGTGACGGTGGCTTGAAGTCCACCCACGGCGGAGGAGCACCAATGACGAGGCTCCGCGGCGACGTCCGGTATCGCTTCCGCGTCGACGACGAGGAGGTCCACGTTGTCGTTGAAGGCGACGCAGAATGGGTCGAAGGCATCGTCGAACGCCTGAACCTTACCGACGTGGGGTTCACGATGCCGATGGCGCGTGCGAGCCGCCCCACCAACCTCTCTGGCGTCGCCTCAGGAGACGACGAAGACGATGCAGTCCCCGAAGATCGACCTCCTGCGGACATGGGGCCCACCCCTGACCCCTCTCGAATTCCAATCGTTCGCCGACCCATCGGGGAATTGGATTTGGAGGGCGCCATCGACGCCATCGGGCTGGTCGATATGCAACGCCCCGACCCGGTTGAACTCATGGACATCATCGCGGACATGGAGGCCCCGATGCCGGTCAAGGACGCGATGTCGGTGGACCCGCTGGCGGAGGCCTGGCTGAAGGCCCTCATGGAGGTCGTCGTTCGGGAGCACGGAGCGACGGCGATGCGAACCCAGGACATCGAAGAGGTGCTTGGTGAGCGCCTCGGTGAGCGTCGTGACGGGCTGCTTGAGGTGTGGTTGAACACCCTCTTCAGCGCTGGGAAGTTGGTCAAGGTTCACGGCGGGGACGGCGTTGGATGGGGTCCTTCGCCCGCATGGTTGGCTTCTTGACCGCTTGCGCTGCGATGCAGACCGTGCTACCGCGCGGCATTGCAAAGGCATTAAGGGTGAACCGAGGCTCGTGCGAACGAGTGGTCTTGATGCTGTCCAAGAACGACCCCCAGAACCGTGCCAAGAGCGTGATGCTCGTGGCCTTGATGCTTGCCTCCTTGATGACCGTGTTCGCCGCCCCCGCGTCCGCGTCCATGGCCCGGAACTACACGGCCGGACGGGACCCACAGGACATCGCCATCGCGGACTTCGACGGTGACGGCCACAACGACATGGCCATCGCCACCGACGGTACGCACACCATTTCCATCCTGTGGAACGACGGCAACGGCAACTTCTGGGAGCGCTCAGACGTCTGGATCACCGGGAACTCGAGCCGCAACGCGGACTGGGACGAGTTCTCGAACGCGCAATTTGTCGAGGTCGGTGAATTCACCGGCGACAGCAACCCCGACATCGCGGTCTACCAGCGAAACAACCCGTTCAAGACGGACGCCAACGGGGCCCCCGCGAGCGAACCCGGCAACCTCACCATCCTCGAAAACGACGGTCAGGGCACGCGGACCTTCTCCGTTGGCTCCCGATTCACGCATTTCTGGGCATGGGACATCGAGGTCGGTGACTTCAACCAAGACGGCGACGATGACGTGGCCATCCTGAGCCTCGCGGCCGACATCACCACGCAATACGCCGTGGTGTACGAAGGCCCCATCTCATGCACCGAATCGGCCGGCAACCCGCTCTCGTGCGGTGACTGGATCAACCTCGGGCAGTCCACGCAGTTCTCCTACCGTGAATTCGAGATCGGCGATTGGGGCGAGACCCAGAACGCGGTCCCGCCGAGCACCGGCTCGTGCACCGACGACGACCTTTTCTTGCTTCGTTCCGAGGGCGTGGACTACTCCACGGGTCAGGCGACCAACCCCGGAAACAGCGACAACGTGACCGTCATCGAATACAACTGCCAAACGGGATCCTTCCCGGCCAGCATGCAGTTGGCCAACCCGAACATCGTCCAGATGGGCACCGTGTTTGGCGCCCTTGACATCGCGGACATGGACAACGATGGCGTCATCGACGTCATCGCGATGACCGACGGAAACGTTCGCAACAACACCTACGTGACCTCCTCCTCGGTGGGCACGTGGTCGTCGCCCGCGATCGCCTTCTTCGGCCCCTACATCTCCTACAGCATGACCGTCGAGGACCTCAATGGAGACGGTCACCCCGACTTCGTCAACCCGACCATCGCCTTCCAGCAAGACTCCACCGACTCCGCCGGCGGTACGACTTCGAACTACTACCTCAACTTCCCCAGTACGGTTCAGGTGACCCTGTCCACGGGCGCCAACCAGTACACCAACCCGCTGTCCTACGAGACCGGGCGTCGCCCCTCGATGGCGGCCGTTGGCCAACTGGCCGGCGGGTCCACCTCTGCGCCCGATATCGCGGTCGCCACGACTTCCTACAACTTCGGCTCCTGGGTCGATAACTTCGGCTGGGCCGGCCAATACGACACCATCACGGTTGTTGAGATGGACAACCAGGACCTCGCAGTGACCGGCGTGAGCGTCGACCCCGTTGACCGCTGGTTCGGCGTGGCGGGCGAAGGCAGCCGTCAGATCAACGTCACCGTGACCAACACCGGGATGACGGTCCTGAACTCTGGCTCCGCCGACGTGGACGTCGAACTGCAGATCGTTGACGAAGCCAACTCCAGCAACACCACGGTGTACGCGAACGACTGGGACTCCGCCGAGGACAAGAGCGGCTGCGGCTCGGGCTGCACGTGGTCGTTCGAGGAGTACATCGACCAATCCACCAACTGGCACCTCCAGACCAATTCCTCCACAGGAGCGACCAGCGGCAACAACGATGCCAACGTGTCCGCCAACTACCTCAACCCGACGAATTTCATGTGGGCGGGCGAGACCAAGACCAACAGCAGCGGCGACACCTGGACCGGCTACGGGAAGAACTGGGACGACTCGATGGTGCTGCAGGACGTCGACCTGACGAATTCTGATCGCGCTTTCATGTCGGTTGAACTCTTCAAGCACCTCGGCTTTGGCGCCCTCGGCAGCGCTGACGCAAACGGCTTCGTTGTTGGCGACGTCTGGGACGACCTGGCCATTGTTGAGGTGGGCAGCGACGCCACCGGGTGGAGCGTCATCGGATGCCCGAGCGACGCCCTCTTCTCCGGTGCGTGCGGCTCCGGCGCCTCCCTGTGGGGCGGCTTTGACAACGAGCGCTTCTTCAAGCAGGCCAACGGTGGTTCCGCTGAATCCCGCTTCTACTACGGCGTCTTTTCCTTCGGCACGTACTACGGGTGGCAGAACTTCACCGCGGACGAACTCGGTGAGTTCGACCTCTCGGCGTGGGCTGGCGAGACCGTCGACATCCGCTTCCGATTCCGCACCGGCTTCGAGGGGTCCATCGCAGACAACGACGACCAGCAATGGACCGGTCGCGACGGCTTTGCCGTGGACAACCTGACCATCTACAAGCAAACCACGGCCTTCCTGCCGAACCCGCAGCAACAGCAGGCAACGATCAACCTCGCCAGCAACCCCCTCGCTCCGGGTGAGGAGTTCACGACCTCCATCACCGCCAACCTGGTGAACGGCACGACCTACCGCGTCTCTGCAGTGCTCTCCAACAACGCGTGGGACGAGCAGGTGCTCAACGACGATGCCGTGGGTTTCCTGACCCCCTTCAACGTCTTCGACCCCGCGGTTGAGGGCATTGAGGACTTCCGGGCTGGTGCGCTGTACGCCGAAGCCGAGTTCGACATCGTCGTGACCACCAACAACTGGGGCAACACCCCGATGGACTTCGACGTCAAAGCCTCGGTGTTCTCTGCCCTGCCAAGCGACGTGTACTGCGGCACCCCGAGCGCCATCTGTGAGGAGAGTTTCGAAGGCGGGGCCGCCGGCTTCCGCTACGAACACGACGGCAACCCCCAGGGCGCCATCTACACCGAGGCCGGTTGCTCTGAGAAGGTGTTCAACGAAGCAGCCTATTGGTTCGGCCACCCTTGCGACACCTCGACAAAGGGGTACTCGGACGCGTGGGAGAACGAAACCATGACCATTCCCGATGTGGATCTCACCAGCATGACCGGTGACTTCGTGGCGCTCAACTTTGAGTACTATGCAGACACCTTCTACACCATCGATCCAAACGGCAACAACGGACCGAGCGACTACTCGCTCATCACCTTGGACTTCAACAAGGCAGGTACCGACTACACCGGTGCCCTTTGGGGCCAGTGGAACGACTACGACGAGGACGGCACTTGCGGCACGGACCTCGACGACGACGGCTTCGTGAACGCCACGGAGATGTTGACCATCAACCAGGACGAGATTTCCTTCATCGGGGACGCTGCACGCAACGACGGTACCGGCGGCAACTACAACGTGTTCTACAACACGGACGGTCTGGTGTCGTCACGTTCCGTGGACTTGACACACCTGTATTTCTACAACACGAGCTCGGCGAACAACGCGGAATGGGGCCCGGAGTGCATGTCGCTCGCCGGCACCACCGTGCAGATCAACTTCGAATTCCAGTCGGACGACGACGGCCGCAACGGCATCAACGACGGCTTCAAGGGCGTTGGTTTCAACAACATCTCCCTGCAAGAATTCACCTTCACGCTGGACAACGAGTACACGGTCAGCCGGACCGGTGTGGACACCGACGATGTGGACTCAACCGTTGTCGCGACGCACGAATTCCTTGCTGGTGTGTACATGATTCAGGCCGAGACGATCTTCGACAACACCACCGTCGGGACGAACTGGTACAACAACCAAGAAGTGGCCACGTCGAACAACATCGCCCGCGTTATCTTCACCGTTGAATCGGTCGATATTTCACTTGGCAAGCCCGACACGCTGGCCTGCCTCAACGATCAGACCTTGGCATGTGTGATGCCCATCGACAGCGCGGTCACCCACAACTGGGAACTCTCCGCAACGAACGGCGTCCTCACCGGCGACTACATCTTCACCATGACCGTTGAGGACATCACGGACGCTGCGAACCCGAGCGTGGCTCACACCACGACCTACGGGTCATCGAGCATGCCCATCACGCTCGACCCACAGCAGCGGGTGGACCTGCAGTTCACCCCATGGAACGGCTGGCAGGACGGCCACACATACAACATCAGTTACAGTGCCGCTCTGACCAATGGCAACCCCAGCGGCAACGTCCGTCACTTCATCGCGACCTTCGTCGACCACGCCGACGTCGCGATCCTTGGCGACACCACCAGCCGCACGTCGACCATCAAAGAAGATCTCTCGCTGCTCGGCATGACGTACACTCAGTACGAAATCAACGACTGGAACACCTACCTCGACACGAGCTGGATGTTCCACTACGACAAGGTCATCCTGCCCTGGCAGGACCTCGTTGCAGCCAAGGACGTGGAAGACGGTGGCCGCGGGTACTATCAGAAGCTCGGCAGTTCCCAGAACAAGCAGACCTTGGAGACCTTCATGTCTGGAGGCGGTACGGTGCAGGCCCACCTAGCACCTCTGGGCAGTCAAGTCTACGGGACGTCGAACAGCGGATTCCGCCTTCCGTTCGACATGGACGTCCAGAGCCGCGACACGGACACCACGAAGATCACCTACGCCGACCTTGACATCGCGGACCCCTACCACCCACTGATGGCAAACGTCGACGGCAACGCCTTCCAGGGCTTCGACGCTGATTCCACCGTCGCGACCTCCGTGGTGCGGACGCAGTCCGTGAGTTCCACGTCCATCCCGTCGGTCTGCAACGGGTACATGGAAGACGGTGGGCACTACCAGCGCATCCTGCGCACGGCCGCGGCCAGCCATCAGGAGAGCGAAAGCATCCTTGGTGTGTGTTCGTATTACGACGGTGGGCTAATCGTCACCACGGTGGACGTCTCCACCGTGTCCGACCGCGCCGACAGTGCCACCTTCCCGCTGCTTGGAAACATGCTCGAGTACCAGGTCACGCCCTACCCCGACGGCTTCGGGACGCTTGGGAACGGCCTGGACTTGACCATCAACGGTGAGACGCCGGACATCGACCCGTCGACGAACGGCTATGCTGTGCGCTACATGAAGAGCGACGCCGAACTCACCTTTGCGTACACCACGACCACCTTGGAAACCCTGTCCACCGATTGGGTCCTTGATGGCCCAACCGCGTGGGACGGCAGCGCGCTCGTGAGCGGCACCAGCCACACGACCGAGGCTTCCCCGATGGCGTCCTTCTGTCAGGTGGACATCTCGGAAGTGACCGGATGCCGCACGGACGCGGAGTGGACCGTGACGCTCATGCTCCACGACGCGGCTGGCCACGCCCGCACGATCAGCGTGGTCGTGAAGACGAACGACGTGTACGCCGACGAGTTCCGTCCGACGGCGGACGCCGTCCTGCTTACGGAAGGGAAGTCCTACGCAGAGAACGTTGAGATGACCGGCACCAAGAACGTGTCCGGCGCCGAATGGGACGTCTACCGGGTTATCCTTGACGAGAATGGCGAATTGTCGATCGATTTCGACGCTGGCGCTTCGCTTGATCCGGACGCTCTGGACGGAAACGGCATCGAGCGGTACCAGTGGAAGGTCCTCTTCGACGAACCCTTTGGCAGCGCCAGCGGTGACATCAACGGCCACGTCTTCGACGAAGGCAAGACCAGCCAGGGCGAGTGGACCTACACCTTCCGCAACGTCACGGTGGATGCCTTCGGCGAACAGGAGAGCCAGATCCGCATCGAACTCGTCGTCTACGACGGTGCGGGCAAGTACTCCGAGAAGCACAGGATGTACTTCGTGGTCGTTCCCGACGGCTTTGGCGACGAAGAGCCCGTGGTGCAACTCAGCTACGGGACGAATGGCTCCCGGGTCGTGGAGGACGCCATCACGATATCCGGCAACGTTGTGTCGGGTGCTGAGGACGAAACCGACGTCTTTGTTGAGGTCGCCTTCGAGCAGGACAGCTTCGATCAGAGCCCCATCTGGAAGTTCAACGCAAAGTCCGAAGGCATCTGGGCGAAGACCGAAGACGGCCTCGGTGACGGCGACACCTTCTCGCTGAACCTCTCGCTTGACGGACGCTACTCGAACGAGAGCCAAACCCAGCGGGTCTTCATCAAGATCTACGAGTACGACAGCGCCACAGGCGAGCGTTGGGTGACCGTCAAGTGGTTCGAGATCAACCTCCCCGCCTGTCAGGGCCTCGAAGCACCCGCGAACGTCCTCGCCGAGGACGTGAACGGTCGGTTCGTGCTGGTTGACGGCGCGTGCGACTGGGAAGGCGACTGGACCTACGACCCGGTCACCGGCGAATGGACGGCTCCGGTTGTCGACAACGGCGACGGCAGCGATGGCGACGGCATGAGCATGGGCCTCATCGGCGCCATTGGTGGCGGCGTTGTCCTGCTCATCCTCCTCAGCCTCCTGGTGCTGCGCCGAGGCGGCGACGACGACGACGTCAAGAGCGTCGATTTCGCGATGGGCACCGGTGGTTACGGGGAGACCCTCGATCCTGTTGAGCAGTACGTCCAGCAACTGGTCGCCCAAGGCTACCCTGAGGACACGGCGAGGGCGCACGCAGCCCAATACGCCAGCCAACTCGGAGGGGCTGCTGCACCTGCCGCGGCACAACCAGCCGCCGCCAACGGCCTGTACGAGCAATACTACCAGCAGTACCTGGCCCAGTTGACGCAACAGGGGTACGACGCCGCGACCGCTGCGCAGTACGCTGCGCAGTACGCTCAGCAGGCCTTGCAACAGCAGCAGTGAGCCCGCTCATTCGTCGAGGATCAGCACCTCCACGGTGCATCCGTCATGGCCCCAGGCCATCCGGCCGGGGGCTGTGAATTCGAAGTACTTCGTCGCGAAATGTTGCTCCATGCCCTCGGGCAGGTCCGTGTCCTCATCGAACTGCAACACGATCCGCGTGCTCCACCCCCCAAGGGAGCCGACCATCGCGGTGGCTGCGCGCCCATTGACGAGGACACGTGTTCCGGTCGGCTGCTGAGAGGCATCCTGCATGGGACTGTGGTCCTGCTCTTGTGGAAGACGGAGGTCCGCTTCCGTCGCTGGTCGGTGGTGTGGCATGGGTGTTGACGTTTCGTTCGACATCAAACCATCAACGTGGGCGACCACGTATGAAGGAACGATGATGCTGCGCAAACGAATTGTGAACGGTCACTCTTCTTCTTCGCTCGACCATGTCGCTTCCTCTTCCTCGTCGTAGGCCTGAGGCGCGTGCGGGACTTCTTCGTCTTCGATGGTCCCGATCTCATCGAGGTGGGAGTCAAAATCTGGGAGCCGAGGTCGGTGTCCTTTGGGCCAAGGGCGAGCACGCTCCGTGATCTTCAGGGCGCGTTCTTGGTAGGAGGGAGGGGTTCGTTGGAGCAAGGTCATGTACAGTTTCGACAAACGAATGTCTTCGGGGATCACCACGTATCCTGAAGACACCTCAACGTCCATCGCCCGGAGCAGGTTCAGCGCGGGGCGGTTCACCTGCTGGTGCCACCGGCGGGACAACCGGACGCCAACAAGGCTGACGGTCAAGGTGGCGAGGCTCACCAAACACAGACCAGACCAACCGCTGCTGGAGACATCGCGTGCTGCCAACACAAGCAGCAGGAGTGCTGGGCCGACGGTCAGGAGGAAAATCGTGGTTTCCGAAATTGGAGGTTTGGTCATCCTCATGCGGACGATTGCCCACCCATCGTGGTGTGCCTCCCAGGGGCGAAACAGGGTGTCACGTTCTTTGGTTGCGGCTTTGTTGACCAGCCCCATGAGCGCCATGATCCGAGCGTTCTGCGAGGCTCCGACGTCCATGTTGTCCTCAACGACACAGGCCAGCCGTTCTGCGGCCTCGTCGTACAACCCAAGGTCGGCAAGAATCGTCGCCTGTTCGACGAGGGGCAGCGCCTCGTATGGCATGTGATGCCTGGCGTCTTGCCACCACGCCAAGGCGTCTTCCCAGCACCCAATCGATCGCATGAGGTGAGCGCCTCGAATCCAGAGGTCCGTCCGACGCGGGTCAAGCACGACGGCCTTCCTTGTGGCCGCAATGGCCCTGGCCGTACGCGTGAGGTCGAGGCGCTGACCTTGCCTGCCGGGCATCAAGGCCTCGGACAAAAGCGCCCAAGCCGAAGCGTGATCGGGGACGTCCTCGACGATTTGCTGTGCAAGTTCAGCCGCACGTTCTCGCTCGCCGGCCTCGAGCGCTTCAAGCGCATCGAGGTAGGCCTCTTCGGACATCTCGAACCCTCAGTCGTCCTGGCCCCGCTTTCGGATGGGCTTCGGCCCTCGGTTGTGGGCATGCCCCCCCGATTTTCCTTTCGCCCTTCGGAAGGGGCCTTTGGGAAGGACGCGTCCACGGCCTCCGCCGCGGCCTCCTGGCCGATCGCCCCGCGGGTTCTCGTCGCGCCCGCGCTTGTTGAATTCGCCACGAGGTCCTTCGCGGGGCTGGAAGCCACCGCGCGGTCCACCACGCTGACCACCTCGTGCTTGGAAGCCGTTGCGTTGTCCGCCGCGCTGCGCTGCGTCTGGACCGCAACGGAAGCAGCTGGTTCGGCTCGCGAAGTTGTTCGCACCACAATCGTTGCACGTCCAATCCCCGGGTTTTGGCGAGTTCCGGTCCTCTCCACCGCGCTGGTCGCGGTCGCCGCCCCTGCGGTCGTTGCCACGGTCGAAGCGTCCACCTCGGTCGCCGCCCCTGCGGTCGTTGCCACGGTCGAAGCGTCCACCTCGGTCGCCGCCCCTGCGGTCGTTGCCACGGTCGAAGCGTCCACCACGTCGATCGT
>JAYPDK010000020.1:22288-26851 GCA_038125145.1 Candidatus Poseidoniaceae archaeon
CGCGCTGGTCGCGGTCGCCGCCCCTGCGGTCGTTGCCACGGTCGAAGCGTCCACCACGTCGATCGTCACCTCCACGGCCTCCTTGCCGGTCCGCACGTGCGCGGATGGCGAGCGTCGCTCCAATCAAGGACTCAGGGTCTCGCTTCCGGTCGAGGTGTGCGAGGTGAACCACGGGGGCATCGGTGGTGCCAAGCACAGCGTCAACCTTGCCGACGTACGCCCCTCCTTCGTCAACGAGGATGCTTCCGAGGGCCGGTGAAGCACCGGTGAAGGGCACCATGAGCCCTCCTTCGTGGCTGATTCGTTCCACGGTGCCCTCGAACATGACCATACCCGCATGCCTCCCCCGACGTGAGGCCGGTTTCAGGCTGCCGGTGAGATTCAGGGGTCGGATGGTCGGCTGAGCACGGCAGCGATGGCCAAGCAAAGCACGCTGGCGAACACTCCTGGGTGAGGGATAAAACCGCGAGATTGCGGTTCTTCAGCCGGTGGATTGACCGGTTCTGGCTCCTCGGCTTCCGGCGGATTGAGGGACGCGCTGATGCTTGCTTCACCGCCGGACGCATCCGTCGCTGTGATCACAACCTCGTACGTGCTGATGCCTTGTTGGTCGCACGCGATGGTTTTGACGTCGGCTTCCCACGCCTCCCCTTGAAGGGTGGCTTCGTCACCTGCTCCGCACAGCAGCCATGTCACGGTGAGGGATTCACCTTCCGGGTCAACGGCGTATCCTCGAACCAAAACGCTCGTACCGAGCGCGTTCCACGTGCCGTTGGTGCCGTCCAACGCCGGCTCGATGCTCAGTGACGGTGCGGAGTTGGGCAAGACCACGTCGATGTCAAGCAGGAACTCCATGATCCACCAACCGTTTCCACTGATGCGAACCGACCACGACAGGCTGCCGGGGAGCATGCCTTCGCTGCTGTGATCGAAGACGGTGGTGCTCAGGACCGGCATCGACTGCACCGCTCCGCTCCGGGTTCCTTGTTCGAGGGTCGCTGCGAGGGTGAACCCAGCCTCGGCGGCCGGCTCCACCTCCACGAGGACGTGCCGTTCGGTGGTCAGGTTGGCCTCAAACGTGAACGGTTGAACGATGCTCCATGTCCGACGTTCGCTGGCAACCATACCGTATCCGTCAACCAAGCCGCACGTGACGTCACCGCCAAGTCCGTCTCCTCTGGTGATGGACACGGTGCCAAGGTTGGTACGGGTCACGTTCCATCCTTCGGTTCCCTCACACGAGAGGGACCATCCATGCTGGTCAAATGCCCATCCTGCGACGTCCGATGCTGCGAGGGTGGCGGTGTTGAGGCCTGGAGGGAGGCTGAACCTTGTTCCGTTCTCCGGAGCGTCCGTGAGCCATTCGGGTGCTGAGTTGGACGACAGGTCTTCTGTTGTGAAATCAAGGTACAGCACCCGTTCCATGGGCCATTCGTCCAACGGATAGGTCAAGTTCAGGTCCACCTGCAGCCTTCCGTCCGAGGTCTGCCCAACCTGAGGTGCATCCTGTTCGAGCACAGCGTTGCCGTCGTCGTGCAGGTCGGACCCGACCAGGGTGAGTCCGGCCAGTGAGGGGAAGGTGAGCCTCATGCTCGCGTTCGTCATGTTGGTGGCCACGATGGCGATGGTGAACGGCGTGCCGTCGGGGTCCTCCAAGCGCTCAAAGGCCGCGTTTGACGTCGCATCCTCCGCCACCATGAGGTCGATTTCCAGTGCTTGCGTGGCGCTGACGGGAACTTCGCGGCAGGACGACGAGGCGAAGGGGCGCGGACAGGTGCGGTAGTCCGGATGATCGCTGGGGATGAGGTCGCGCTCATCGAGGGCTAAGCCGTCCTCGACAAAGCGAACTTCGTTTGCCTCATCGTCGAGGGTTCGTACGCTTGCGCCTTCGTGCAGCGTGATCCGTGTCGACATGTCGGCGATGCACGAGGGGCCAACTTCCCGCACCGCGTCCCGTTCGTCGGTGGAAATCCACGAGTCGTTGCCACCGGGAAATCCGTCGAAGAGGCCGTCGAGATCGGACCGAACGTCCGCTGCGTGTTGGTCCGAGGCCCGAGCCGTTGCCGTGATGGCTGCCCCAGACCATGAACCGTCAACAGCGACGTCGAAGGTCGCATTGTCGTAGGCGAAGAGGTCCTCGAAGGTCATGCCCGTGCAGTTCACGTCCTCCATTTGCCGACCTTCGACGAGCACCACCTGCGCTTCGTCGAGTGAAGGGGGCGCGTGGCCAAGTCCGGCCAGCAGAAGCAGCAGGACCAGCAGCGTCCCAACGGTTGGTCGCATGGTACGTACGTCACCTGCCGTGCCTTGAAGCCTCGCTCAGGTCAAGGCACCAACCGTTCCATGCGACGGAGCAGCACCCACGTCGGGACCACCGTCCACGCGACCGCTGCGCCAAGGATGGCCGGTGCGCGCACTCCACGGTCAACATCAGGCAGGCGGAGCTCGAGCAAATGGTGGTACACGCCGTTCGGCGATGCAAGGTCGAGCAGGGCTTCGAATCGGACCCAGGACGGGTCTTGCGTTCCTGCTTCGATGCCTGCCAAGCCAGCAAGCACGCTCGTGATGAGCAGCCACAGCATCGTGAACAGGAACCAGACCCCGACCCCCATGGCGATGGCCGTCCCTTGGTCGCGCGCGTAACTGGACGCCAAGAGGGCGATCACGGTGTACCACGTCACCACGAGCGCTGTGGACGTCAGGAAGACCGCCACGTCAGCGAAGGCAGGCCAAACCCCGGTTCGCTGTTGAACAATCATCACCGCAATGCACGAGAGCACAAGCACTGGAACGACAGCAGCGGTCAAGTGTGCGCCGAGGAGCACCGCTGTTTGTCGCCGCCTGCTCATGGCGCGTCCTAAACGCACTTCAAGCACGCCAGAAGCACGGTCCCGACTAATGCCGTCCCATGCGTACAAGACGGACGTGAGCGTTGCGGTCAGCAGCACAAACAAACTGGTGACGAAGAGGATGTGCATTGGGGTGTCGAGCGGAATTTCTGCTGGCAACGCCGTCCTCGGGTCAGATAGACCCCATGCTGCTCCGGGGATGGCCAGCGCGAGAAGGGGCAAGGCCACAATGGAACGGACCGAAACGAGGAGCGTCCAAGCACGTCGCCCGCTCAGCCATGCCCACTGCTGTATCGGGTTCATTCCTCTTCACCCCTGGCCACGACCGCGTCCAAAAGGTCAGCAAGATCGATGTCACGTCGGCCGTGGCTGAGGACCTCTGCTGTACCGATTGAGGTGAGCAGGTCCGCATCCAACCGCGGTCCAGTCAGCTCCCAGAGGCCGTCGCCAAGCGCCACGGCGTCTTCGGAAGGGCGTTGGCCTTCGACCACGGTCACCCACGGCCGGTCGAGGCCGATGGTGTCGGCAAGGGACTCCGCGCTTCCTTCAGCAACGATTCGCCCACGTTCAAGCAACACAAGCCGGTCGACCAATCCTGAGAGGTGTCCAAGGTGATGCGAGGAGACCACCACGGTAACACCACGCTGGGCCAAGCGTTGGAGCACACGCGTGAGGCTCCGAGCAGCGGAGGGGTCGAGTCCGTTGTAGGGCTCGTCAAGCAGGAGCACGTCGGGACTGGCCAACATGGCGGTCGCCAACGTGAGGCGTTGCCGCATGCCCTGACTGAGGCTGTCGAGCATGTCGTTTGAGCGTTCGTGAATCCCGACCAATCGCATGACGCCATCGATCAGGTCCAACCGCCCGCCGTCCATCACCGCGAGTTCCATGAGCGTCGACCGAGGCGTCGCTCGCCCCTGCCACCGAACTTGTTCAGGCATGTGGCCCACGCGTTGTCGCCGCTGAGCCGCGTCCATGGCCGCTCCTTCACCGTCCAAAACCACACCGGCCTGAACCTCAAGGACGCCGGCGAGCGTGCGAAGGAGGGTTGTCTTTCCTGAACCGTTTCGTCCAACGAGCCCAAGGATTTCCCCGCGAAGGAGGTCGAGGCCAACGTCATGGATACCCGGCCCCGCTCGCCGGCGAAGACGATGGTCAGGGTCTGGGACCAGATGGCGGTGCGTCACGCCCTCGAGCCGCAACAGCAGGTCCACGTTCACACCTCGTCCGGACCTTGAACGCCGCAGGTTTCAACGTATGCAGGTGAGCGCCGCTGGTGAAGCATGTCCTACGTCGTCCCTTCCTTCCTGGCCGTCGCCATCGGCGTCCTTGCCGTGGTTCGCTCCCGTTCGTTCACATCGGACGTCGATGCGCCTCCGCTCGAAGACTGCAAGCGACTGATGGGCGTGTTGGGTGTTCTCATTGTAGCCTGGTGGCTCGTTCCTGGTGGGCTGTTTGTTGCTGGTGGAGCACTTGCTGCCCTCTCCGTCGTCAGTCCTGCAGGCCGACAAGATTGGTCATGGGCGTGGAAAGGGCGAGTTTCCTTCGTCGCGTTTGTGGTGGCTTCGATGATGCTCGGAGGCCTTCTCCCCGTGGTGGCTCCGACCCAGGTCGAAGGCTTTGGTAGCCCGCTTGGAATCGACAACCCCGGGGGATGGCCTCGGTCCTCGGAGGACGTGCACGTGGTGGTCACCGGTGACGAGGCGCTGGATGTGGC
>JAYPDK010000021.1:0-22199 GCA_038125145.1 Candidatus Poseidoniaceae archaeon
CCACAGCATGCCCTGCATCCAGGACCCGTTGAAGCAAGGCCGCCCGTGCTTCACGCACAGCCTCTTCCCGGGCCCTCGGCTCCTCGATGGCAAAGGCGGACCTGTCGGGGTCGCGGTAGACAAGGTGAAACCCTTTCCCACCAGAAAAGGTGACATGAAGCGGCTGAAGGTCGGTGTGTCCCTCCACCCATCGATGCAGGGCTGAGGCCGTTTTTCGCACCGTCTCCAACCGTTGCCAGGAAAAGGGGCCGAGGTCGAGGTCGAACACCACAAGGTGGTCCAAGATCACGGGTGCAGGCTTGGTCATGTCCCTCAGTCCCGGCAGGTCGACGGGATCCAACCACGACGCCGTGGAAACGTAGAGGTCCGCGGGGAGGCGGGCGCCGAGGTGACGCACCAAGGCTTGGCCGCTCGAAAACCGACGCTTGGCCATCACCCAACGCCCGTCGGGTTGCCGCCAGCGGAAATGGTGACGGGAAGGATGGCTCAACCAACCGAGGTCGATCACGTCCTGCTGAGCGTACCAGGTCCGCAACGCCGTGTCCGCGTCAAGGCCCTCGCTCACGCGCGAAGAGAACGAAGCAGGATTTTCAGATGTGCGGTTTGTGCTGCGTGTGGCGTCGCTCGGCAAAGGAAACCCGACCTGAGGCCTGTCCCACGTGACCGACGTCTGACGATGAGGAGGGGCTGGCCGGATGGGAGGGTTGGACGTGCTGCAACGCTGCACAGCGGAGGAAACCCGACCTTAGGCCTGCCCCACGTGACCGACGTCTCGCGATGAGCGTCGGACAGGCCGGATGGGAGGGTTGGACGTGCCGCAACGCTGCACAGCGGAGGAAACCCGACCTGAGGCCTGTCCCACGTGACCGACGTCTCGCGATGAGAGTGGGACAGGCCGGACTTGAACCAGCGACCTCGGCATCTTCAGTGCCGCGCTCTCCCAACTAAGCTACTGTCCCTGAGCGATTCGGCCACAGGCACCTGCCCTTCAAGGCTTCCGATGCATCAAGGGAGGGCACGTCGACGACAATGGCTTCAAGAGCGACGAGACGATGGTGTTGCATGAGCCGCGAGGAGGACGTCGCGGCTCCCGAAGAAGAGGTTCCCGAGGAGGCGGACGGGGGGCTTGGTCGAGAGCTCGAAGAAATCCGCAAACGGCGCACGGGTGACGTGCGACGGCGCTTCCCCAGCGCCGTTGAGGACGTCGTGCTGATCAGCGGCTTCATCTACGGTGCCATCTTTGCCCTCCTGCTTTTTTCGATGTCCGGTGGGGCGTTCGGAACGTCGACCTGGCTCGACCACACCGCCTCCAAAACGGTCCTCGACCCCAGTGGGGAGTGCAACGAGGTCACCGATGAACCGTGGATTCACATCTACCCGGACAACGACCTCGAGCAATTGTCCGTCGGTGGGTACAACCTGCCTGTTGGCATGGCCAACATCACGATGCAGTTGATCCTCCAGCACGACGACGCCACCGGCATTGTGGTGTACAACAACAACGAAGATCGGGAAGTCGGCAATGCGGGACATGTCTCAACGCACATGAGTTTCGCCGAACTCGACCCCGACCATTACACGCTCAAGGTCCTGATCACGGTCTTTGACCTGGAGAACCCGACCGAACCCGTTGAGATCAACGGGACATGGCCCCTCAAGAACGAACTTGGCGTGGAAGTCCAATCCGTCGGCGGTGCGCTCGCGTTCTTGCCGTTTGTTGATTCGGACGAACACCTCGAAGCGACCATCCTCGAGGCGGGAACGCGCACCTGTTGGACCATGCGGGAGTTGGGCAACTGGGGATTCGTGCTCATGGGCGCTGAACTTGGTGGCGGCCGAGAAACGGCGATGCTCACCGGTGGAGCGGCCGGGATCCCGGCATGGTGGATGGCCTTCATCTCCCTCTCCCTCTCCGCCGTGAGCCTGCTTCTCCTCTACCCGCTGATGTACAAGGTCTACCACCAAGAGACCGACGACATGCTCTCGAACAAGCACATCGAGCACGTTGTCACTGAAACCGTCCGGAAATTAGCGACCAACCTTCACATTACGGTCGATTGGGAGTTGTTCAAGGTCGAATCCCGGGAACTCTCCATCGACATCATGGTGCCCTACAGCACCACGCAGGACACCCTGTCCGACGCCAAGGACGTGCGCGCAGAAGTGCTGCGTGAGGTCCTCGGCGAGTTTGCCATCTTCCGCGTGTTCAAACCCGTGCAGCTGAACGTCCGTCCGATCGACCAGAAAGGAGTCGACCTCAACACCGGCCTCGGGTTCGGCGGCAGCACCGCAAGCGACGACGGACCTATGGAGCATCAGGACTACAGCGCCTTCTTCAGCGAACTCCACACCTTGGCCCGTGTCGAGGAGGACGTGCGTGACAGCCTTGACCTCTTCTTCGCACGGGCCAGCAACATCCGGATGGAGGGCGCTGTGGTCACCAGCGACGACCGGCTGATCTTCGTCTCCGTCGTCTACAGGCCCACGCTCCGCCTGGCCTTCTTCCGGTTCAAGACGACCACCAACGAGGTGGAGCAGGACCTTCGCGCCTTCATCGAAACGCGCAACGGGGACCTGCTCGACACGCAGGACCTGATTGTCAAGGTCAGGAACCAGGTCCACACCCTCGCGGACCGTTCCGGCGCAGGACGCGTCGAGCACTCGACCACCAACGACGAGCGCATCGCGGCGGTCGCCCGGCAGGACGGACTTGGAGGACGCGTCTTGCAGACGAAGTTCCTCGGCGACCTCCTCTCCACGGTGGAGTACACCGCGAACGAAAAGCGGGAACTGATCAACCGGTGGGGCTTCTGGGGCCTCATCGTCTTCGTGTGGATCCCCTTCATGGCGTCGGGTGTGATTGTCGGCTCGATGCTGGGCATGCTCTCGCGGATGAAATTCCTCAGGGTGCTGTGGGCCGTGATGCTGGGCGGAGGTGCGGCTTCCATCACGTGGGCGTACACGGCGGACGGCATCATCCGGTTCATGCACGCCTACAAACTCGAAGCAATGATTCCAATCGCCATCTTCGTGTTCGTGCTCATCGCCTACCTCCACATGCGCTCGACCAAATTGCGACGTCAGGCCGAACTCTTCGAAGACACCCTGCTCGACAACTTCCACGCCAACGTGCACGCGAAGTACGGGCAATCGTGAGGGCTTCGGATGAAGGAACACACCTCCTTGCCGGGCCGGGATGGCCATGTCGGGGACACGGCCACCATTGGCATCGTCACGGTGAGCGACCGGGCCAGCACGGGGGCCTACGAAGACGAGGGCGGCCCCGCCATCCTTGGTTTCCTTGAGGAAGCCGTGCGCTCCCCCGCTGAGGTCCATTACCGCTGCGTCCCTGATGAGAAGGACACCATCGTCGAGGCCCTGACGCACCTGTGCGACGAGGTGGGCTGCGACGTGGTCGTCACCACCGGCGGCACGGGCCCTGCACCGAGGGACGTGACGCCGGACGCCACCGAAGCCGTGCTGGACCGCGTGCTCCCCGGCTTCGGTGAACAGATGCGCGCGGTGTCGTTGGCCTTCGTCCCCACCGCCATCCTCTCACGTCAGCTCGGCGGTGTCCGAGGCTCATCGCTGGTGTTCAACCTCCCAGGCAGGCCGAAATCCATCCGGGAAACCATTGACGTCATCTGGAAAGCCGTGCCGTACGCCGTGGACCTGATCGGCGGCGCCTACCTCGACATGGACGACGACGTGTGCAACGCCTTCCGACCGAAGGACGCGCGCCGACGCTGACCTTCAAGGACCGCACGCCGGACCCTTGTGCATGTCCTCCGTTGGCGACGTGCTCATCACCGACGCGATGGCCGTCCTCCCCACCGGGACCTGCGTCGCCGACCTCCGGGCAGAACGAGGGGTCATCACAGAAATTCTGCCAGGCGGCGGACTGCTGCCGCATGGAGGAACCGAAGTTCACATCGATGGACGCGGACTTCACCTCCTTCCGGGCGCCATCGACCCTCAAGTCCACTTTCGGGAGCCTGGGCAACCGGAAAAGGAGGACCTTGGCAGCGGCAGCAGAGCGGCCGTGAGCGGGGGCGTGACCGCCTTCCTCGACATGCCGAACAACGCCCCTGCCGCCACGACCGTGGACGCCATTGAGTCCAAAATTGCCAGCGCGGGGGCAACCGCCGTCGCTCACCACGGCTTTTTCATCGGCGCGACGCCGGACAACCTGTCGGACCTGCAAGAGGCGGTCGGCACACCGGACGCGCCGGTGGCTCGCCCTGGGGTGTGCGGCATCAAGATCTTCATGGGCAGTTCGACAGGATCCCTGCTTGTCAGCGAAGAAGGGGCGCTGGACCGGATCTTCCAAGGCACAGCAGGGCTGATCGCCGTCCATGCTGAAGACGAAGACCGGCTCATCGAGCGGAAGGAAACCTTCGCCGACCGCACCGACATGGCCGCGCATGCCGAATGGCGCGACGACGTCACCGCCCTCTTGGCCACGCAACTGGCGGTCAACCTCGCCACGACGCACGGCCACCGGCTGCACGTGCTCCATCTGACCTCGGGCCTCGAAGCCGACTGGTTGGCCGGGCGCACCCGCCTTCCGTCCGAGGACGGGGAAGGGCCGTGCATCACCGTGGAAACGCTCCCTCAGCACCTCACCTTTGACGAGAAGGACGTCGAGGAACAGGGCACCCGTCTCAAGATGAACCCACCCATCCGGTACGCCGCGGACCGAACGACCCTCTGGAACCGGTTGCGGGACGGGACGATCAACTGCATGGCGACCGACCATGCGCCCCACACCCTGGAGGCGAAGGCGTTGGGCTTCCCTGCGGCCCCGTCGGGGATGCCCGGCGTGGAAACGTCGCTCCCCGTGATGCTGACCCACGCTGCTCGGGGCGCGTGCACCGTCGAAGACGTGGTTCGCTGGATGTCGACGAACGTCGCCGACTGCTACGCCATGGTGGGCAAAGGCCGCCTTGAGGTCGGTGCGGACGCCGACCTTGTGCTGGTGGACATGGTCACACAGCACACGGTGGATGACGCGAACGCGTGGAGCCGCGTTGGCTGGAACCCCTTCCACGGACGCTCCCTCGTCGGATGGCCGGTGTGGACGCTTGTGGACGGTGTACCTGTCTTCGAACGCAGCGCTCGGACCGGCCCAAAGGGCGAGGTCCTCGTGGCGCCGGGCTCGACCGGTCGGCCCCTGGTCATGATGCCGTGGGCGTGAGTCAATCACCCTCGCAGGGACAAACGGTTGAAACCGCAGGCCTCGTGTTCGACCCGGGGTCCACCGTGCACATCGCGATGCTCGCTGGTGAGTACCCCCCTCGATGGGGTGGGATGGCCACCACCATCTTCCACCTCTGCGCTGAACTCGGACGCGCTGGCCATCGGGTCACCGTCATCACGCGCCGTGGCTCAGGCGAGGCCCCTGCCCTCGAGGGCGTCCGCATCGTCGAGGTACCATGGCTCAAGGCGCCGATGGCCTTCACCCGCTCCTACGGCCGGCACGCGCTCAAGGCCCTCAAGGCGGTGCACGCTGAGGACCCTGTCGATGTGGTGCACGTGCACGCGCCGCTGACGTCGTGGAGCCGCCGCCAGTTCCGGTCATGCCACGCCACGGTGGCGCCCTCCGTCACGACCCTGCACGGGTCATGGATCGGCGAGCGGGACGGATTGCTGATGGCACGGCGCATGAAGGAGCCCGCCGCGATTGCCAATCCAAACGACCTCGCCATCCTCCTGACCGCGGGGCACTACGCTCGCTTCGAGCAGGCGGCGGTGGACGAGAGCGTCTGCGTGGCCATCTCGGCCTTCAGCCGCAACGAATTCATGGAACGGTACCGCACGCCGTCGACGTGGGCGTGTGAGGTGGTGCATTGGGGCATCGACACCGAGATGTTCCGGCCAGCCGAACCCGCAGACGAGGACGACATCGTGGCCCTCCGGAATCGCCTCGGAGCGGGCGATGGTCAACCCCTCCTGTTGGCCGTTGGGCGCCTCGCTGCCAGGAAAGGGTACGCCACGCTGCTCAAGGGATTTGCACACCTCCATGCCGCCTCGCCTGACGTGAAATTGGCCATCGTCGGACGCGGTCACCTTCGCTCCCGCCTGCTCACTCAGGCCACGCGGCTTGGCGTTGAGGATGCGGTCCAGATCGAATCCAGCCTGCCCTTCGACGACTTGGCCATGGCCTACCGTGCCGCGGATCTTGTGGTCTTCCCTTCGTTGTACGAGGGCCTTGGCATGATCCCAATCGAGGCCATGGCCTCAGCGACCCCTGTCGTGACCGTGAACCACGGACCCATGCCAGAAACCGTCGATGCTACGGTCGGCGCGACCTACACCCTGGGTGACGCCGAAGCCTTCTCCTCGACGGTGCTGAGCGAACTTCAGGACCGAGCAGCACTTGCCGGCAAGGGACGTGCGGGTCGCGCTCGGGTGCTTGAGCGGTTCACCATGCAACAGGAAGTCGACGCCTACCTCGCAGCCTACCGCCGGGCCATGGATCTCCACGCCGCTTGAGGACGCAGGTCATCAGAGCCCGTACAGCGCGGAATACTTGCGTTCCACGTACGTCAGGAAGGGTTCGGGGGTCGGTGCTCGCCCGGTCGCCTCCTCGATGAGCGCCTCTGGGAGGTGCAGGCTGCCTCGTTCATGGATGCGTTCCCGAAGCCACGCCAACGGAGCCGACCAAGCACCTGAGGCGATGAGTGCGTCCACGTCGCCGACGTCGTGGGTCATCGCTTCGAGCAGTTGGGCGGCGTACAGGTTCCCCAAGGTGTAGGTTGGGAAGTAGCCGAAGGCACCCATCGACCAATGGATGTCTTGCAAACAACCGAGACGGTCTTCGGGAACGTCGAGGCCGAACCAGTCGAGGAACATCGCGTTCCACGTGGCCGGCACCTCCGCCACAGCGAGCCGGCCGTCGAACATCGCCTTCTCAAGTTCGTACCGCAGCATGATATGCAGATTGTAGGTCACTTCGTCAGCCTCGACCCTGATGAAACCGGGCTCCACCTTGTTTGCGATGCGGTTCATGGTGGCGGCGTCCATCTGGGGAAGGTTCGGGAACGCGTCGTGGAACCATGGCCCAGCCACCGTCCAGAAGGCCTCGGTGCGCCCAATTTGGTTCTCCCAAAACCGCGATTGCGATTCATGAACGCCCAAGGAAATCGCCTTGCCACGTGGGGTGAAGGCATGGACGTCGGGCAAGCCCTGTTCGTAGAGCGCATGACCGGTCTCGTGCATGACGGCGTACAAGCAGGAAAAGGGGTCCCGTTCATCAAAACGCGTGGTGAACCGCGTGTCGCCCGGCCACAGCCCGGCGGAGAAGGGATGCGTGGAGACGTCCATGCGACCGGCTTCAAAATCGAAGCCCATGTGTGCACTCACCCTCCTGCAGAAGGCTTCCTGGGCGGCGATGGGGAAGGTGGCCTCCGCGGGCAGGGTCGGCATCGGTGTGCCCTCGCTGGCCGCCATGATGCGTGCGAGGAGCGGAACAAGGCGCTCTTTCAAACCGGCAAACAAGGGGTCGTAGGCGGCCATCGTCGATCCAATCTCGTAGTCGTCGAGCAAGGCGTTGTAGGCAGGGCCTTCCACACCAAGCAGGTTCACACGTTGCTTCGTCATGTCCACCAAGTCTTGCAGGTGTGGCGCGAAGGTCGCGAAGTCCGAGGCCGCCCGTGCCTGCTGCCAGACCCCCTGCGCGATGCTGCGCTTCCGTGCAAAATCCGCCACAAAGGATTCCGGCAAGCGCAGGGCGCGGTCGCGGCTGCGCTTCACATCCCGCACCGTCGCCCCAAGGTCGGGGTCGTCGACCGCTTCGCCCGCCACAGCGTCGAGCAGGGCGCCGAGGTCGTCGTCCACCATGCGACGGTGGGACTCGGCCGCGAGCCAAGCAAGGACGTCGGACCGAGCAGCGGCCCCCTTGGGTGGCATCAGGGCCTCACGGTCCCACCCAAGGTGGCCTTGGATTGAACCAAGACGATGGATGTCCTTGACCCGTTCAAGCAGGTCGTGCTTCGCGCTCATGCCGCGTCCATTCGACCTGCCCGCTCAAGGCTTGCGATGCCGTGAATCCGGACTCAGGTTGAAGACGATGGAGCCTCAGGAGGTGGTATGGTGCTGCCGTTCCGACGCCGGAGCGAGGGGGAGGCAGCGCCTCCGAGCGCCACCGACGACGACCTGGCCGCGATCCTCGAGGAAGGCGCGGCCTCCGCGGCGACCTCACCTCCGGAGGGGGAGGCTGCACCGACGGAGAATCACCTTGCGTCCAGCGCACTGCGCGTGGTCGAGACCTGCATGGACGTTCGTCGGAACGAGAACGTGCTGATCGTGTGTGACCCAACCACCGCTGAGATTGGGGCCGCACTCCACGAGGCGGCCCTCATGCGCTCCGACCGGGTCCTCCTCATGTTGATGCCGAAAGGTCGGCATCATGGGCAAGAGCCACCGGCCCCCGTGGCGAACCTCATGCGGCAACAGCAAGTGGTGATTGCACCAACGCGCTTCTCGCTGACCCATACCAAGGCCGTTCGCGCCGCTTTGGCGGAAGGAGCACGCATCGCCACCATGCCGGGCATGACCCTGGAGATGTTCCAAGGGGGTGGGATGTCGGCCGACTTTTCGGCCCTCAAGCAACAGATTGCTCGCCTCTCGAACAGGGTCCGCCGCAAGCGCATCGTGAACGTCCGGAGTGCGAGAGGCACCGAACTCAGTTTCGAGGTCGCCTGGCGAGATTGGGTGTTCGACGACAACGGCATCTGCAACCGCCCGAAAATGCTGACCAACCTTCCTGCCGGCAAAGCGTACGTCATGCCCCGAGAAGGGACCATGAACGGCACGATCGTGCTTGACGGGAGCTGGGAAGGGACGCTCATTGAGGAGGAGGTGCGCATGACCATCGAAGACGGGGTCCTGACCAACATCTCAGGCAGTGAAATGGCGGGTCGGATCCGACGCACCTTCGAAGAAATCAGGGAGGGCCTTCGTCCGAAGGAACGGGACCTGCTCGGCACGGTGGCCGAGTTTGGGTTCGGCATGAATCCAGCGGCGATCCTGACCGGAAACCTGCTCGAGGACGAGAAATGCTTGGGCACCTGCTACTTCCAATTCGGCGACAACACCTCGGGCGGAGGGAACGCCGCGGTGGGCACCACCTTTTCCTGCGTGATGCGCGCACCGACCATTCAATTGGACGTTGAACCGTTGTTCGACGACGGCCGCCTGCTCGACGAGTGATCAATACGGCATGGCCGGATTCCTGCTGCCGCACACCGGGCAGAAGCGCCACTGACCGTCAATGCCAATCCCACAGCCGGGACAACGGAGGCCCGATGGGATGGTTGGAGGCACGTTGTGCATGGGTTGAGGGACCCACCCCTGCTGCGGCTGCCCCCAGCCTTGTTGCGGCATGGCCTGGCCCCAACCCTGCTGTTGCGGCCATGCGCCCCGCTGTTGCCCGGCAAGACCACCAAGCGTCTGCTGCTGTTGCTGGGGCCACGACCCGTGTTGGGCAGGCTGCGGTTGTTGGGGCCACGCGTGTTGGGGCTGCGTTGGCTGCTGCGCGGGAGCGGCCTGTGCGACGGGCGCCCGAACGGGTGCGGCCCGAACGGGACGTGGAAGCGAGGCCGCCTTCACGGCTGCTTCGGAACCTGCGAATTCCTCGATGGTCACCTGCCCGTCGCCGTCCGCGTCCGCTGCGGCATGAAGGCGCGCCGCTTCTTCGAGGTCTGTGCCGGTCGCCTCGGCCAATTCCTCCACGGAGAGACCGCCAGAACCGTCGTCGTCGGCGAGTTCAAACCGATCCTTCAGAGGGAGGGGCCCTTCTTCCTCGGCGCTGAGGCTGGAGCCAAAGGCACCCGCAAAGGCATCGGCAGCGGCGGCGTCCATCCGACGGTCGTCCAAGGGCCGTTCCTCAACCGGCCGGCTCACTTCGGCTGCGGCCGGGGGAAGGGGCACGGCTCCGCCGCTGCTGGATGCTGGGGAGGGAGGAAGCGGAACGCTTCCGTCGCTGCTCGGTTCCGAGGATGGGGGGAGCGGAACGGGGGTGCTCTTGGGGGCGGGAGTGGGGGAGGGGGCGAGCGTCTGGACCGGAGGAATCACCGGCAGTTCCGTGGCGCGGACCTCCAAGGCCACAGCGCTCGCGTTGGCGTTGGCCAGCATCGGCACCGGGATCACCTGACCAGCAACATCGAGGGAGGCATCGACCTCTGAAGCCAGACGAAGCAGGTCGTCCTCGTGGACGGCCGGATTGGCGAAGCGCTGCTCAAGGCCACCAAGGTAGCGCCGCACCTCGTCCTCACCTCCGGTTTCCTGAGCGATGGCCAGCAAGCGAAGGATGCGCATTGGGTCCGCGAGCCGGAGCAACGGCTCTGCGGCTGCTCCATCGAGCGACGAGGTCGCTGCGTGGACTTCCCCGGTTGAATCAGGGGCTCCAAGGTGGTGCAGCAAGGGGTCCGCCATCGACATCAGGCCCAAGTGACCTGCGACGAGGTAGTACAGTTCCCCGCCTTCGCACGCCATGCGGGCTCCCGCGGCCTCGAAATCAAAGTCGCCGGGTTGCAAAACGAGGTCAGAGAGTTGGCGGAAGAACGCGACAAGCGCGTCCTCACGGGGCATGCTGAGCATGGCGTGGAGGCCTTCGGACGACGACGTGGCTCCGAAGTAGGCGGCGGCATCGTCCACCTCAATTCCTTGCTGCTCGGGCCCCATGGTGCATCGACGCCTCCGCCAGCCGCGAGCCCCTAATCAATCCCTTCCCGAGGAGGCCGCGAGGTCGATGATGGCGCGCGATTGCACCGCCGTCCAACCCGTCGATTGGAGTTGCATCAACACGGTGCGCTCCGCGCCGCCCGATGCCAGTTCGGCCGCGACCCATTCCACCGCAGCACGGCGATCCGCAGCCTGGTCGGCCGCGAACATCGACAGGTCAACCTCGACCTTCGCTCGGCGGCGCGTGGGCCCCGCCTCGTCTTCGGGCGACACCGTCACACGCTTTCGGGACGCGCGTTTCGGCGCTGCTGGTTCGGGCGCGGGGCGACCCGGCGGGCCACCACCGGGAGGACCCTGGCGGGGAGGACCGCCTTGCGGCGCATTGTTCGTACGACCGGGAGGGCCACCGCCAGGCGGACCGCCACGTGAGGGGCCAGAGGAGGGGGAGGCACGGCCAGGCGGGCCCGCTCCGGGCGGTCCACCTGAGCGTGGTGGCGTGGACGGGCCACGACCGGGAGGGCCGCTGGGAGTGGACCTGGCCGGTGCTTGTGCAGGACCACGAGCGGCAGGCTTCTGAGCGGACGGGGTCGCCTTGGACCGAACGGCGCTGGTGCTGGACGACCAGACATCGTCGTCATCGTCATCCTCGTCGTCCCACGCGTCCTCATCCTCATCGTCGTCATCACGACCCTTGAGCACGCGTCCGAGGACGCTGACAACCAGCACGAGGGCGACCACGCCGCCGACACCGCCGCCAACCACCACCATGAGCGGTTGCCCTAAGATGAGCAGGGGGTCCTCGTCGCCACCGGCATCGGAACGCGGGCAGCCGTCGGCAAAGCCGTCGACGCCCATCGGTTCGTCGGGGCAGAGGTCGCTGAAGTCAACGATGCCATCGTCGTCGCTGTCCAGTTGCATCGGGGAACAACCTGCGTCGTTCACCAGGTCACGGAAGGCGGGTTGTGTGCCGGGACAAAGATCCGGAGCGTTCCCGGATGCGTTGTCGCCAAAGCCATCCTGGTCCTCATCGATGTACTGGGTGGGGTCCTGCGGGAAGGGTTCGTCGACCCATCCGTCGCCGTCATCGTCCGGACAACCGAAGCGATCGATGTTGTAGAGCAAGGAGGCAAGCGAGGTCCCTGCCTCTTCGGGGCAGGCGTCTGGCGTGCTGCCGCCGGGCTCATCGCCGTAGCCGTCACCGTCGGTGTCGTTCCACTGCGTCGCGTCCAAGGGGAAGGCGTCACCGGTTTGGTTGAGGCGCCGTCCATCCGGGCCTTCGTCCCACGACGGCGCGCCAAAGAAGCCGTCACCGTCAAGGTCCTGATCGAGGGCGGCTTCGTCGAGGCATCCAGTGGCATCGACAGGTTGCCCCGATGGCGTTGCAGGACAGGCGTCGTCGGCGTCTACAACGCCGTCACCGTCGCTGTCACGCTGGTCTGAGGCGCAGCCGTCTGCATCCACCTCCGCGCCCATGGCAGAGCCGGGACAGGCATCGCTCGGGTCGGGGACACCGTCCCCGTCGGTGTCCTGCTGCTGCTGGGCTGCATCGCAGCCGATGGCGTCGATGGTGGAAGCGTCGGTCGTTCCCGGACACATGTCCATCGCATCGTTGACGCCGTCGCCGTCGCTGTCCCGCTGCGAGGCTGCGCAACCGTTCGTGTCCACCACTGCGCTGGCGGGCGTGGCAGGGCAAAGGTCGTCGTCGTCGTACACGCCGTCTCCGTCTGCATCGTCGGTCAGCACCAGGGGGCACCCTCGTCCTGTCCCACCGGCCACGGTGGGCGTCCCTTCCAGCACGCCGGGCGTGTACGGGCATTCGTCGCCTGCGGTTCCAGTGATGCTGTCGCCAAACCCGTCGCCATCGGTGTCCGTTTGCTGGGTCTTGTCTGCGGGGAAGGCGTCGTGCATGTTCGCTCGACCGTCGCCGTCCGTGTCTGGGCAGCCGTAGAGCGGCACGACGGTGTCCACACCGTCGACCTCTTCGATGCCCCAACTTGAGTTGCCCCAGACGCCAAGGCATCCGTCGAGCGTGAGCCCTCCGTGTGTGGACGCGTTGTTCGCATCGTAGAATGCAGTCCAGTTGTCGGGAACGCCGTCGTCGTCGTCGTCAAAGGCGGCGCCGATCAACGATGGGAAGCGATCGGGGTTGGTCGCGCCGCTGGAACCGTTGTCGCCGTAGCCGTCACCGTCGCTGTCGGCCCACTGCGTGGGGTCTTGCGGCCACATGTCGGCCCCTTCTTCCACGGACCAGTTGTAGGGGAAGTCTTCCGGCGGTCGCGGGTCGGAAGCACCGTCACCGTCCTGGTCGGGGCAGCCCCGGCGGTCCCTCCATGACGTTCCGTAGTCGTACACGCACTGGTCGCCGGTGACGAGGTCTGCCGTGTTGTCGCCCCAGCCGTCACCGTCGGTGTCCCTGTACTGGAGCGGGTTGCCTGGGAAGGCATCGGGGATGTTGTTGGGGTCCAACGGGACGGAGCAACAATCTGGACCGTTGTTGTCGCCGTAGCCGTCACCGTCGCTGTCCAAGGATTGCTTCCAGTTGAGGATGAAACTGTCCCCGGTGGTCATCGAGCCGGTCTTGGTCGACCAGCCGTCCTGGTCGTTGTCTTCGCAGCCTTGCCGGTCGAACCACGATGTTCCCGAGGTCGACACGCAATCGTCGGTTTCGTCGTCCCATCCGTCGTTGTCCGCGTCGCCACATCCGGGGAGGCCGAGGCGGGAGGGGCCGTTCGTCGTCGGGCACCGATCGGCAAAGGGACCGGTGGCGAGGTCGCCCCAGCCGTCACCGTCGCTGTCCTCCCACTGGCCGCCGACCTCGGGAAGGTCGTCGAGGCTGTCGGGAATCAGGTCCCTGTCCGTGTCGGTGGCCACGTGCAGCACCGCAACGTCGTTCAACGGCCCGTCCACGAGGAGGAGCGAGAGGTGGTCGCCCACCGTCGCGGGCAGCACAGCGTGGTCGGCGCGTCGGTCCCCGAAGGGAACGGTGGTGAACGCGTCGACGGTCCCACGGCCCCACGCGTGCCATCGAAGCGCACCCGACGCGGAGGAGAACAGCAGAAGATCACCGTCGAGGACACCGAGGTCCCACGCGCCACCGTCACCGAGCACGTCGGAAGCAATCGAGTGGTTCGTCGCGGTAGCGTTCGGTGTCCACAGGGCACCTTCGGTCGACGACCAGCGGACGGCAAGTTGAGGACCAACGCCCGCGACCTGAACAGCGGTCAAGTTCGGGAGGGTGCTTGTGCTGAGCCCGGTCGGTCGGAACCCATCGACCTCGACGATTTCGTTCCCGTTGTCCATCAAAAGCACGGCCTCGGTGGAGGACGCGTGCGCCATCAGCCCAGGACCGTCGACGCTGGCGGGCAGCAGAAGCACCGCCGCGTTGGTCGACACGCCTTGAGCGAGCGAGGTCAAGGTGCTCCCCGTGGACCGTGCTTGCATCAAGGTGAGGTTGGTGCTGACCCCGTCGTTCACCACGGCGAGCAGGTCAAAGCCATCACCAACTGCGGCAAGGGCCACGGCCGGTGAGGTGACGTTTCCGCCGAGGTCAAGCGTCGACAGCGACCACGCTGAACCGTCGTACCACGCGGCTTCAATCTGGGTTGTGCCACTGGGCCGGTAGACCGTCAGCAGGGTCCCGTTGCTCAGCGCCGCCGCCTGCGGGTCCGCATCGAGGTCCACGCCGCTGCGGATCATCGAGGTGCTCCAACCCGACCCGGTGTCAAAGGCATGCCAGAGTTTGCTGTCTCCGCTGCTCGCAAGCACCACGTGTTGGGCGTCGCTCAGCACTGCGGTGCCAAGGTGTTCGCCAAAGGTCCCCGTTGTCAACAGGTCCATCTCAAACGCGACGGCGCCCTTCGGGCGAACCGCACTGAGGTTCCCACCATCGTTGAGCACCAAGGTCGTTCGGCCGACGCCGTCCGCCACCACACCAACGTGTGGGCCAGCACCGTCTTCGTCCACGTCGACGAGCACGGTGCGGACCCATTGCCCACCAGGTGTCCCATCCAAGGTGTGTTCAAACAACGTCGCGACGGTCCCGTTGCCGAAGGCATCGTGGTCTTCGACGACGAGCATCGAGGTCTCGCCGCGCAGTGCGGTGTTGAGGTCGAGGGTCCTCGGTACGCGGTCGAGGGGGAAGGTCAGGGTCTCCCAGTCGATTCGCTCTCGGATTTCGAGGTTCAGGTCCCATGCAGCGCTCCCCGAGCCAGCAGCGCGCAGGCTGCTGACGATTTCCTCGAGCCCATCACCGTCCGTGTCGACGGTGGCCGCGGCCATGAAGCCAGCACGCTGCTGCAAGCCGCCGGTGCGGAGCACCTGGACGTCCGCGGACAAACCGTCGTCCGAGCCGAAGCGGAGTTCGAGCCGTCCCGGGCTTGAACTTCCGCCCGCACTGCTGATGAGCACGTCGGACCGGCCGTCACCGTCGATGTCGCCCGCGGGGGTGAGGGACAATCCGAGGCGTTGGTTCGAGGTTCCGTCCAGCGTCCACGCCGGTATCGACGACAACGAGGGCGCCCCTGTCCACAGGGACAGGCGTCCGCCGTTGTATTCTCCCGTTCCGTTCAACGGTTCACTCACCAGCAAATCGCCACATCCGTCCCCGTCCACGTCGTCGAGGACGGTGAGGCTGTACCCGAAGAGTCGCCCTTGGACGTTGGAAACGAAGGTCCGGTCCGGTGTTCCGTTGTAGCCGCCGTTGCTGCCGTGGTAGATCTCGATGCTGGAATACCCCGAAGGGGACGAGAGGTTTCCCGTGTTGCTGACCACCAGGTCAGGTGTGTTGTCGCAGTTCAGGTCCCCCACGGCCATCGCACGTCCGAACGAAGGACCGTTGCGCACTGGGGAGATGGTGCGGTCAAGGTCGAGGGACCCCGACGTGTTGCCGAAGAAGAAGCGCACGCGTCCGTTGGAGGTCCCGTCCGTGTAGGAAGGACCGGCTGCGACGAGTTCGTTCGCACCGTCGCCGTTGAGGTCGGGCACGGCCACCAACGTCGTACCAAGGCCCTCCCCGTCGCTGCCGAACATCACCCACGTCGCCTGTGAGGAGGTGAGGCTCCGGTTTCCTCCACGGTAGATGCTGAGCGAGCCGTTGCCGGCATCGTCAGCGGGATGACCCACGGCAAGGTCCACCGTCCCGTCGCCATCGAAATCGGCCACCGCGAGCGCCGTGCCAAATCCAGCGCCTGAAGCCACGATGCTGGAGGAGGCGGCGGATCCGTCCGACGACCCCCAATGCACCGTGACGGTGGAACTGGCGAGATCGCTGACCACGATGTCGTCGGCGCCGTCGGCGTCGAGGTCCCCGACGGAAAGAGCGCTTTCCGTCACGTCCTCGCCAAGTGTCAAGGTCGTCATCGGCGTTCCAGCGACGCGACCCTGACGTTGGCCCACGAGGCTTCGAATGAGTTGAAGGTCAACCGAGGCTCCATCGGAGACCACCGTCGCGACCTGCGTCAACCCAGACCGGTCGTGGTCCACACCGATCATGCTCTGAAGGCCGTCGTCGCTGGCGATGATCGAACGTAGCACACCGGCTTCGGTCAAACGAAGGCTGAGCAGGTCGCCGTCGAGCACGACGTACATTTCCACGGCACCGTTCACCGAGGTGACGTCGACTTCACCAACGACGGGGCCGTTGTCGAGCAACTCGTGGCTCCATCGAACGCCATCGGACGACACGTGCCAGAGCCTCCCGTCGAGGTCGACCACGCCCGCCTGCTCGCGGTCCTCAAGCAAGGTCAGGGAGATGCTCGATGCGTTGAGGCCTTCGAGAAAGGTTCGAAGGTGCCAGACCTGATTGAGGTACATCGAGTTCGGGAAGGCTTCGCGGGCCGCGACAAGGTCGGCACCGTCCTTGATGAGCAGGCGGGCTCGGTCGTCGGTGGTCACGTCGAGCGCGCACAGCGCACCCGCCTCCGATACCACGGTCACTCGGCTGGACGACCACGTGCCGTCGGCCCCAAGGCGTCCGTGGTGAACGCTGCCGTTCTCGAGGACCCAGCATGCGTGGAGCACCCCCGTTGGACTGAGGACGGGATGGGGGCCATCGCTGAGGTTCCCCTCGATGGCTTCGAGCACCTCGGCGGTCCACCGGTCAAGCACGGCCTCCTCCCGGACGTTTGCGTTCACCAATCCGGCGATGGACACGGTGTCTCCACCAAATTCGTGGCTGTCGGTCACGTCGCCGATGTCCACCGCTGAGGCAACCGTCGCTCGCCCATCGAGCAGGACCGGCGCCATGGCGCCAATCCCAGAGAGGAGCATGAGGGCCACGAGCATGCTGGCGTGGAGCCGCGCGTGACGCATCGAGCCCATGCTTGAGGATGGGCAAGGCTGTTCAAAACCATTCGCAGGATTCGCGTTGCTGCACGTGCATGGCGAACCATCATCAGCGTGCCTTCTGTGCACGTTCATGGCGCACCGCCTGCTGCTGTTGGCCGCAGGAGGTTTGCCGTCCGACGGTGTTGCGGCTCAGTTGGCCTCAGCAGCACATGAGGTGATCGCGGTCGATGGGGGCCTGCGCCACGCACAACACCTCGGCGTCGCCGTGGACATCGTGCTTGGCGACCTCGATTCTGTTGCGCCGGCCGACGCAGAGGGACGAACAGCCATTCATCTTCCGGACCAAGACCGAACCGACCTGAGCAAGTCCTTGTCGTGGTGCATGGTGCATCGCCACGGGGCGCACGTGGACGTCGTGGGCCTTGACGGTGGGCGCCTCGACCACCGACAGGCCGTGGCTGCTGCACTGATCGAAAGCGGCTCCGACGCCGTGCTTCACCTCGAGGAGGGCTCCCTCCGCCGTTGCCCCCCCGGTGCTGCGTTCGACCTGCCTGTCGCGGAGGGCACCATCCTCGGCCTACACCCCATGGGCGTCGTACGTGGCCTGCACCTGCAGGGGACCTTGCATGACCTCGCCAACGTGACCCTCCGGACGGGCACGAGGGGCGTCCACAACGTGGCCACCTCCGCGCGGATTCGCCTTCAGGTGGAGGAGGGCGACCTCGTGCTGTCCATTGCCCGATGACCTCAGCGGGGATGCTCCGGCAGGGCAGCATCCAGCATCGCGCTGTACGCACCACTGCCGTCCCACGCCTGAGCAATGAGGTCGATTCGGGCGGAGTCACGGGTTTCTTCGTAGGTGCCCCACCGTTCAAGCAGGCCGAGACGGAACGCCATGCGTGCGCTGTGACCAGGAAGCAGCAGCCGCCATGCGTAGGGAACCCGGATTGGCGCCACGTCGTTGATCAACTTCCGGAGTTCGGTCGCGCATGTGGTCGACAGCGAGTGGTACCATTCCGGCGTGCGGGCCAACTCGTCGCTCCGGCGGGCCAGCAGCATGAACAACTCCCGTTCGCGGCGCCGCGACGTGGTCGTGCGGTACCGGTGCACTTGGTTGCGCCGCGCGTTCGTTCGAAGGTAGATCATGTCGCGCTCGAAGCCGATGGACAGGTAGAGTTCGTAGGCGCGCCACATCCCTTCCCAGGGGGAGTAACGGTCCTGCCCGTCGCGTCGCGCCTCAAAGGAGAAGGTCACGGATTTGCCGTCCATGAATTCGAAGGTCAGCATGGTGTGGGCGATGCCCTTGAGGGAACCAAAGTGGTCCACGATGTACCAGACGTCTTTGATGGCGTTCAGGTCGAAGGTGACGTCGCGTTCCCAATGCTCATCGCGGTCCTTGGTCGACCGCCACGTGAAATCTCGAACGTGCGAGAACGTGACCGTTCTGGCCTCTTCGTCCACCACGGCACGCGCCTGATGACGGCAATAATCGCACCAGTCACGCGACAGGGATGCTTTGCGTCGCCACCAGACGCGGAAGAACAACCAGAAGCGTAGGAGCATCACGCCCACGGCAATCCAAACAAAGGTGCGCAGCACCCCGGGCCACCCTTCGGGCAGCACCTCGACCATGGGGATACGCTCGGCGATGGGCCAATAGAGGCTCCGCATCCTTCACGCTCAGCGACGGTACTCATGCAGGTCGAGCGGGTCCGGCGCCGTCCTCCCAAGGGTGTGCCGCAGGCAGTCCTCAAGTTCTGGATGGGCGAATTCAAACCCCGATTCCAGCAAGCGTGTGGGGACCGCCGCTTGCCCTTCAAGCAACAACGGCCGGGCCATGCGGCCAAACAACACGCGCAAGACAAAACCTGGCAACGGCGCGAAGGCGGGACGGCGCAGCACGCGCCCAAGGGTGCGGGCGAACTGCCGCTGAGGGAGGGGGTTCGGCGAGGTCAGGTTGTACGGACCCGATGCAGATTCATGCATCATGAGGTGATGGATGGCATGGACCTCATCGTCCATCGAGATCCATGAAATCTGCTGCCTGCCGTGGCCGAGGGGCCCCCCCGCTCCAAGTTTGGCCGGAAGGAGTTGCTTGGCGAGCACGCCGCCTGCGGCCGTCATCACGAGGCCTGTGCGCAGATGAACGACGCGAATGCCCGCGTTCGAGGCCGGATGCGTGGCCGACTCCCACGCTTGGGCGACCTCATCGAGGAAGCCCTCGCCAAGCTCGGCCGATTCGTCCACCGTGCCGTCCGGTCGGTTCCCGTAGATCCCCACCGCCGATCCCGAGAGAAGCACCTCAGGCGGATGCTTCAGCGCTGCGAGGCGTTCGGCGAGCAGCGTCGTGGGCCCGGTCCTGCTGCTGCGGATCAACTCCATTCGAGCCTTTGACCATCGGCGATCGCCGATGCCTGCTCCGGCGAGGTGAATCACAGCATCGAAGCCTTCGAGGGACCCCTCGAGCACGTCTCCTGTTCGGTCGTCCCAACGGACGACCGGTTGACCTTCGAGGTGCTTTGGCAGGGAGGTGCTCGTGCGCAGCAGACGAACGACCTCATGGCCTGCGGCGTGAAGGAAGGCGCAGACTTGGGTGCCGATCAATCCCGTTGACCCCGAAACGAGCACGCGCCGGCGTGGGAGGTCCGCCGTCTCCTCAATTCGCCGAAGGTCCAACCTGACGCGCCGGGACCGGAAGGCGAACATCGTGCGCAGGCGAGGAAGAACCGTGATGGGCGCGGTCCAGCCGGTCAACGGATGGAACGGCAAGCGCCAGGTGACCGAATCGTCGACGCTCGACGTTGTACCGTTCGCGGTGATGCGGTGTTCGTGATCCCACGCGCCGAATGGCCCCCGCTCCATGCGGTCGGAGAAGGCGCTCCCATGCTGCACGTCGTGATGGCGTGCCACCCAGACCGGACGGAGGGGCCCAAGGTGCATGCGAAAACGCGTGGTCGCGCCGTCCTCAAGGGCGCCAAGTTCCAGGGGCGTCAACCGCTCCCATTCAGGCATGATGCGGACAAAGGCCTCCGGAGCATCGTACCATGACCAGACCCGCTGCTGCGAGGCAGGCATGGCGGCGGCGTGCGTGAAGGTCGGCACCTCAGACCCTCCGAAGAACGCCGGTGCTGGAGGGGACGGGCTGCGCGAGGTGACCCAACCAATTGGGCACGTCGCCCGAGGCCCGGGCGAGGTGGTCGATCAACAGCATGGGCGCCATCCTCGGGAGGAGGCCACGCCGGTAGTCGTGGATGGAGGCGATGATGTCCTGACGGACGCCCGGTGCAACGTCGACACCAAGACGGGCGAGGGCCCGTTCCATGGCGTGGGCAAATCGGCCGCGGTGCACGAGGTTCCCAAGGCTTCGTTGCGCCTCGATCATGTAGGCCAGCGCCACTTCGCTCGCTGGCTTGCCGGCGTCAAAGCCATCCGCGATGACACGGCCGAGGCGGCGCTTTCCGTCGGCGGTCCGGGCCACGAGGAACAACTTGTGCTCGTTGTGGAACGCCATGAGGCGAGCCGCCGTCCACCCCTCGGCACCCGCAAGCCGCCAACGATGATGAAAGTGAACGCGCGAGAGGAAGTGTTCGGCCTGTTCCGCATCGTTCAGGCGGCCCTCTTCGATCATCGGCACCTGGGGATGGAGCGCTTGCGCCACCATTGGGAAGATGCCTGTGCCGTTGCGCATGGGGGAGCCTTCGCGCCGTCCATGCACTTTGACGCGTTCGATACCGCATGAGGGTGAATCTTTCTTGAGGACCACACCGTCGATGCCGAGGTCAACGAGGGACTCGATGGTCTTCTCGGACCACGCCACCATGCGGTCCGTGAGGTCCTCCCCACTCGACGGCTGCACGAGACGGACGCCGTCGTCGCCCCTGCTCAACCGGATGGTGGGCCGGGGCACGCCGAGTCCGATGCCAACTTCCGGGCACATACCGAGCAGGTCCAGGTGTTCCGACCAACGACGCGAGAGCGGGCGGAATTCGCACGCATCGCCGTTGTACCGCACCTTCGAGCCGAGCAAGCACGCGGAAACAGCAAGTCGGGGGTTGGTCACGATGACCAACAACGTTGAGGAGTATTTGAACAGCCGTCAAACGCCTTGGCGAGGAGGCATCCTGAAGCGTGCCGACCCCGATGGAAGGCCAGCGCCTGCGCCGTAGCGCTGGACGTAGGCTTCTGCCTTGACCTTGCGACGGGTGTTCGGGGACATCATGCAACGGACCTTCCCGTACACCGCACGCTCCGTCCATCCGCGGTCGAACTTGCCGCAGACCCAGCCGATGCCCCCGTAGGAATTTGGATCCCGGCCGTCCACAGCCCATCGGTCGTTCAGCGAAATCATCCATTCGAAGGCAAGTTCGGGCGTAGGGGCCCATTCCAGGATTTTTTTCCCCCAGAGCATGCGGAGGTAATTCTGGATGACGCCGTCCCTGAGAAGTTGGCGCTGTGCGGAGTTCCACAGTTCATCGTCCGTGGCGGCCGTTTCGAGTTGTTCGAAGGTGTAGTCGGCCGGACGCGCATCGTTCCGGTGTTCGTCGAGGGTCGTTTTCGCCCACTGAGGGAGCGAGGTGTAGCGGTCGTGGTCATCCGTGCGGTAGCAGTGCATGAAGGAAAGATCGCGCCACGTGATGATCTGGTCGAGGAAGGCTTCTGCACCTTCGCCAAGGCCCCACCAACCCGCCCGGCGGCCGTCGTGAGGACCACTGACGCGACCGGGGTCCCACGCGTTGGCGTCGAGCACGTCCCGAACCATTCGTTGTGCCGAGATGTGCCCGAAATGCAACCAAGGCGAGAGGCCGGTGGCGCCGTCGAGATCGGGGTGATTCCGGTCCTGATGGTACGAGGAAAGTGGACCGTTGAGGAAGGAGCGCCATCGCTCTTCCGCGGCACGGCTCCCGCCCCGCATTCGAGCAACGGGGGTCACCTCGTGGTCAATGTCCAGCGCTGAAAGCGCCTGCTTTCCAACCGCACCTCCTTCCGATGTTCGCCAGATGAATTCGAAGGGGGTCGGCAACGTCCCCGTATCTGAGAATGCAGCGTCGATGAGTGATTGGTCAACATCTGGCAGGCCCAAGGCCCCGATGAGGGGTTCTGGGAGGGGGAGGTCAGCGAGGTGGTCTTCGATGGTCTTGTGGAGGTGGCGCCGAAGGGAATGCGCTGTCGTGAAGTCGCGGTCAGCATGACGCATGGCGATGAAACCGTTCCCGTCCACCACGTGGACG
>JAYPDK010000021.1:22299-26575 GCA_038125145.1 Candidatus Poseidoniaceae archaeon
ACGGCTGGCGTGATGGATGGCGTGCTGCAGAGCGAGGTTGTCCTTGCTCCGTCGCGCGGTGGTCATCCAGTACAGCACGTGATGGCCGACATGGCCTTCGCAGGGGGGGCGAACGTGGAGCCTCCGCTTCACCGTTTCTTCCGCTAGGGCTGCAGCCACGGAGGAATCTGCATGCTTTCCTTATATCAAGAACCGTTCAACCGCCTGTGCCGCTCAACAGCGGTTCATATACCGAAGAACATCCATTTTGCCTGATGGTGCTAACGCTCCCTCCAGAACACCAGCCGACCGTCCCTGCGACGGCCAACCTCCCCACGGAGTTTGGAACCTTCACGATCCGGGCCTTTGTTGACCCAGAGAACGGAGCGGAACATGCCCTCCTCACTGTGGGCGACGTGTCGAAAGCCCACGCGCCCCTCGTTCGAATTCACTCCGAATGCCTCACCGGCGATGCCTTTGGCAGCCTGAAGTGCGATTGCGGCCCTCAACTGCGCCTAGCGATGCGAACCGTCCAGAAGGCGGGCGTTGGCGCCATCGTCTACCTTCGCCAAGAAGGACGAGGCATCGGCTTGTTCGCCAAGGTGCAGGCCTACCATCTGCAGGACAAGGGCTACGACACGCTTGACGCCAACCTCGCCCTTGGGCTCCCGGCGGACGCCAGGACCTACGGCATCGCCGCACAGATGCTGCGCAGCGTCGGTGTCGACACGGTTCGCCTCATGACCAACAACCCACTCAAGCGCAGAGGCCTCATCGAGCACGGTGTTCACGTTGAAGACCGCGTGCAGCACCTCGCTGGGCAAGGACGTCACAACATCCGCTACCTGAAGACCAAGGCGGAACGCATGGGCCATTTGTTGTCCATCAGGGGGGCATGACGCATGGGGGAACCAATCTTAACCGCCACCCGCCTCTCCACAAACGAGGAGCGCCGAATGACGTCGGACATGATGGGCCAACCAGCACCAGCCTTCGTGCTGACCTCGGACGACGGTTCGGTGTTTGATTCCGCGACCCTCGACGGAACCTGGCGCCTGGTCTTCTTCTACGCCAAAGACGGCTCGCCAACCTGCAAGCGCGGCTGTTTGACCTTCAAGGAGCAGCACGACCTGTTCGTGTCCGCCGGATGTTCCGTCGTTGGCATCGGCCAGGATTCCGCCGACCGCCACCGCGAATTCAAGGAGGCGTTCAGTGGCGGACTGCCCTTCCCGCTGCTCTCGGACCCCGACCGAGCCGTGGCCGATTCGTACAACGTCCCCTTGTACCTCGGAAGGTTTCCGGCGAAGTCCTCCTTCCTTATCGGCCCCGACAACACGGTCCACCACGTTTACGACTGGCTCTTCAGGCCCCGGCGCCACGTCGCAAGGATCCTCGCCGACCTCACGAGCGTGACCGGCGGTGAGGCCTGATGTGGGACCAGCTCCTCCTCGAGGCCGGCCTGACCGAGCGTGAGGTACGGTCAATCATGGTCCTCGGCACCAATCCGAAGATGAAGGCGAGTGAACTCGCGAAAGAACTCGACACCACGCGCCTCGATGCGTACAACAGCCTCTCTCGTCTTCAAGAAATGGGCATTGTCACGGCCACCGCCGACCGGCCGATGCAGTTCTCCAGCCTCAGGGTGGACGAGGCCGTTCGGCACATCATCGACACCCGCAGGGAGCAACTGGACCGCCTGCAGGAGGGTTTTGACGCCCTCAACGAATCCATCGACGAGAGCCCGTCGTTCGAAGCGATCCGACGTGAACGCGACGAGCCCCGCTTCGCTGTCTTGAAAGAACGGGTCCACATCTACAAGCGCCTCACACGCATGGCCGAAGAAGCAGAAGAACGCCTTGTGTTGCTGCTTGGACGGTTTGGGATCCTCCACCTCTGCCGCTCGGAGGCCTTGGAAGCGGTCAACACCGCAGCAGTGCGCGGCGTGGTGGTTCAGGTGATCACGCAGATGGAACCACGCACCCTCCGCTTCTACGAGCAACTTGACCCAAACATCGAGATTCGACATGCGGACGAACTCGACTCGAACGGCTTCCTGCAGGACCACGCGTACGTCATTCAGTTCCTTCACTTGGAGGAGAATCCCGTGGGCAGGGGCAAGGAGGACGCTGCGCTCGTCATTGAATCCGAACCCTTCGCGACCTCGCAGGAGAACCTGATCGACGCCATTTGGGAGGAAGCGATCCCCTTCGACCTCGCCGTGGCACGCTTCACGGAAAACCGCATCAACGACCCGCTCCGGTTGACGATCGGTGAAGGGTCCTTCCTCGAATCCCTGCACGAAGCCTTGGGCTTCGACGGAGCCCTTCCAGAGGAGGACACCCCCTTCGACCCAGAGGCCTTTTTCGCCGCTGGCGACACCGTCAACCAGGCCCGTCAGAAGTTGAGCGATGGTCGGCTGTCGAATCTGAAGGTGCTCGGCATCGACATCGGTCGCATGCTGCGGCAGGTCGGCAACCGCGTCGGGCACGAACTGGCCTTCAGCCTGCGGTCCATCGAGAACGACATCGAGTTCTTGGACGAGATGATGGATTGGTGGGAGCATGCTGGACTTGGGACGCTGCTCTACGGCATCGATCCTGATTTCCACGTGCAGGTTGGACTCCACCACCCCCCGGTGGTCGACGACGACGTGCTGCCGATGTGGGAGATGGACGACGGCATCATCGAGGGCGCCCTCATGACGCGCTTCCCACTCGGCTCGGACATTGAGGTTCGGCGCCGAGAGGGAGCCGGCACGCCCGACGACCTCTGGCAGTACCACCTGCTGACCCGCGTCGCGGCGTGAACAGGAACGGGCCTTCATACCGTGCAACAGGGTGGACGGAACATGCGAATGCTGACGTTTCTCCGGTTTTTCAGGATGGTGCGAAGCAAGCGCCCCATCGACCTGTCACGCATTCAGGACATGGGCCTGCTCGCCGTCAAGGTGGGTCAGATCCTCGCCCTTCGCCCAGACCTGCTGCCTCCCGAGCGGTGCCTGGAACTCCAAGGCCTGTACCAACGCACCCACAACGTTCGTGCTGCCCCCCTATCACGGCTGCTCGAGCGATGCGCCCCCCCGGACTTCCGGTCGGCCTTCGAGCACATTGAGGAAGAGCCTCTGGCCGCGGCCAGCATCGGTCAAGTTCACGCTGCTCGCTTGCTCGACGGACGGGAGGTCGTCGTCAAGTTCGTCAAAGACGATTTTGAAGCGGACTTTGTCAAAGACGTCCGCCGGATGAAGCGTTGGATGTCGATGGTGCTCCTCTTCGCCCCTCGCCTCCGAAAGGTGGGCAACCCGATGGCGCTGCTGAACCACATCGAGGCCTACACGCTCGACGAACTTGACCTGCGCAACGAACGTCGAGGGCAAGTACGGCTCCACGAGGCCATGGCCTCCGTGGCCTCCGAGTTCCCGATGGAACTCCTGCGCTTCCCCGAGGTGCACGAGGACCTCTCGGGCGAGCGCGTCCTCGTCGTGGAGCGCGTGCACCACCCGTCCATCGAGGACCGCATCAACGACGGCAACCTCGGATGGGAGGACCTGCTCCAGTTGTTCCGCATCCAAGGCGCGTTCATGTTTGGACTGGGCACCTTCCACGGTGACCTTCACCCCGGAAACGCCATGCTCGACGATGAGGGGGTGTACACCTTCATCGACACCGGCGCGATCTGTGAGGCTCCTGAACACGTTCGAGCGGCCCTCTTCGGATTCTTTGAGCACCTTGCGCGAGGGGACCTCGACCGGGCCTTTACGGCGATGCTCGGGATGGCGTCCACGCCCCCGACCGGTGCCCGGCTTGAACGCTACATGCGCGACATGCACACCTTGTACGACGGCTTCGTGGGCACCTCGGTCAGCGAAGTGTCGCTCACGCAGCAGATGATGAAAACGGTTCGAACCGCCGTCCTTGCAGGATGCACCTTCGGCGAGGAAGCCTTCCCCATCATTCGCTCGTTGATGTACATGGACGGCATGGTGCTCCGAAGCCACCCCAACGTCGACCTCATCAGTTCGATGGGCCCGCATTTGGACGCGTTTAAGGCGATCATGCCCGAAGCAAGCGTCGACCTCTCGAGCCCACGGGAACGGTCCACGTCCGGCGCCTCACCAGTCGCTGTGTGACACCCGGTATCGACGGTCGATGTCCTTCACCCATTCCGGCGTTGGCCCCTGCCCAGGCAGGGATGCTTCGATGCGCGGCGAGACCCCCGTCAGCAGGTGGATCAGACGCTCTGCCCGACGCCACACCTGCAGGCGATCAAGCACTGGGTTGAGCACGTTGGTGAAGGCGCA